>DAHUXE010000180.1 GCA_027307325.1 Gammaproteobacteria bacterium | reverse complement strand
AGCGCGGCCTCGGGACCTGCGAGCCGCGTGAAGCGCTGCGTGCCGCCGGCCCCGGGTATGAGCCCGAGCTTCACCTCCGGCAATCCCACGGTCGTCGACGGCGCCGCTACGCGCCAATGACAGGTGAGCGCGAGCTCGAAGCCGCCACCGAGCGCGTTGCCCTCGAGCGCCGCGACCAGCGGCTTGGCGGTGCCCTCCATGCGCGCCTGCACGTCGAGGATCATCGGCGCCTTGAGAGCGAGCCCGGAGGCAATCTCGTTGATGTCAGCGCCTGCGGGGAAGATGCCGTTGGCGCCGGACACCACGATTGCCACGACGCCCGCATCCGCGGCCGCCCGTGCCAGGCCTTCCATGAGTCCCTCGCGCACCGCGAGGCTGAGCGCGTTGACCGGCGGGTTGGCGATCTCGAGGATCGCGACGTCGTCGCTGACGCGGTAGTTGACTGCTGGCACTTGGGCTCGCTCCCCTCCCGGGCAGCGCCGCGGCGGCGGGCGCACCCGGCCGAGCCATTGTACGGGCTCCGGTTAAACTTGATCCATGGAACGCGTGGACGTGGTCGTCATCGGCGCCGGCGTGGTGGGCCTCGCCGTCGCGCGCGCGCTCGCGCAACGCGCGCGCGAGGTGCTGATCCTAGAAGCCGCGGAGCGCTTCGGCAGCGGGGTGAGCTCGCGCAACAGCGAGGTGATCCATGCCGGGATCTACTATCCGCGCGGCTCGCTCAAGGCCCGCCTGTGCGTCGCGGGGCGCGAGGCCCTCTATGCCTTCTGCCGCGAGCACGGCGTCCCGCATAGCCGCTGCGGCAAGCTGATCGTGGCGAGCAACGGGAACCAGCTCGCCGAGCTCGGGCGGATCCGCACCGCGGCCCTCGCCAACGGCGTCGAGCTTAGCTCCCTCGGCCGCCCCGACACGCTCGCTCTCGAGCCCGGCCTGCGCTGCGCTGCGGCGCTGCATTCGCCTCTCACGGGAATCATCGACGCCCATGCCTACATGCTGGCGCTCCTCGGCCAGGCGGAGAGCCGCGGCGCGCTGCTCGCCTGCGACAGCGCCGTGACCGCCGTTGCGCTGCAGGCGGACGGATTTCTCATCGCCGTGAACGGTGCGCCCGCCTCGCTCCACTCCCGCGCGCTGGTGAACAGCGCGGGACTGTCGGCGCCCAGGGTCGCGCGCCTCATGGAGGGCTTCCCGACGGAGCGCGTACCGACTGCCTACCTTGCCAAGGGCAGCTACTTCACCCTGGCGGGCCGGGCGCCCTTCGGACGGCTCATTTATCCACTGCCCGAACCCGGCGGCCTCGGCGTTCATCTGACGCTCGATCTTGCCGGCCGGGCCCGTTTCGGTCCGGACGTGGAATGGGTGGGCGAACTCGACTACTCAGTGGATGTGAAGCGCGCCGCGGCCTTCTATGGCGCTATCCGCTCCTGGTGGCCGGCGCTTCCCGACGGCGCGCTGGAGCCGGCCTACTCCGGCATCCGTCCGAAGATCACCGGTCCCGGCGAGCCGGCGGCCGACTTCCGCATCGACGGCCAGGCTGCGCACGGCGTGCCCGGGCTCGTTCAGCTCTTCGGGATCGAGTCGCCCGGACTCACCTCCTCACTCGCAATCGCCGGACACGTCGCGGACCTGCTGGCTTGAAATGAAACGGAGCCCGCGCAAGGCGGGCTCCGCAGCAGTGCAACAGATCGCGCGCCTTCAGCCGGCGGGAGTCCCCTCGACCTGGATCGCGAGCTTCACCTGCATACTGAAGCCGTACTTCTGGCCGTAGTCGATGCCGAAGTCGGCGCGGTTGATGGTGCCCGAGGCATCGGCGCCGCAGCGCTCTTTGTTCGCCGGCGGCGTCGGCTTGCACAGGAAACTGTTGATCTTGAGGTTAACCGGCCTGGTGACGCCGTGCAGCGTCAGCTCACCGCGCACCTCGGTCGGGGCGCCGTTCCTGAAGTCGGTCAGGGTGCCCTTGTAGGCCGCCGTCGGGTACTTCTGCACGTCGAACATCTCGGCCGATTTCGTGTGCTCGTTGAGCTTGGCATGGCCGAAATCGATCGAGGCCGTTTCGATCGTGATGTCGACGGTGCCCGTTCCGGCCTGCCGGTCGAGCACGATGGTCCCGGATGAGCTGTCGAACTTCCCCCGCCAGACCGACAGTCCGCCGAAATGATCGGCCTCGAAGCTCGGGTAGGTATGAGCCGGATCGACCTGATAGGTGACCGGGGCAGCGAGGGCGGCGCCGGCGGCGAGGCTCGCCACGGCGAGTGGCAACGCAATCTTCATCACGAACCTCCGATGGTTCAGGCAAGGGGGCCGCTAGCCTACCGCCTGGCTGCGATGGCCGGCCACCCTTCTTTGTAGGGAGCTGCGCGCCCGGCTGTCAGGTCAGCGGCCGCGCCTTGAGGCCGAGAGCCCGGGCGACGACCTCGTGCGTGATCTCGCCCGCGTGCACGTTGAGTCCGGCCGCAAGCCCTGGATCGCGCTTGAATGCCTCGCGCCAGCCGAGATCGGCCAGGGCGCGCGCATAGGGCAGAGTTGCGTTGGTCAGCGCGAGCGTGGAGGTGCGCGGCACGGCCCCCGGCATGTTGGCGACGCAGTAGTGAATCACTCCGTCCACCACGAAGGTGGGATCCGCGTGCGTGGTCGGGCGGCTGGTCTCGAAACAGCCCCCCTGATCGATCGCGATATCGACCAGCACCGCGCCCGGCTTCATGCTCTTGACCATGGCGCGCGTGACCAGCTTCGGCGCCGCCGCGCCCGCCACCAGCACTGCGCCGACAACCAGATCCGCATCCTTCACCAGCTTCTCGATGGTCTCGGTGGTCGAGTAGGCGGTCTGAATGGCCGAGCCGAACTGGGTCGAGAGCTCGCGCAGGCGGTCGACCGAGCGGTCGACCACCGTGACGTCGGCGCGCAGCCCCACGGCCATCTCGGCCGCATGCGTGCCGGAGACTCCGCCGCCGAGAATCACCACGCGCGCCGGTGGCACGCCCGGCACCCCGCCGAGCAGCACGCCGAAGCCGCCGTGCGCTTTCTGCAGGCTCGCAGCTCCGACCTGGATGGACATGCGTCCGGCGACCTCGCTCATCGGCGTGAGCAGCGGCAGTGAGCCCCTGGCTCCGGTCACCGTCTCATAGGCGATCGCGGTGGCGCCCGACTTCATCAGACCCCTGGCCTGCTCGGGATCGGCCGCGAGATGCAGGTACGTGAACAGCACCTGCCCCGGATGCAGCATCGCGCACTCGGCGGCTTGCGGCTCCTTGACCTTGATCACCATCTCGGCGCGCTGGAACACCTCGGCGGCGCCGGGTGCGATCGCCGCGCCGGCCGCGCGGAACTGCGCATCATCGACTCCGATGCCGTTGCCGGCCCCCGTTTCGATGAGTACCTCGTGGCCGGCGCCAGTGAGCTCGCGCACCCCGGCCGGCACCAGTCCGACCCGATACTCGTGCACCTTGATCTCGCGCGGAACACCGATGCGCATGGACGGCTCCCCCGTTATTGGTTCGTGGTGGGCGAATTAGAGCGCAGCGCCCCAGGTGCGCGTTTGCGTAGTTTCAGCCTGGCAGCCTATGATTCTGGCAGACTCTGCGGATATCAGTATCCAAATCGGAGGATTCTTGCGCCATGGAGCTCGACCGCTACGATCGCGCCATCCTGCGCCTCCTGCAGCAGGACGCCCGCATGACCAACGCCGCGCTCGCGGCGCACGTCAGCCTCTCGGAATCGGCGTGCCTGCGGCGCGTGCGCGCACTCGAGGAGTCAGGTCTGATCGAGGGGTATACCGCGCTGGTCGACCAGCAGCGTGCCGGATTTCCGGTAAACGTATTCGTCAGCATTACGCTCGACCGGCAGAGCCAGACCGGCCTCGAGGCCTTCGAGAGCGCCGTGCGGTGCGTGCCGGAAGTGATGGAGTGCTACCTGATGACCGGCGAGCACGACTACCTGCTGCGCCTGGTCGTCACCGATCTGGCCGACTTCGAGCGCATCCACAATCAGCATCTCACCCGCCTGCCGAGCGTCGCACGCGTGCACTCGAGCTTCGCGATGCGCACGGTGACGCGCTCGCGCACCCTGCCGGCGAAGTGAGGCAAGGGACTAGCCGCGGGCGCTGGCGTAGCCCGGCAGCGCCTGCGCAAACTCGCGCAGCGCGCCGATGCCGCTGCCCTCCGCGCGCCGGCACCACTCGCGCAGTCGGGTGAGCGCGTGGCCCGTCGATGCATCCTCCCAGGCCTGCTGCAGTCCGTCGCGGTATTCGACCACGCGCCGCAGCACCTCGTAGTGCTCGAGCAGCTCGCGCAACCGCCGCCGCGCCTCCTCGGCCAGCAGCGCCGGATGGCGGATGAGCAGAGTCGGAGCGCCGGCGAGCACCGAGCCGCGCGGCTCGCGCTCCTTGAGCTCGCGACACACCGGCAGCACCACGCGCCGCGCATAGGCACGCAGCACGTGCAGGCGGTTGACGAACAGCGCCTGCACCGTATCGGCGTCGAGCTCGTGGCGCCGGCGTTCGAGCTGCGGGCGCGGGGCGACCCAGCGTACCCGCGCCAGATGCAGCGCGCTGAACAGCCGTATCCACAGCCAGCCGATGTCGATCTCCCAGCGCTGCACCGCAAAGCACGCCGAGCGTGGGAATGCGTGGTGGTTGTTGTGCAGCTCCTCGCCGCCGAGCAGCAGTGCCCAGGGCACGAGGTTGGTCGCGGTCGAGGGCATCTCGAAGCTGCGATAGCCGACCGCGTGGCCGAGCCCGTTGATAACGCCGCCCGCGAAGAAAGGCTGCGCCGCGAGGTGCACCGCGATCATGATGATGCCGGGAACGCCGAACAGCACCAGGTGGCCGACGACGAACAGCACGATGCCGGCGTACGGATGCCGGCCGTAGACGTGCCGCTCGAGCCAGTCGTCCGGCGTGCCGCGGCCATAATTCCTGATTGTCTCAGGCTGGCGCCCGGCCGCCCGATACAGCTCGAAGCCCTCGAACAGCACGCGCCTCAGTCCGAACACGACCGGGCTGTGGGGATCGCCTTCCCGGTCGGCGTGGGCGTGGTGCTTGCGGTGCACCGCTACCCATTCGCGTGTGACCGCGCCCGAGCTGAACCACAGCCAGAAGCGGAACACGTGGCGCAGCGCGGGATGCAGGATCAGGCCACCGTGGGACTGATCGCGGTGCAGGTAGAGCGTGACGCCGAGAAACATGGTCTGGATGGTGGCGAAGGTCACCAGGACACACCCCCACCAGGGCAGCTCGAGGAGGCCGTACGGGGAAAGACTCATGGATTCTCCGTCGAATTCTTGTGTGAGTCTGCAGCGGAAGGGTACGGCAATTCCGTGACCCCTACGCGACTTTTTCGCGGCCGCCCGCGCGGCACCTCACAGTTTGGCGAGGCTTGAGCTGCGCGCTGCCGTGCCCGGGATGCGCCTTCAGGCGTTCAGCACGATCTTGCCGATGTGTGCGCCGGACTCCATCAGCTTGTGTGCCGCGGCGGCGTCGGCCAGCGGAAAGCGCGCGTGGATCAGCGGCTTCAGGCGCCTGGTCGCGAACAGCGGCCAGACGTGCTGCCGCAACGCCGCCGCCAGCCGGCCCTTGCTCTCGACCGATTGCGCACGCAGAGTCGAGGCCGAGAGCTGCAGGCGCTTCACCATCAGCGGTCGCAGGTCGAGCTCCGCCTTGGCGCCGCCCTGATGAGCGATCACCGCGATGCGCCCGTCCACGGCTGCCGCCGCCACGTTGCGTGCCACGTAGTCGCCCCCGACCATGTCGAGTATCACATCGGCCCCGCGCCCGTCGGTCGCCCGCAGCGTCGCCTCGACGAAGTCCGCTTCGTGGTAGTTGATGGCGTGATCGGCGCCGAGCTCGCGGCAGGCGGCACACTTGACGGCACTCCCGGCCGTGATGACGACGCGGGCACCGAAAGCCTTGCCGAGCAGGATGGCCGTGGTGCCGATGCCGCTCGCGCCGCCGTGCACCAGCAATGTTTCCCCCGCCCGCAAACGCGCGCGCTCGAACACGTTGTACCAAACGGTGAAGAAGGTCTCGGGGAGCGCCGCCGCCTCCTCCAGAGTCAGCTGGCTCGGCACCGGCAGGCATTGCACGGCTGGCGCGGTCGCATACTCCGCGTAGCCACCGCCCGCCAGCAGCCCGCACACGCGAGCGCCGACCGCCGGGTCGCTCACGCCGTCGGCCGCCGCCACTACGACGCCGGCGACCTCCAGGCCGGGAATATCGCTCGCGCCCGGCGGGGGCGGATAGACACCCTTGCGCTGCAGCACATCGGGCCGGTTGACGCCGGCGGCCGTCACCCGGATCAACACCTCACCGGGCTTGGGCTGCGGCACCGGCCGCCGCCCCGCCCGCAGCACCTCCGGCGGGCCCGGCTCGCGGATCTCGACGGCCGTCATGTTGACTGGAATCACGCGCGCGATGTTGGGGTCCCCCCATGCGCGCGTCAACTTCTCACTCGCCCATACCCCGCCCGCAGCGCTCCATGAAGCGCTCGCGCAACCGTGCGCGCTCCTCGGGCGTGAGGCTCTCCCAGCGCTCGCGCCACCTGTGCCGCCGCCAGTGTCCATGCGCTCCGCGCCAGCCGCGCAGGCCTCCGAAGAGGATGCGGCACAGCAGCAGCAGGGCGAACGCCTGGCCATAGCCGATCGTCCCGCCGTGAAACACCGGTGGCACCACGTAATTCCACAGCAGCATCACCACCCAACTGAAGACTGCGATGAACACCACCCCGGCGACGACGATCGCCACGGCCTTCGCAACCCCTCTCACCACCCAACTCAGCTTGCCTCTCACGGCTCTCTCCTCATGGTCATTCGGTCAGCCAGTCCTCGTATACGGCCTGCAACCGCTCGCGCAGCTGCAATACTGCATAGCGTTTGCGCGACAGCAGCGTGTTGATGCTGACGCCCGAGCGCTCGGCGAGCTCGCGGAACGTGAGGCCGTCGAGCTCCTGCGCGATGAACACCTCGCGCTGCTCGCGCGGCAGCTCCGCGAGCGCGGCCTCGATCTCATCGAGGAGCAGCGCACGCATCGCCGCGGTCTCGGGCGTTCCGTCCGCCGCCGGCAGCAGCTCGTCCAGCACCCGCTCACCGTCCGCGCCGCCTGCGCCGTCGAGCGAGAGCTCCGGGCGCTTCCTGCGGAAGCGATCGATGATGCGGTTGCGCGCGACGCGCATGAGCCAGGCGCCGATCTGCTCCACCGGCTGCGCCAGGCGCTCGGCGGCCACCAGCTCGTAAAGCGCGTCCTGCAGGATGTCCTCGGCCTCGGTCGCGTCGTCGATGCGGCGACGGATGAAGGCGAGCAGCCGCCCACGCTCGCGCTGCACCGCGGCGGTGATTTGCCGGTCCTCACTCACGGGGTCGCTGATCGCGGCGGCGTCCATCTCCGTTGGGGACAGACGATCGGGACGGGGCCAATATTGTGGCGCCTCAGGCGCCGCCGTTTCCCGGCGCCTGTACCGCGAGCGTTCCGGAGCGGCCGGCAACCGTGCCGGCGACGATGCTGCACCGCGGCAGAGTGTCGGTCCGAAGCCGCCGGGCATAGCTCGCAAGATCCGTGAGGAGGTCCCCGCGCGCCTTCCAGGCCCTGAGCAGCCGCTCGAACGAGCCGAGAAAGGCGCCGCCCTCAAGCTCGGCGTGGAGCGTAAACACCTGGTCGCGCCCGCCAGCGCGGTCGGTAAGCGCGAGCAGATGATCCACCGGATCCTCGCCGCCGAGGTCGTCGCGCCCGATGAGCTCGTCGAGAGTCGGGAGCGTGGTCGGCAGCTGCGGCACCGGGACGGCAGTGCCTTCGAGGAGCGGCAGAAACGGGCCGGTGCCGCGGGTGTCCGAGGCGTAGAGGAATCCCAGCTCCTGCTCGAGCGCCGGGACATGGGCGTTCATCTGCCAGCCGGCCGCGCCGTGCACCTGCGGTGAGCGCCCGAAGATGGCGGTGAACTCATCCGCCGCGAGCGCGAGCTCGCGGCGCGTCCAGGGCTCGCCGGCGCGGGCCACGCCGTCCTGCCAGCGAATGTGGTCCCAGGTGTGCACCCCCACCTCGAAGCCGCGAGCGCCGATATCCTGCATGAAGCTGCGGCAGCGGCGTCCGATGTGCGGGCCGGGGAGCAGCACCCCGTAGAGCAGCGTACGCACGCCGTAGTGCTCGACCACCGAGGTGCGCTTCACCTTGCCGAGGAAGCCGCGCCGAAACACGCGCTTGATTGCGCGTCCGGTGTGATCGGGGCCTAAGCTGAAGAGAAAGGTCGCGCGTGCGTCGAGCCGCTCGAGGAGGTCCGCGAGCCTCGGCGCGCCTTCGCGCGTGCCGCGAAAGGTATCGACGTCGACCTTGAGGGCGATGAGCGCCACGGCGGGCGGCCTTGCCGGGCTTCAACCGAGCGGCGCGGGCCGTGCGCCGAGCGCCTGCGACAGCCGCGCAAAATCGAGCGGCCCGCGCGCGTCTGCGGCGCGCAGAAGCCGCAGCACCCCCCCGCCGCCGCACGCGGCGTACAACCCGCCGTCGGCTCCGAACAGCCAGGCGCCCGGCTGCCGTGGCGGCGCGCGCTCGCTGGGGCGGGTGCGGTGAATTTCCCAGCGCTCGCCGCCCACTTCGGTAAACGCTCCGGGGAAAGGCGGAGCGACCGCCCGCACCAGGTCGTGAATCTCGCGCGCCGGCCGCGACCAGTCGATGCGGCCGTCCTCCGGCGTGCGCCGCCCGAAGTACTGTCCCGGGAGGATCCTCTGCGGGTGCCGAGCCGCGGTGCCGGCGACGAGCTGCGGCAGCGAGCGCACGAGGATGGTCTCGGCGGCAACCGTAACCTTGGCGAAAACCTCCCGCGCCTCGTCGTCGGCGAGAATGGGAACGGCCAGCTGATCGACGATGTCGCCGGCATCCGCCTGCTCCACCATGTGGTGGAGCGTCGCACCGGTCTCGCTCTCACCCTTGAGAATGGCCCAGTTGACCGGCGCCCTGCCCCGGTACTTCGGCAGCAGCGATCCGTGCATATTGAGCGCGCCGCGGCGCGCGCTCGCGAGCAATCCCGCTGGCAGCAGCGAGCGGTAATAGAAAGAGAACAGGAAATCGGGCTTGAGCGCGTGCAGGCGGCCTTCGAGGGCGCCGCTGGCGCCCGCCGCGGGCACCGTCACCTCGAGGCCGTAGTCGGCGGCGGTCTCGGCGACGCTCGCGTACCAGCGCTGCTCGTGCGGATCGTCAGCCACGGTGACGACGAGCGGAATCTCCACGCCTGCCGACAGCAGCGCCTTGAGGCACCGCACTCCGACATCGTGATACGCAAACACCACGGCCGTGGGGCCGCTCACTCCTGCGCTCCCCGCGCGCGTGGCAGCGGTGGTGGCAGCGCCGTGAGCTCCGCGCCGGGGTCGGGCGCCGTGCGCGTCAGCTGCGCGCTCTCCGCTTCGGCGCCGAGCACCGCGGCAACCATGTAGCGCGGCCGCTGCCGCACCTGCTCGTAGATGCGGCCGACATACTCGCCGACTACGCCCAGCCCGAGCAGTGCCATGCCGATCAGGAAGAAAGCGATCCCGAACAGCGTGAATACGCCCTCGGCCTCGGGACCCATGATCAGTCGCCGGATGGCGAGATAGGCCACGAAGATGAGTGACATGAGCGCGATGACGATGCCCGCCATGGAAAAGAACTGCAGCGGCGCCACCGAGAAGCCGGTCATCAGATCGAAGTTGAGGCGGATGAGCCGCAGCAGCGAGTACTTCGACTGACCGACGGTGCGCTCCGCGTGCGCCACCTCGATCTCGACCGGATGCCGCGCAAACGTATAGGCGAGCGCCGGCACGTAGGTGCTCACCTCGGTGCAGGAATTGACCGCGTCGACGACGCTGCGGTGATAGGCACGCAGCATGCAGCCCTGGTCGGTGATGCGGATCGAGGTGGTGCCCTCGCGCAGGCGGTTCATGACGCGCGAGGCCGCCTTGCGCCACAGCACATCCTGGCGCCGCAGCCGGATCGTGCCCACGTAGTCGGCCCCCGCGTCCATCGCCGCCACCAGCTTGGCTATCTCCTCGGGCGGGTTCTGCAGGTCGGCGTCGAGCGTGATCACGTACGTGCCGCGCGTCTGGGCGAAGGCTGCGAGGATTGCCAGGTGCTGCCCCGCATTGCGTGCCAGTACCACCACCCGCGTCACATCGGGACGGCGCTGGAACTGCTCGCGCAGCTCAGCCACCGAGCGGTCCGAGCTGCCGTCGTCGACGAACACCACCTCGTAGCTGCGGCCGAGCGCATCCAGCGCCGGATACAGCCGCTCGAACAGCTGCGGCAGCCCCTCCTCCTCGTTGTAGACCGGGATGACGACCGAGACG
>DAHUXE010000169.1 GCA_027307325.1 Gammaproteobacteria bacterium | reverse complement strand
TCACCCAGACCCCGAAGTTGAATCGCCTGACGCAATCCCCCTTCGGGCTGCACGACATGGTGCTCGGCAAGATCGCGCGCGAGACCGAGCACGCGCGTGACGGCCGGCCGGCGCGCATCACGGCCAAGATGAATGCCCTGGTGGACCCCGAGTCGATCGAGGCGCGGGACCGCGCCTCATGCACCGGAGTGAAGGTCGACCTCATCGTGCGCGGCGTGTGCGCGCTGCGCCCCGGCGTGCCGGGGGTCTCGGAGAACATCACCGTGCGCTCGATCGTCGGGCGCTTCCTCGAGCACTCGCGCGTGTTCCATTTCGAGAACGGCGGGGAGCCCGAGTTGTTCTGCTCCAGCGCCGACTGGATGGAGCGCAATTTCTTCCGCCGCGTGGAGGTCGCCTTCCCGATCCGCCACCCGGCCCAGGAGGAGCGCATCCGCCGCGATCTCAACGTCTGTCTGAGCGACAACTGCCAGTCCTGGCAGCTCGGGCCCGACGGCAGCTACGAGCGCATCCCGCGCCCGGAAGGCCAGGCGGTCAACGCCCAGATGGAGCTGCTGGCTGCATACGCGGCCGGTCCCGGCGCCGCGATCTGAGGGCTCAGCTGCCGAACACCCGCAGCCGGTAGCCGCCGGCGCGCAGGTAATCGACCTCCTGCTGCAGATCCGCCGAGGTCAGCGGATGGTCCTTGAGCCAGCGCGCCGGGAAACGCGCCTCGAGCGAGCGCGGCGTCACCGCGAGCCCGATCGGCGGCAGCGCCGTCGGGCTTCGTCCCCGGTGCAGCAGCACCG
This sequence comes from Gammaproteobacteria bacterium, assembly GCA_027307325.1. Lineage (GTDB taxonomy): Bacteria > Pseudomonadota > Gammaproteobacteria > Steroidobacterales > Steroidobacteraceae > 13-2-20CM-66-19. The sequence continues at coordinate 4,770 of DAHUXE010000169.1, read as the reverse complement.
CGAGGCGCAGCAGCAGGATCAGATAGACGGCGTTCCGGTCCCACGGGGGCACCAGCTCCTCGACGCCTTCGAGCGCGAGCTTACGGCGGTGCGCGCCCACCAGACGCGCCAGCAGGCGCTGCTCTTCGCGCGGGAAGCCCGGCATGTCGGCGTTCTCGAGGAGGTAGGCGCCGTGGCGGTGATAGCCGGAGTGCGAGACGTCGAGCCCGATCTCGTGCAGCCGCGCGGCCCACTTGAGCGCCAGGTGTGCGAGCGGCTCCTCGAGTCTCCAGGTCTCGCGCGTCTGCTCGAGGAAGTCGCATACCGTGGCTTCGACGCGCTCGGCCTGGGCGACGTCCACGTGATAGCGCTGCTGCATGCCGCGCACGGTACGCTCGCGCGCGTCCTCGCGGCGGAAGCGTCCCAGCATGTCGTAGAGCAGTCCCTCGCGCATCGCCCCTTCGGCGATCTTCATATCGGCGATGTCGAGCACGCTGAAGACCTCGGCGAGAATCGCGAGCCCGCCGGGGAACACCGCCCGGCGGTCCTCGGTGATGGGCTCGAGCGTCAGCTCACGCGTATGGCCGGCGTCGACGCAGTAGTCGATCGCGCGTGCCAGCCCCGCCGGCGTGATCGAGGCCGAGGCGGGATCGAGCGCGCGGATCACTTCGCCGATCGCGCGCACGGTGCCGGAGCTGCCCGCGCAGGTGGCCCAGCCGCGCGCGCGGAACGCGGCCTGCACCGGCTCGAGCTCGAGGCGCGCGGCGAGACGCGCGCGCTCGAAGCGCTTGGCGGAGATCTTGCCGTCGTGGAAGAAGCGCTCGCTGATGCTGACGCACCCCATCTGCAGGCTCTCGAGCTCGAGCGGAGTGAGCTCCTCGCCGATGATGAGCTCGGTGCTGCCGCCGCCGATGTCGACCACGAGGCGGCGTCCCGCCTCGTTCGGCATGGTGTGCGCGACGCCCGAGTAGATGAGGCGCGCCTCCTCCATGCCGGCGATGATCTCGATCGGGTGGCCGAGGGCCTCGCGCGCGCGCTCGAGGAACGCCTGCTTGCGGTGCGCCATGCGCAGCGCGTTGGTGCCGACCACGCGCACGCTGTCGGCGTGGATGTCGCGCAGCCGCTGCCCGAAGCGCTGCAGGCAGGCGATCGCGCGCGCCGCCACCTCCTTGTCGATCCGGCCACTCTCCTCGACGCCGGCTGCGAGGCGCACCATCTCGCGCAAGCGGTCGATGATGACGAGCTGGTCGTGCGAATAGCGCGCCACGACCATGTGGAAGCTGTTGCTGCCCAGGTCGACCGCCGCCAGGACGTCGGGGAGCGGGCGCAGCGCCGCGCGTACGGCGGATTTGGCTTCGGCGAGTCGGGCGGTTACGGCGGCCGGGACGCGCACGCGTCAGGCCGCGAACGAGGACCCGCAACCGCAGGTGGTGGTGGCGTTCGGGTTGCGGATCACGAACTGCGCACCCTCGAGCCCTTCGCGGTAGTCGATCTCGGCGCCCGTGAGGTACTGCACGCTCATCGGATCGACGATGAGCTTCACGCCGAGATTCTCGATGCAGGTGTCGCCGTCCTGCAGCTGCTCGTCGAACTCGAAGCCGTACTGCAGCCCCGAGCAGCCCCCGCCCTGCACGAACACGCGCAGCATGAGCTTCGGGTTGCCTTCGCCGCGAATCAGATCGCCGACCTTGCGGGCCGCGGCATCGGTGAAGAGCAGCGCCGGAGGAGCGTCCTGCAGAGTGTCGTTGGTGCTCATAATCTCCTTGGCTTGGAGCGAGTCTAGAAGCGCACGGCGATGGGGTCAAAGGCGCGCTTCACGCTACGCCGTCCCGAGGCCCGTCGACCCCTCATTTGGGCCTCGCGGCGGCTTTCTCAACCCTTGGCCGCGGCTTCCGCGGCAGCCGGCGGCGCAAGGCGCACCAGCTTGCCCGTGATCTGCGCGCCGAGCGTCATCTCGATGATGCCGTAGTAGACATCGCCCTCGACGCGCGCCGTGGGCCCGAGCACCACGCGCTCGGCGGCGCGGATGTCACCGCGCACCTGGCCCTGCAGGATCACGTTGGGCACCTCGACCGAGCCCTCGATGGAGCCGATCTCGCTCACCGAGAGCGTCGAATCCCGTGCCGGGTCCGAGCGCACGTTGCCGGCGATCGCGCCGTCGAGGTGCATGCCGCCGAGGAACTCGATGTCCCCCTGGACTCGCACACCCTTGCCGATCAGGGTATCGATGTGGGGCGGGCGGGAATCACGGCTGAACATGGCTGCTCTCCCATGGAGGGATATTCTACGGCGAGGCCTCGACGGTCCACAGGAAGGTCTGCGAGAGCGGCGTCACATCCCGGCGGTTCGAGTGCAGCTCGACCACCAGGTGCGCGGGCTTGAAGGCCGCCGGCAGCGTCAGCTCCTGGTCGAAGTCCTGGAAATAGCGGAAGTCGTAGCGCAGCGTCTGCTGACGGCCGGCGGTGAGGGCAGCGAGGTCGAGCGTCTTCTCCGCGCCCGCGAGCTCGCCGTCGACGCTGAGGAGCAGCGTGCCGGCGGCCAGGGTCTCGGCGCGCCCCGAGCGCACCAGCGCCATGTGCGTCACGTAGACGTTCGGCTGCGGTGCCGCCGTGATGCGCAGGTCCTCGATCTTCACGCCGAGCGTCGCGGCGCCCTGCGCCACCACGCCGCGGTAGAAGGCGAGCTCCTGCGACTGCTTGGCGACCTGCGCCTGCAGGTCACCCATGGCGCGCGCCACTTCCGCCTGCTCGCGTGCCCGCCCGAGGCGGATCGTGTCGAGCTCGGCGAGCTTGGTACGCATCCCGCGGTTCTCGGCTTCCAGGTGCTCGATCCTGACCTCGAGCTCGGTGCGCTGCTGCGCGACCGCCTGACGGTCGTAGCCGGCGTTGTAGCGGCCGAGCTCGTAGATCACGTACAGCCCGAAGAGACCGATGAGCGCGCCCGCAAGTCCGATGAGGATGCGGCGCGCCGGCGAGGTGCGGCGCACGACCAGCGGCCTGCCCTCGCCCCTGCCGAAGATCGCAGCGATGGAGCGCAACGGGCGCATCTAGCGCGAGGCCGCGGCGGCAGGCCGGCGGCCCGCGGCGGTGACCTTGTCCCACCAGTCGGGGAGCGGCGGGCTCCGGCCGGCCGGGAAAGCGAGCGCGGCGAGCTCGGTCAGCGCGCTCGCGTACACCGGCCGCTTGAAAAAGATCACCTCGCGCACCGGGTCCCACCACGGTGCCCAGCGCCAGCGGTCGAACTCCGGCTGCGCGGTGCGCCTGAAATCGAACTTGACCTCCTGCGCGGCGAAGCGCAGCAGAAACCACCGCTGCCGCTGCCCGACGCACAGCGGATGCTGGTTGCGGCGGAGGTAGCGGGGAGGCAGCCGGTAGCGCAGCCACGCGGCGGTCGAGCCGAGGAGCTCGACGCTCTCGCGCTCGACGCCGATCTCCTCGGCGAGCTCGCGGTAGGCAGCCTCCTCGGGGGTCTCCCCCTCGCGCATACCGCCCTGCGGAAACTGCCAGCCGCGGCCGCCCGTGCGGCGCCCGAGGAACACGCTCGCCCCCTGCATCAGGACGATCCCGACGTTGGCGCGAAAACCGTCCGGATCGATGACGTCGCTCATGATTGAGGGCGAGTCTGCCACAAGGCACGCCCGCCGTGAGCCTTGGAGGATGTAGGCTAGCGCCCATGGCTGCGAGCGCGCAGGAGTCGACGGTAATGGCGCAGGCGCGCCCGTCCGGGCGGGCTTCCACGCGCAGCCTGCTGCTGCTCGCGGTGTTGGCGGCAGGCGTGTTCTGCGTGTCGCTCCTCACCGGCAGCACCGACACGGGACTGCGCGGCGCGCTCGCCGCGCTCGCCGGCTCGGGCGATGAGGCGACGCGCACCGTGCTGCTCGCCGTGCGGCTGCCGCGGGTGCTGGCGGCGTTCGGGGTCGGGAGCCTGCTCGCGCTCGCGGGCGTGCTGCTGCAGGCGCTGTTCCGCAACCCGCTGGCCGACCCCTACGTGCTCGGCGTGTCGGGCGGCGCCGCGGTCGGGGCGCTGCTCGCGATGATGGCCGGCGCCGCCGCGCTCGTGGTGCAGTCGTCCGCGATCGGCGGCGCGCTGGCCGCGGTGGTCATCGTGTATCTCCTCGCGCGCAGCGGCGGCACGCCGCGGCTGCTGCTCACCGGCGTGGTGCTGGCGAGTGCCTGCGGGGCGCTGGTGAGCGTGCTGCTCGCGCTCGCCGATACCTCGCGGGTGCGCGGCATGGTGTTCTGGCTGGCCGGGGACCTCGAATGGGCGGTGACGCCGTGGGCGAGCGCGGCCGCGGCGCTGTTCGCGGTGGTGGCGGCGGTACTGGTGGCGCGCCCTCTCAACGTGCTCGCGGCCGGGGAGCTGCGCGCCCGCAGCGTCGGGCTTGCGCTCGAGGCGTGGCGCACGGTGCTGTTCGTCGGCTGCGCGGCGCTCACGGCGATCGCCGTGGTGAGCGCCGGCACCGTGGGATTCGTCGGCCTCATCACGCCGCACGCCGTGCGGCTGGCGTTCCGCACCAGCGATCACCGCATCGTGGCGCCCGCCGCGGCACTTTCGGGCGGAATGCTGCTCGCCCTCGCCGATCTCGTGGCGCGCACCATTGCGAGCCCGCGCCAGCTCCCGGTCGGGGCGATCATGGCGCTCGTCGGCGCGCCGCTGTTCGTGCTGATCCTGCGCAGTCGGGGACGCCAGCTGAGCCCGTGAGGGCGCCCGTCGCTAACTCTCCGTCGGCTCCTTCGGCGGCCGGGGGGACTTCCTGACGCCGGGCCGCGTGCGGGACGGGGCGCGCGCGGG
>DAHUXE010000165.1 GCA_027307325.1 Gammaproteobacteria bacterium | reverse complement strand
CGGGTCTACCGCGGCGGAACGCTGGCGACCGCCGGGCACAATCACCTCATCGCATCCCACACGCTCGTCGGCACGGTCTATCTGCCCGACGACGTCCTCATGGCGAGCTGCGAGCTGCACCTGTCGGTGGCGGAGCTGACCGGAGACGAGCCGCAGCTGCGGGCGCAGGAGGCAGGCAGCGACTTTCTGCCCGACGTGCCGCAGGCAGCGCGCGAAGGCACGCGGCGCAACATGCTCGGCCCGGCCGTGCTCGACGCCGCGCAGTACCCCGAGGTGGTGCTGCGCTCCGAGCGGCTCGAGCCGGCCGCGGCGGGTGCGCCGGGCGAGCTGCGGGCGTGGCTCGACGCGCAGGTGCGTGACCAGCACCGCACCATCGGCGTCCCGCTGCGCTACGAGCTCGACGGCGACACGCTCACCGTGACGGGCGAGACCGCGCTGCGGCAGGGCGAGCTCGGTCTCACTCCCTTCACGGCGCTCATGGGCGCGCTCGCGGTGCAGGACGAGATGCGCGTGCGCTTCCGCATCGTGGCGCGCGCCGCCGGCGGCGCGCACTGACGCTGAGGTTACCTGGCGCCCATTTCGGTGAGCAGCTCCTTCGCCTGGTAGACCTTGCGCAGCGCCTCGAAGATGATCGCCGGGTCCACCGCCACGGCGCGATTGAACTCGGCGTCGTACCAGTAGTCGCCGGAGATCGAGTGGATGTTGCCGTCGAACATCAGGCCGACCACGCGTCCGCGGGCGTCGATCAGCGGGCTGCCGGAGTTGCCACCGATGATGTCGTTGTTGGTCGAGAGGTCGAAGCGCGTCGCCGGGTCGAGCTGACTCCTGACCGCGAGCCAGCTGTCGGGAATGCGGAATGGATCCTCGCCCGTGGCGCGCTCGAACAGCCGTGCGGTGTGCGTGAACGGCTCCACCAGCGAGCTTCCTTCCTTCCAGCCCTGCACCGTGCCGACGTTGAGGCGCAGCGTGAAGGTGGCATCCGGCGGCTCGCTGGTGCCGAATACCTTGAAGCGCACGCGCGCGATCTTCTCCGCAGCCGCATCGACCGGCGCCTCCACCTGGTCCTCGTAACGCTTGCGCACCGCGCGCGCCTCGCCGTCGACGGCGCGCGCCAGCTCGATCATCGGGTCGTGCGAGGCGTCGATTGCCGACTGTCCCCCTTCCCAGAGCTGCTTGCGCAGCGCCGGGTCGGCGAGCTTCGAGCCGATGACGAGCCGCGCGGCGAGCGTGTCGGGCGAATCCCTGGAGAGCAGCTGGCGCACGAGCGGCGCATCCGGCCCCAGCCACTCGCGCATGCGCTCGAGGGAGAAGGATAGCGTCAGCGTCTCGAGCTGCGGGTAGACGGGTACCGGAGCGCCGAGGCGCCGCGCGACGCGCGGCAGCGCCGCGTCGCGGTACTCGCGCAGCCGCTCGGTGTTGGGTTTGGCGCGCTCGGCGGCGCCGCGCACCAGGGTGCGCGCGTAGTTGAAGAGCGCGCTGTTGAAACCGGCGCCGAGCTCGATCCAGGTGTGGGGGAGGTCGAGCTCGCGATGCACACCCTCGGCTGTGGCGATCGCGGCCCACGGATCGCCGGTCGCGGCAGCGAGCTGCGGGTCCCTGGCGAGGCGCGCGCGCAGCGCCGCTTCCTCGGCGCGCTTGGCGGCGAGCAGGCGATCGTCGAGCAGGGCGTCGAGCTGGCCGCGGCGCACCTTGATGGAGTTCTCGATGCTGTTCAGCGGGTCCTCGACGATGCGGCTCGCCTCGGGGCCGGTCTTGCCGAACTGGATCAGGCGCCCGCGCAGCTCCGAGGCGCGCTGCAGCCAGCGCGGCAGGTACACGTCGCGCAGCTCGAGGAGCTGGGCGACCGTGAGCAGGCGGTCGGTGCGTCCCGGATGTCCCGCCACGAACACGACCTCGCCGGCCGCGGGACCCTCGGGCTTGAGCGTGAGGAAATCGGGAGTGTGGGCGGGCTTGCCGTCCGGCCCGTAGGCGCGCAGCACCGACATGTCTAGGCACCAGCGCGGGAACTGGAAGTTGTCGGGGTCGCCGCCGAAGGCGGCGATGGCGCGCTCGGGGGCGAACACCCGCCGCACGTCGTCGTAGCGGTGATACTTGTACAGCCAGTATTGCCCGCCCTGATAGAGAGTGACGCTCTCGCACTTGAGCGCACCCGTGGCTGCGTGCCGGCTGGCGTCCTCGCACGCCTGCTCGAGCTGCGTCAGGGTCTTCTTGCGGGCGTCGTTGGCGGCCTGGTCATCGAGGCCGCGGAGCGCCGCATCGACCTTGTCGGTGACGTTCTCCACCCCGGCGAGCACGTCGGCGACCTGGGTGCCGCAGCGCAGCTCCTGCTCGCGCGTGCGCGCGAGGAAGCCGTTCTTCACCAGCTGCTGCTCGGCGGTGGAATGCTCGTCGAGGCAGGACTCCGAGCAGTGATGGTTGGTGAGGATCAGGCCGTCGGGGGAGACGAAGGAGGCGGTGCAGTTCGCGAGGCGTATGACCGAGGCACGCACCCGGTCGAGCCAGGCCTTGTCGATGTCGACGCCGTGCTGCTTCCTCACCAGCTCGCTCGGGAAGTCGTGAAAAGTCCACATGCCGGGATCGCCGCGCGCGGGCGGCGCGGCGAGCAGCGCGGGGAGGCCGAGCAGCACGAGCAGGGCGGGCAGGATGACGCGGCGCATGGTGTTCCTTTCTTATGGCTATTCGCTGTCCGAGAGCAGCAGCAACTGCGTGCCCTCGGGGCTCGTGAGCAGCGCGTTGCTGTCACGGGCGAGGCCGCGCGGCAGCGCCTCCTCCGCCACCCCGAGCGTGCGCAGCGCGGCGATCCGCTGCGGCATGTCCGCGGCGCGAAACACCAGCAGCGCAGCCTCGAAGGTGCGTGGGCGGTGGAACGCGAGCTCGAGATGATCGCTGGTGAGCGGCAGATGCACGTAGGGAGCCTCTGCTTCGTCGGTCGCGACGAAGCCGAGCGGCTCCCAGAAGGCGCGGGCGGCGGCAAAGTCCGTCGCCGGGAGCGACACTCCCGCGAAATCGCCGCAGCGGGAGACTTCGCTGTGGCCGCGCTCGGCCGGTGAATAGGTGCGCGCCTCGATCACCCGTACGGACTCCCCGTGCGGGCCCTCGAAGCCGATCTCGTTGAACACCTCATCGCCGGTGCGGCACAGCGTCAGCTCGATCCCGAGTGAGGCGAACGCGGCGAGGCTCGCGGCGACGCCGGGGCGCACGAAGGTCAGCGTGGGCGAGGCGGCGCGCCTCTGGTGCAGGCCGAGGTAGATCGTGCCGTCGGTGAGCACGCCGTAGGGATGGGCGTAGGTGTCGGTGGTCGCGGCCTGGGAGAACCCGAGACGCTCGTAGAACTCCACCGAGCCGCGGATGTCGTCGGTCGCGAGGCTCAGCTCGTGAAAGCGCCCGGGCGGCGGCAGCGGCGCGTGCGCCATCGGCCGCGCGTCCTCAGGCGGAGGCGCCGCGCGCCGCACTCGGCAGCCGCCCGTGCTCGAGGCGTATCCAGCCCTGGCAGTGCTCGACGATGAGATCACTCAGGGACTGCGCGTGAGAGGCATGCGCGTTGAGGGCCGGCACGTACTCGAAGCGCTCGCCACCTGCGCGCATGAAGAAGGCGCGGTTCTCGATGGCGATCTCCTCGAGCGTCTCCAGGCAGTCGACCGCGAAGCCCGGGCACACGACCGTCACGCTGCGCGCGCCGCGCGCCGGCAGGCCTTCGAGCACCTCGCGTGTATAGGGCTTGAGCCAGCCGCTCGGCCCGAAGCGCGACTGGAAGGCGACGCTCCACTCGTTGTCGCGCAGCATCAGCTCGTCCGCGAGCAGCCGCGCGGTCTTCTGGCACTTGCAGAAGTAGGGGTCGCCCTCGGAGAAGTAGCGCTCGGGAATGCCGTGGAACGACATCAGCAGGTGCGCCGTGCGGCCGGCGCGGCTCCAGTGCTCGGCGACGCTCGCGCGCAGCGCCTCAATGTAGCCCGGATGATCGTGGTACTCGGCCACGAAGCGCAGCTCGGGGAGCCAGCGCCAGCGGCGCAGCTCCCGGCTCACCTGGTCGTAGACCGCGCCGGTGGTCGCGCCGCAGTACTGCGGGTAGAGCGGCACCACGAGGATGCGCTGCGCACCCGAGGAGCGCAGGCGATCGAGCGCCGCCCGCACGCTGGGCTCGCTGTAGAGCATGCCGAGCTCCACCGAGAGCGGCGCCAGCACCTGGCGGGCGAGAGCCGCGGCGAGTGCCGCGCGCAGCCGCTCGGACAGGTAGCGCAGCGGCGAGCCGGCCTCGGTCCAGATGCTGCGGTACCTGGCCGCGACGCGCGCCGGCCGCAGCGGCAACACCAGTCCGTAGAGGATCGGCAGCCACAGGACGCGCGGCAGCTCGACCACGCGCGGATCGGTGAGGAAGCGCCGCAGGTAACGGCGCACCGCGGGCGCGGTGGGGTGTTCGGGGGTGCCGGAGTTGACCAGCAGGATGCCGATGCGCTCGGCGCCGTCGTGCTGGAAGTCCGGCGAGCTCACGTAGCGCATGAGGCCGATGCTGCGCGCTGCGGACGGCGCCCGGCTAGCTCAGGCCGACGCACAGGTA
>DAHUXE010000159.1 GCA_027307325.1 Gammaproteobacteria bacterium | reverse complement strand
CACGCGCCTCAAACAGGCCTTGAGCTGCGGAATGACCGCGCCGACGGCCGAGAGCTCCTGCACACCCAGGCCCACGAGCAGCGGTGCGGCGAGCGGCTCGGAGGCGAGCCCGCCGCACACGGCCACCATGCGACCGCGGCCCGCGGCGGCGCGGGCCGCGGTCTCGATCAGCCGCAACACCGCCGGGTGCAGGGCGTCGAGCCTCGCGGCGAGCAGCGGATGCCCGCGGTCCATGGCGAGCGTGTACTGGGTGAGATCGTTGGTGCCGATCGAGAGGAAATCCGCGACCGCGGCCAGCCGCTCCGCGAGCACCGCGGAGGCCGGCGTCTCGATCATGACGCCCACCTCGAGCGCGTGCGCGGGGGCGAGCTCCGCGCGCAGCTCATCGAGCACCGCGCGCACCGCCGCGACCTCGGCCACCTCGGTGATCATGGGCAGCAGAATCCGGCACTGCTCGGACGGGCGCACGCCGAGGATGGCGCGCAGCTGTGTCCGCAGCAGCGGCGGGTTGGCGAGACTCGTGCGCACGCCGCGCAGCCCCAGCGCCGGATTCTCCTCGAGTGGCTGCGGCAGGTAAGCGATCGGCTTGTCGCCGCCCGCATCGAGAGTACGGATGGTGAGCGGACGTCCGCCGAGCGCGTCGGCGATCTTCTGGTACGCCGCCCTCTGCTCCGCCTCGTCCGGCGGCGAGTCGCGCTCGAGGAACAGAAACTCCGTGCGCAAGAGACCGCAGCCTTCGGCGCCATTGCGCACCGCGGCCGCCGCTTCCGCGGCCGATCCCACGTTCGCGAGCACTTCGATCCGCGTCCCGTCGGCGGTGCGGCATTCGGCTTGCGCGGCGGAGCGCTCCGCGGCGGCCGCCTCAAGCCGGGCGGCGAGCAGCGCGCGCGCGGCATTCGAGCGCGCCGCCGGCGGCTCGACCTCGAGCACGCCGCGCTCGGCGTCCAGCACCAGGGGGGTCCCGTCGCGCAGCGCGAGCACCGCGGGCCCGAGCGCCACCAGCGCCGGAATCTCCATCGCTGCGGCGATGATCGAGACGTGCGAGGTCGCGCCTCCCGCGGCCGTCGCGAGGCCCGCCACGCGGGCGGCATCGAGCGCCACCAGCTGGGACGGCAGCAGGTCGCGCGCGATCACGATCGAGCTCTCGGGCAGCTCCTGTGCCGCCGCCGTGCCTGCGCCCGCGAGCGCGAGCAGCACCTGAGTCTCGAGGTCGAGGAGATCATCCACCCGCTCCCGCAGGCGCGGATCGGTGAGCACGCGGAGCTGCGCGGCGGCGGCGCCCACCGCCGCGCGCCAGGCGAAGCCCGCGCTGCGGCCCGCAGCGATGCTCACCTGCGCCGCGGCGAGCAGCTCAGGATCCCCGAGCAGCTCCAGGTGCGCCGCAGCGATCTCGCCCGCCGCGCGTGCACCGGGGCCCGCGCCATGCGCCGCGGCACGCCGCTCGAGTCGGGCACGCACGGCCGCGCGTGCCCGCTCGAGGGCGGCCGTCTCGTGCGCTGCGCCCGCGCCCGACTCAGCCACAGCGATCTCCGGCCGGCGCAAGTGATACGCCTTGCCCGTCGCGAGGCCCCGGCTTGCGATGACGCCCGGCAAGCTGTCGCCCGGCGCGGGAGGAGCATCGCTCCGGGACTCCAGGGTTGCGGCAGGCGCGGCGGCGGGGCTCGCGCGGTCGCCGGCCGTGGCGGCGCTCCCGGGCGGCGCGGCCGCCCCGGTGCCGAGCACCGCGGCGAGCGTAGTCACCGCGAGCTCGGCATCGGGACCCGTGGCCCGGAGCTCGACCTCATCGCCGTGCTGCACGCCGAGCGCCATGAGAGCCACGGTGCTGCGCGCGTTGGCCTCGCGCCCCCGCAGGCCGAGACGCACGTCGGCGGCCAGATTCCTCAGTGAGGCCGCAAGGAGAGCGGCCGGGCGAGCATGAATACCGTGCTCGAAGGCGACGGATGCGCGGCGGATCGCTCCCGGCCCGGGCGCGGCTTGCGTGGCGGCGACGACCGTCGCCGCCACGAGATCCATGAGGGGATCGCCGACTCCGAGCTCCCTTCCTACGACGCGCCGCACGATGCGGAAGCCGCTCTCGGCCGTGATGATTACGGGCGTGAGGAGGCTCGGGGCGCGCCGCGCGAGCAGATCGAGATCGAAGCGCAGCAGCAGCTCGCCGGTACGCACGCGCGCCCCCGGCACGGCCACCGCCGTGAAGCCCTCGCCGCCGAGACCCACCGTGTCGATACCGACGTGCATGAGGATCTGGCAGCCGCCCGCGGTGCGCAGCGTTACCGCATGGCGCGAGGGCGCAAGCATCACGAGCTCGCCGTCGCACGGGGCGTGGAGCGTCCCTGCAGTTGGATCGATGGCCACGCCATCACCGAGCATGCGCCCGGCGAACACCGCGTCCGGCGCCTCATCGAGCGGCGCGCTCCACCCCGCGAGCGGCGCCACCAGCGCGATCGCGGGCCGCTCCGCAGATGTCGTGTCGGCGCTCATTGCGAGAGCTGCACCCAGTCGATGGTCCACAGCGGGTCGAGCGCACGCTGCGTAAAGCGCAAGCACAGGGAATGCGCCCCGCTCTGCCGCGGAAGCGCCGCGGGCGGCAGCACCGTCACCGCATCGTTGCCGGCGGCCGGTGCGAGCGGCAGCACGGCGGCCGGCGCGCCGTCGCAGCGGTCGAGCCGCACTTCGAGCTCCCCGGCGGGCGTGCGCGGCGGATCGAGATGAATGGCTTCGATGTCCCTGCCGATCTGAAAATTGAACGGTACCCGGCCCACTGCCGCGGTGATCGCTGCAGCCTGCGTCAGGTCGACGGCGGGCAGTATCCAGCATGGGTCCATGACGTCGACCAGAAATACGGCGCGCGGGCCTTCGAGCGGGGCATCGTCCTCGAGGTTCAGGACGAGCTTCGCCGAGCAGGTCCCCAGGTCCTGGCTGAAGTGGCGCTCGTAAGTCCCGACGACACGGGGAGGCGCGAACACGTCGTCGGAATAGCGGATGCCGAGCGAGCGATAGCGGTCGAACTCGGCGGCGAGCCGCTGCTCAAAGCTGTCCCAGTCGAGTCCCGAAGCCGGTGACCAGGCCACCTCAGCGAGCGCCGCGGCGCGCGGCCAGGTCATGTAGGCCGCGTCGGCCTCGGTGCGAACGTGCTCGGTCCAAAGGTTGGCCTGAACGCCGAGCACGCGGCTCTGTTCGTGGACCAGCGGTCCCGGCAGCGGATCGAAGCGGTAGACGTCCTCGAGCGTGACCACCCTGCCGCGGCCCGGTGGCTCGGCGGGCGTCGGGCCCTGCCGATTGTCGAGGTACAGTGTCGGCGCGGGCGAAAGCACCGTGTCGTGACCGCGCTGGGCGGCGGTGATCGCTCCCTCGACCCCGCGCCACGACATTACCGCGGCCGCAGGCGGCACGCCGCCTGCGAGAATCTCGTCCCAACCGATCTGGCGGCGGCCGTGCGCAGCGAGATACGCGCCGATGCGCGCGGTGAAATACCCCTGCAGCGCCTCCTCGCTCGCAACGCCGAGCTCGCGCATGCGTGCCTGGATGCGCGCCGAGGCGTGCCACTGGTCCTTCACCGCCTCGTCGCCGCCGGTATGGATGTACTCACCCGGGAAGAGTGTCATGACCTCATCGAGCACGTGCTCGATGAAGACAAAGGTGGACTCCTCGACGTTGAAAAGATTCGGATAGACGACCCAGACGGAGGGCACGGCGGCCGGCGGCTCGTCGAGAACGCCAAGCTCGGGGTAGGCCACGATCGCCGCGGTCGCGTGCCCGGGCATGTCGATCTCGGGGACGATCGTGATGTTGCGCGCCGCGGCGTGCGCGACGATGCGCCGCACTTCCTGCCGCGTGTAGGAGCCGCCGTAGAGCCGCGGCCGATGCGTCCCGGGGTCGATGTCGTGCAGCGGCGCATCGCCCGCCGGCACGCGCCACGCGCCGACCCCGGTGAGGCGCGGGTAGCGCTTGATTTCGAGCCGCCATCCCTGATCGTCCGTCAGGTGCCAGCCGAGCACGTTCAGCTTGTGCAGCGCCATCCAGTCGAGGTAGCGGAGAATGAACTCCGGCGACTGGAAATGGCGCGCCGAGTCCAGCATGAGCCCGCGCCAGCGAAAGCGCGGCGTGTCCTCGATGCGCATGGCGGGCAGCGCCAGGGTGCCGTCGTGCAGCCGCTGCGCGCTCGCCAGCTGCCAGAGCGTCACGGCTCCATAGAAGAGACCGCGCGGCTCGCGCGCCGAGACCACGACCTGCACGGGCGACACCTCGAGCCGGTAACTCTCGGGGCTCGAGCCCGGCGCGCCGGGATCGAGCGCGAAGCTGATCCCGCCATCGCGCGCCCGAGCATCGCGGCGGGTGACCACCTCGAGCCGCAAGCCGTGGCTCGTGCGCAGCAGTCCGGCGAAATAGTCCGCGATGCGCGCGACCTCCGGATCCTTCGCGATCCTGACCGCGCTGCTTTCCCGCAGCGCGAAACTACCGGGCTCGGGGAGCACATCCGCGGGCATCGGAATGAGATCGGGGAGCCCGGGCCGCGCCTGCGCACCGGCGGCCGGCAGGGCCACGGCCCCGAGCAGCGCCGCGGCGGTCGCTGCGGACAGCGTCCTCCGCGCCCGGATCATTTGCCGGTCTTCAGGCGCTGCGCGATCTGCTCGCGCAATCCCGCAGCTTCGGCCGGGGTCAGGCTCCCAAGCAGGCCATGGCGATGCGGCGGGATGTGGCCGGTGACCTGGCCCTGGTCGCCGAATACGTAATAATCGAAGAGCGCCCGCCAGGCCGCGCGCGCCGGCGCCGCCAGCTGGCGGATGTTGAGCATCGCGTGCCGCAGACTGTCGTAACCGGAGTCGCTGCCGAGCGGCGCACCACTTGCATGCCACCAGTAGTTGACGAGCACGTTCAGGGGATCGAGCGACTCGACGTGGTGCCACCACAGCGGCGGAATGAAGAGCGCATCCCCCGGCGACAGCTCGGCGCTGCGCGCTGCAGCCAGCGCCTGGTGAAACCGCGGGAAGCGCTCGAAGTCGGGGGCGTGCAGCTGCACCAGGCTCATCGGCGCGCCGGTCGGCGCATAGTCGAGCGGTCCGACATAGAGATTGACGATCTGCTCGGGCGGAAACAGCGTGAAGCGGCGGCGGCCATGCACCACGCAGCCGATGTTGAACCACTCATCGAGATGGGTCGGCGTGGTGATGGCGTTGCCGAGCCAGAGGCGTGGTTCGGCGGAGGGGTGCGCCACGGGCAAGGGGTTTGCCGCTGCAAAGCCGGGCAGACACTGCCGCATCAAGGCGCTTTGTACCGCGACCGCCGGCGCGCGCGCATGCCCGGCGTAACTCACAGCCTGCTCCGCGACCGTACTCAGTGCGAGGCGATTGCGCACGAAGTTGAAGCCGTTCAGATCCTCACGGTAGAAGACTCGCCCCTGTTCCTCCAGAGGCGTCATGATGGCATCAACCGGTGCGCCACTGTCGAGCGCGCGCAGATACGCAAGCAGCGCCGCCGTCGACTTTCGCCCGGCGTCGACAACCGGCCACTCGCTCACCAGTCCGCGCAGCACCGCTGGCTCGCCGCTCTCGAGCACCTCGTGCCGGATGCGCTCGCTGTCGCGCGTCTCGAGCTCGCGAATTGCCGCGGAGGGCTGCATCGTGACGGCTGCCACGCTGCGCGCTGCGCCTACCAGAAATAGGCCTGCAGCGCCGGTTCGCGGCGCCGCGGCGGGATCTGCATCAGCGTGCTCTTGTGGTCCGGATAGTTCGCGGCGCTGCGCCGGAGGAGGTTGTCGATCTCATCCAGGTTATAGCGCGCCTCAGCGGCGCTCGGCGCGCGCAGCTGCGGCGCGTCCGGAAACACCCCCATGCCTGCCATCAGCGCGTACCAGGAGAACACCGGGTAGCCGCGGCCGAGCACCTGCTGGCGCACGCCCGCGACGATGCTCTTGCCGTTCATCCACAGCGAATAGAGCTTCTTCAGGTCATCGGACAGGTTCAGGTTGGCTGAGTTGGCACGCCAGTACTCGGTGTCAGTGCGCGTGTTGGTTTTGTAGTGCGTCACGATGTAGTCGCGGATGCCCTCGAAATGCGCGCTCATGAGCGCGTTGAAACGCTCCTGCGCGGCCTCCCCGAGGTCCCCACGCTCGAGGAACTCGGCGAAGGTCGTGGCCGTCTGCTGAATGAAGAGCAGCGCGGTCGCCTCCAGCGGCTCGATGAACCCCTGGCTCAATCCCACCGCCAGACAGTTGCGGTTCCAGTGCCGCGTGACCCGCCCGACGCGCATCTTCAGGTGCCGCGCCGGCTGGTCCGAATCGAGCAGCCCCAGGTGTCGCCGCAGCTCGGTCTCCGCCTCGTCGGCGCTGCAGAAGGCACTGCTGTAGACGTAGCCGTTGCCAAAACGGCTGGTGAGCGGGATCTTCCACGCCCAACCGTGTCGGAGCGCCGTCGACACCGTCTCGCACGGGATGCTCGCCCCTACCGGCGTCGGCAGCGCTACCGCTGCATCGTTGAACAGGTTCTCCGAGAAGCTTACCCAGGGGGTGTGCAGAGCCTTGTCGATCAGGAGCCCCGCGAAGCCGCTGCAGTCGACGAACAGGTCCGCCGCGTAGGTGTCTCCCTCGCGGGTAACCACGGCGGCGATCGCGCCCCGGCCATCGAACGTCGCGTCCGTGACGTGGCAGCTCACGTAGCGCACGCCGCGCTCGAGCGCCTTCTTCTGCAGGAATTGCCCGAGCAGTACTGCATCGAAGTGGTAGCCGTGCCAGACATCGAACGGGAAGCTGTCGGGCGACTTCGGCGCCCGATGCTCGCGCGCCAGCCGCGTGGCGATGAAGAAGCGGTCGGGGTGCGCAGGCACATCCGCGCCCTGCACCCGCGTCTCGACGTTGTGCACAAACTGGCTCATGGTGAGGTTATCGAGCATCGAGGCGAAGGGATGGAAGTAGCTCTCAAAGCCCGGGCGTGTCGACCAGCCTTCGAAGGTAATGCCGCATTTGTAGGTGGCGTGGCTGGCCGGCATCCATTCCGACTCCTCGATCCCGAGACTATCGAAGAAGCCTCGTAACCAGGGCGTCGAGCCCTCGCCGACGCCGATCACCGGCACGGTCGGGGATTCGAGCACGGTGATCGCGACCCCGCGGCTGATGAAGGAGCGCGCCAGAATGAGCGCCGTCATCCAGCCGGCGGTGCCGCCGCCGACGATCACGATACGACGCACGCCGGCGGGCGCGGGCCCCGTCGGTGCGCTGCTCGGGGGGTTATAGGAGTAGTTGAAGAGCGTGGCGGTGGTCATTAGGGGTGCCTCGCCCGCAGATGATGCGCCTCATCACACCGCATGCGCCACGCCCTTGGCTCGCGCCGGGCGGGCGCAGACCCCGCCCGGCGCGGCTCATGCATCGTCAGAACTTCGCGCGCACCGTCAGGTAGTACTGCCTGCCGTTGCGGTAGAACGCGCGCGGCTGGTCCGTGTTGAGCGCGTAGTATTTCAGTGTCGGATTGTTCAGATTCTGACCGTCCAGGTTCACACTGAAGTTCGGGCTGATGATCCACGCCAGCGAGGCGGCGAGCGTTGCGAAATCGTCCTGCGTGAATGCGGTGCTGCGATCGAGGCCGCTGTAGAACGCCGAGCGGAAGTTGTACGACACCCGCGCACTGAAGTGAGCGTTCTCGTAGTAGCCGCTGAGGTTGTAGACGTTCTTGGAAGCGCCCACCAGACGATCGTCGCCAGCCGAAGGGCCGGTGGTCGGCACGTCCGAAGTCTGCTTGGCGTCGGTGTAGGTGTAATTCACCTCGACACCGAAGTCCCCGAAGGCCTGCTGGTAGGCGAGCTCAATCC
>DAHUXE010000149.1 GCA_027307325.1 Gammaproteobacteria bacterium | reverse complement strand
GTTTGCGGCCGCGCAGGCCGAGCGCGCCGCAGAGCTGCAGCTGCTCGAGCAGGTCGTGAACATCGACTCCGGAACGGGCGATGTCGAGGGCGGCCGCAAGGTGGCGGGGGTGTTAGGTGCGCGCCTCAAGGCGCTCGGCATGAGCATCGAGTCCGTTGCGGCGGAGGAGGCCGGACTTGCCGAGAACACGGTGGCGACGCTGACCGGCCGCGGCAAGACGCGCGTTCTCATGATCGGGCACATCGACACGGTATTCGAGCCCGGCACCGCGCAACGCCGTCCGTTCCGCACCGATGAGCGGCGGGCCTACGGCCCCGGCGTGTCCGATGAGAAGGGCGGTGTGGTCGAGGGGATCTGCGCGCTCGAGATCCTCCATGATCTCGGCTTCACCAATTTCGGCAGGATCGTCTTCCTCATGGAGAGCTCGGAGGAGCGCGGCTCGCCCGGAACGCGGGCCCTCATCGGCAGGCTCCTGAAAGATGCCGACGTCGAGCTGAACCTCGAGCCCGCCGATCTCCCCGACACGCTCACCGTGTGGCGCAAGGGCTCGGACACGTACCGCATCGAGGTCAGGGGCCGGGCGGCGCACGCCGGGGTCGCCCCTCAGGAGGGACGGAATGCCGCGCTCGAGCTGATCCATCAGCTCGCGGGACTCGATGTCTTGCCGAAGTTCGGCGACGGTCTGACTGCGAACCTGACCGTCATGCATGCCGGCACCCGCGGCAACATCATCCCCGAGGACGCCTGGGCGCTGGTCAACGTGCGCGTGCGCGACAAGGCCGACTTCGGGCGGGTCACGCAGATCCTCGACAAGAATGCCGGGACTACCGTGATCCCCGACACCACGGTGACCGTGAGCCATGGGGAAGGTTTTCCGCCGCTTCCCAACAATCCCGCCACCGATAAGCTCGCGGCGCGGGCGCAGCGGATCTACGCCGGCATCGGCCGCGCTCTGACCGCGGGCGGCAACGGCGGCGCGTCCGAATCGGCGCTCGCCGCCGACGCCGGGGTTGCCGCCCTGGACGGGCTCGGCCCGGTCGGCGGCGGTTTTCACTCCGAGAAGGAGTTTCTCGAGTTGGATACCCTGACGCCCCGGCTCTATCTGCTCACCATGCTGCTGATGGAGCTCGGCAAGGATCGATGAGCTGCTCGCTGCGCCGGTGAGGCAGCGTACCCCGGCAACACTACACTTGGCGGCCAACACGCGTTTGCCGCGTGCCGCAGTGGATCGAGGACATCGCGAGCGCGCCGCTCTCACCGAGCAGGGCGGCGCGCCGGATGTGCCGCTACTGCTTGGGCGCTTCCTTGGTCTCGGGCGCCGCGGCCGCAGGTGCCGTGGCCGGTGCCGCCGCGGGCGCCGCGGCAGGCGCGGCAGTCTGGTCGGCGGCCGGGGCCGGTGCAGCGGGTGCAGTCGCAGCCGGGGGCGGTGCCGCCGGCGGCGCTGACGCGTTGTCGGTGCAGGCCGCCGTCAGGCAGGCTGCCGTCGCCATGAAGATTGCGATCCTCGTTATCTTGAGCATTGTTGACTCCCCACCCCGATCTTGGGGCTGGGCGAGACTAGACGAAACCAAGCTACCTAGGCAATTCGCGCCTGGCGGGACGGCCCCGGGACGGGTAAGTCTCAGCGGACGAGAGCCACCCAGCCCGCCGGGTCGTGCGCCAGCGCCACCCCGACGATGTAGCCGAAGGTGAGGAGCGCGGCCACGAATGCCATGGTGCGGCCTGCCCGGGTGCGTGCGTGGCGCAGCGCGAATCCGCCGAGCACGATGTAGACGGGGAGCAGCAGCACCTTGGTCGTCAGCCAGGCGTCGACGAACGGATATTGGCGCACGATGAGGGTGAGCAGTACCGCGGCGCCGAGCAGTGTCGAGTCGACCGTGTACGACGTCCAGCGCAGCGCCCGATGGTTGGCGCAGGGGAGATCCACGATTCGCATGACACCGCGCACGGCGAACAGCGTGCCGGAGAGCGCCACGCAGCCGACGTGCAGCAGGAGGATCTGCAGGTAGTACGAGGCCAGCATGGTCCGCATTGTGAGCGCGCCCGCCCCGCCTAGGCACTAGTGCGTATTCCACGCGTTGTGACCCGGGCACATCTTGCGCCCCAACCAGGGAGAGACTCATATGAGAGCCACCGGAACCGCATTGCTGGCAGCCGTTTGCCTGTTGAGCGCGTGTCTCGCGGCCGCTGCGGCGCCGAAGCCCCGGGGCAGCGGACCGGGCGACTTCGGCCCGCCCCAGGGAGAGCCCATTCACGCGCAGCTGACCAGCCCGCCGTTCGTGCCGCCGCCGATCCATCGCAATCACCCGGCCAAGGTGATCGTGGAGCTCGAGGTGCGCGAGGTGCAGAAGGAGATTTCCGAGGGAGTCACCTACACCTTCTGGACGTTCGGCGGCACGGTGCCGGGCAGCTTCATCCGCATACGACAGGGCGACACGGTGGAGTTTCACCTGAAGAATCACCCCGACAACAAGATGCCGCACAACATCGACCTGCACGGCGTCACCGGGCCCGGCGGCGGCGCGGCGTCGAGCTTCACCGCGCCGGGCCACGAGTCGCAGTTCAGCTTCAAGGCGCTCAATCAGGGCATCTACGTCTATCACTGCGCGACCGCACCGGTCGGCATGCACGTCGGCAACGGCATGTATGGGCTGATGTTGGTCGAGCCGCCCGAGGGCATGAAGCCGGTCGACCACGAGTACTACGTGATGCAGGGGGACTTCTACACGGTGGGCCGCTACCGTGAGCACGGCCACCAGGACTTCGACATGCAGAAGGCGATCGACGAGACGCCCACCTATGTGGTGTTCAACGGCGCCGAGGGCGCCCTGGTCGGGGACCGCGCGCTCAAGGCGAAGGTCGGCGAAACGGTGCGGCTGTTCGTCGGCAACGGCGGGCCCAACATGGTCAGCAGCTTCCACGTCATCGGCGAGATCTTCGATCGGGTGCGCTACGAAGGCGGCGTGCATGAGCAGGAGAACGTGCAGACCACGCTGATTCCCGCCGGCGGCGCCGTGATCGTCGAGTTCCACCTCGAGGTGCCCGGCAGCTATGTGCTGGTCGATCACTCGATCTTCCGTGCCTTCAACAAGGGGGCGCTCGCAATCCTCAAGGCCGAGGGACCCGAGAACAAGGCGATCTATTCGGGCAAGGAGGTCGACTCGGTGTATCTGGGCGACGTCGCAGCCAACCGTGCGGCCGTGACCGAAGCGCGCGCCGCGCAGGCCCGCGGCACGCTCACCAAGGAGCAACAGATCAAGGCCGGCGAGGCGCGCTTCACCGGCACCTGCTCGGTGTGCCACCAGGGGAATGGCGAGGGCCTGCCCAACGTATTTCCGCCGCTGGCGCGTTCGGACTTTCTGATGGCGGACAAGCAGCGCGCCATCGGCATTGTGCTCAACGGACTCACCGGCATGGTGACAGTGAACGGCAGCGACTTCAACTCCGTCATGCCGCCGATGAGTCAGTTGAACGACGACGAGCTCGCCAACATCCTCACCTTCGTGCGCAACAGCTGGGGCAACAGCGGCGACGCCGTCTCGGCGGAGGAAGTGAAGCAGGTGCGCGCCTCCACCAAGCGCCCGGAAGGCGCGGCGCACTGAGATGCTGGCGGGCTGCGCGGCCACGGGCGCTTTGCTCCTGTGGGCATGGGCTGCGTCCGCCGCGGGCAATCCCTTCCTGCCGGTCGCCGGCGCCGAGTTCCGCTCGACCCTGCCGAGCGGCCGGCAGGATAAGGTCGTCGTGCGCGGATTCCTGCTGCAGCGGCATCCGGTCACCAACGCGGAGTTCCTGGCGTTCGTCAGCACGCACCGCGAGTGGCAGCGGGGCTCGGCGCCCGTGATCCTGGCGGACGCCGGCTACCTGGGGCACTGGGCGGCTCCGCTCGACCCGGGGCCGGGCGCCGCGGCGAGTCAGCCGGTGACGCGCGTGAGCTGGTTTGCCGCGCAGGCCTACTGCGAAGCCCAGCAGGCGCGGTTGCCGAGCTGGTACGAATGGGAGCTGGCGGCGGCTGCGAGCGCCACGCAGCGCGATGCCCGGGCGGACGCATCCTGGCGCCAGCAGATACTCGACTGGTACGCGCATCCGGCGGGCGACGCTCCGGCGGTGGTCGAGCAGGGCGCGGCCAACGTCTATGGCCTGTACGACATCCATGGCCTGGTGTGGGAGTGGGTGCACGACTTTGATTCGCTGCTGCCCGCCGATGCCGACCCCGAGCGCTTCTGCGGCAGCGGCGCGCAGAACCTGCAGGAGAAAGAGAACTACGCCGTGCTGATGCGTATCGCGCTGCTCGGCAGCCTGCGCGCCGCGGACACGGGCCACACAATCGGCTTCCGCTGCGCCCGCGACGCCGGGGCCACCCGGTGAAGCGCCGCGCAGCGCTGATCGGCGCCCTCGCCTGGGCGGGAGTGCTGGTCTCCCAGGCCGCGGACGTTCCTGGAGACTCGCTCTATCAGTTGCGAGCTACGCTCGCGACGCAAGGCGGAACTCAGGCCGGCTTCGATCTCTATCGCGGGCACCCGGCTGTTCTCAGCATGTTCTATGGGAGCTGCCCGGCCTACTGTCCCATGCTGATCACCGCGGTGCAGGTCTATGAATCGCATCTGGACCAGACCTCACGCGCGCGGCTGCGCGTTCTGCTGGTGAGCTTCGATGCGGCGCACGATACGCCGCAGCGCCTCGCCGAGCTCGCGCGTCTGCATCGCGCGGATCCGCAACGCTGGACATTCGCGAGCGCCGCGGAGCCCGATGCCCGCAGGATCGCGGCGCTGCTCGGCTTCCATTATCGGCGCCTCGAGGACGGGAGCTTCGACCACTCGCAGATCCTCGCGCTGGTCGACGCCGAGGGCAGGATGGTGGCGAGCACGACGAAGCTGATCGGGGACGCGGCCTTCGAAGCGAAGCTCCGGGCGCTCACCGCTTCCAGCCCGCCATAAGAACGCCGCCGTCGTGGCGACACGGACGTCGTTGTGGAAGAATCCAACGATGTCAGTTCCAAGGACCTCTGCTGCGCCGCCCGCCGCGATCGAGGTCCGCTCGATCGACTATATTCCGGATACGGAGCGCCATGGCGGGCTCGCGAGCCAGTTCACCCTGTGGCTGGCCGCCAACCTGCAGATTACGGCGATCGTCACCGGGGCGCTCGCCGTGGTGTTCGGCGGTGATGTGTTCTGGTCGCTGATCGCGCTGCTGTGCGGTCAGGTGGTCGGCGGCGCAGTGATGGCGCTGCACGCGGCGCAGGGGCCACAGCTGGGCCTGCCGCAGATGATCTCGAGCCGCGTGCAGTTCGGCGTCTATGGGGCGGTCATACCGATTGTGGCGGTGTGCCTCATGTACATCGGCTTTTCCGCCAGCGGCTGCGTACTGGCGGGGCAGGCCGTCGGACGGCTGCTCGACGTCGACGACGCGGCCGGCATTGTCATCTTCACCGCCTTCATCGTGGTCGTGACGATCTGCGGCTATCGCGTCATTCACGTGCTCGGGCGCGTGGCGAGCGTCGTGGGCGTGGCCGCCTTTGTCTACATGTTCGCCCGGCTGTTCGCGACCCACGACGTGTCGGCTCTCCTGGCGCAACGGCATTTCTCGCTGAGTCAGTTTCTGCTGTCGATGTCGCTGTCGGCTTCCTGGCAGATCGCCTATGGACCCTATGTCGCTGATTACTCCCGTTACCTGCCGCGCGACACGTCGGTCGCCAGGGTGTTCGCAGCGGTGGGGCTGGGATCGGTGCTGGGCTCGCAGGTTTCCATGACCTTCGGGGTGTTCGCCGCCGCGGTGGCGGGCAAGGAGTTCGAGCACCACGAGGTGGCCTACATCGTCGCTCTCGGCTCGGCGGGCGTGGTTTCCAGTCTCCTGTATTTCAGCATCGCCTTCGGCAAGGTCACGGTGACGGCGCTCAATGCCTACGGCAGCTTCATGTCCGTGGCGACGATCGTGAGCGGGTTGCAGCGCGGGGTGCGCGTCTCGGTGCGGCACCGGTTCTTCTATATCGTCGCGATGGTGGGTGTCTCGGCGCTGCTCGCCATCACGGGACGGCACTCGTTTCTCAAGGCATTCGAGGCCTTCATTCTCTGCCTGCTCGCGGTGTTCACGCCGTGGAGTGCGATCAACCTGATCGACTACTACTGCTTCACGCGCTCGCGCTACGACGTGCCGGCGTTATCCGACCCGGATGGACGCTACGGCCGCTGGAATGCGACCGGGATCGTCATCTACCTGATCGGCATCCTGGTGCAAGTGCCGTTCCTCTCCACCGCCTTCTATACCGGTCCGCTGGTCGAGCCACTCGGCGGGGTCGACGTCTCCTGGATCGTGGGACTCATCGTGCCGGGCATACTCTATTACGCGCTCGGACGGGCCTCGCAGCGGCGGGCGCCGCCGCAGATCATCCTGCCTGGGTGAGTCGTGCGCGGGCCGGATATGCGCATCGCGCTGTTCGCGTACGGGTTCAGGCCGCAATTTCTGCTGGCCGGCCTCGCCGCCTTGCTGTTGATACCCGCCTGGGCGCTCAGCATCGCCTGGGGCGTGCCGCTCGGCAGCGCCTGGCCGCCGACGCTCTGGCACGCGCACGAGATGCTCTTCGGCTTCGTGATCTGTGCGGTTGCGGGGTTCCTGCTCACCGCGGTTCCTAGCTGGACCGGGCAGAAAGGCTTTGCCGGTGCGCCCCTCGTCGTGCTGTCGGTGCTCTGGCTGAGCGCGCGCATCATGATCGCAAGCTCGGCGCACTGGCCGGCAGTCCTCACGGCGGCGGTGGACCTGGCCTTCCTTCCGTCGCTTGCCGCGTTGGTCGCACGTCCGCTGCTGCGTTCACGAAACCGCAATACTCCGCTGCTGCTGGTGCTCGGCCTGCTGTGGCTTACGAACCTCGTCTTTCATCTCGCGCTCCTCGCCCGCAACGCGCCGCTCGCACTGCACGCGCTCCTCATCGGGATCGATCTCATGCTGGTGATGGTGACGGTCATCGGCGGACGCATCGTGCCGGCCTTCACCGCGGCCGCGCTGCGCCCGCTCGGGCTCGCCGACGGCGTGAGCTCGAGCCCCGCGCTGACGGCCGCTGCCGTCGCCGGCATGGCCGCCGTGACGGTGGGCGATGTGTTCGTGCCCGACTCGCGGCTCGCCGGCGTGATCGCGGCGGCGGTGGCGCTGATCCAGGCGTGGCGCTTTGCGCAGTGGGGCGCTCTCAGGACGCTGCACCAGCCGCTCGTGTGGATCCTGCACGCGGCCTACCTGTGGCTGCCCGTAGGGCTCGCACTGAAAGCGGTGGCGCTGCTCACCGGGGCCGCGTTCTCCGCCTTCTGGCTCCACGCGCTGACGATGGGGACGCTCGCGACCATGATCGTGGCGGTGATGACGCGTGCGGCACTCGGTCACACGGGCCGGCCGCTCGCGGCGCACCCCGTGACGGTAGCTTCATACCTGCTGCTGCTGGGCGCCGTGCTGGTGCGGGTCTTCGGGCTCGCGGCGCTGCGGGTCGACTACCCGCTGGTCATCGCCGGGGCGGCGCTCCTCTGGACCGCCGCCTTCCTTCTGTTCCTGGTGGTTTACGCCCCCATCCTCCTGAGTCCGCGGGTTGACGGCAAGCCCGGGTGACGAGCTGGCAGAACCCTCGCTGTCGCGGATCTGCGCAGCTTTGCTAGATTCCGCGGCGAGACCCATCCGTCTGCATCCGCACCCGCCAGGAGATTCGCCATGCCCGCGCGTCCACCGGTTCCTCCCTTCACGACCGAGTCCGCCACGCTGAAGGTTCGTCTGGCCGAAGACGCCTGGAATACCCGCGACCCGGACCGGGTCGCGCAGGTCTACACCGAGGACACCGAGTGGCGGAACCGCGCGGAGTTCCCCGTGGGCCGCGAGCAGGTGCGCGCCTTCCTCAAACGCAAGTGGGCGAAGGAGCTCGATTACCGGCTCATCAAGGAGCTATGGGCGTGCGCGGGCAGCCGCATCGCGGTGCGTTTCGCCTACGAGTGGCACGACGATTCGGGCAACTGGTTCCGCAGCTATGGGAACGAGAACTGGGAGTTCAATGGTGAGGGCCTGATGCGGCGCCGCTTCGCCAGCATCAACGATCTGCCGATTGCGGAGCAGGAGCGCAAGTACCGCTGGCCGCTCGGGCGGCGGCCGGACGATCACCCGGGGCTGAGCGAATGCGGCCTGTGACAGCGCGCACCACGGCCCCAGGGCTGCGGGCGTCCGGAGCCCGGAGCCCGCCGGGGCCCATCGCCCCGGCGGGCTCGCTCCTCTCAATCTCCGCGGAACAGGAACGGCAGCACGTGGATCTGCTCCTTCATTACTGCCTGCAGCTCATTGGGATCGGCGCCTAAGGCTTTGACGATCGTGGCCGCGACCTGCTGATTGCTGACCGCCACGTTGACGGAGGACGCCTTGAGGCCCGGATTCGAGACCAGCAGGGCGACGTGCACGTCATCCTCATTGAAGCCTCCGTGCTCGGCGATCTTCGAGCCGCCGGTGAAGATCACTCCCGTGTTGACCTTCAGGATGATGTCGGGCGTGCGCGGATCCTGAGCCGGGCTGTTGAACTTGTCGCGCAGCAGGTTGCCCGCAAAGATCTCCTGGATGCCGAGCAGCGCCTGATTTGCCGGCTGGCTGAGGAGCTGCACCACGCCCGCAGCGAGCGCGGGGTCGATCAGCCAGATGAGCGAGCCGTCATCCGAGATGTCGAAGGCCTCCGCGGCGCCGATCAGCGTTGCAGGCTGCCCACCGCCGATGCCGGCACGTTTGCTGACATCGAGCGGCGACTGGCCGTGCTTCGCCCCGATGACGATCAACGTCGAGTCGTAGACGCCCTGGGTCTTGAGCTCCTGGACCATCCGGCCGAGCGACTGGTCGACGAAGTCGAGCTCCGCGGCAAGTCCTGGGCCGGGTGTCGCGAGGACATCGGTGTACCCGCCGCCGGCACTGCTAACCGGGTCCGCCTTCAGCTTCTCGCCCACGCTCACGGCCTGGAAATTCGTGCCAAACAGTGCCGGCACGCCCACCTTATCGGAGCGGTCGTGTGTGTAGCCATCGATCTGGTTGAGCACCGCCTGCACGTGCGTCGAGTCGTAGCACATGATGTTGGCGAAGCTCGTCGTCCAGCCGTCATCGGGGGTCGGATCGGCGTACGGCACGGGTGTGCAGCCCGGATACGGCAGCGCGACCGGAATCGAATTGATCTCCGGACCGTAGAAATCATCGACGCCCCGACCGCTCGGGCCATTGGTCCACTCGTAGGAAGGGTGCTTGTCCGTCCAGGCGGTACGGCCACCGTGCGCATGCACCACTTCGAAAATGGTGTTGACGCGCAGATAGGCGTGCGGATAGATCGGCTGACATGTGGAGGCGTTGCGCGGCAGGTAGGCGGGGTTGATGCCGCCGCCGCCATCGAGCCGGGTGAGATCGTTGTCGACGCCTTCGTCGAACTCGACGACCGCGCCCAGCGTTCCAGGACAACTGCCGCCGGTCGTGCCCATGATGGCGTTGCCCGTCTGCTGAGGCGCGACGGCGCGGTTCCACGTGACGTCATACCAGAGGCCGGCGGTGGTCGGGGACCCACCCGTCACCAGTGAGGCCAGCCCGGGAAACGAATCCGATGGACTCGAGGCCGCGGCATTGGTGTAGGTCACGCCGTGAGCGCTCAGGCCCGCGAGCGTCGAGGCGGGGTGTGTAGTCACGTAGTTCGACAGGTCGACGGCGTGCAGTCCGTCGACGCTGATGAGCAGTACGTGCCTGATCTCGGGCCCGATACCGCTTTCCGCATAAGCCGCGGGTAGTCCGCCGAGCAGCGCGACGCCGACAGCAGCGACTGCGACATGTCTCATGGTCATGGCTGGTTCTCGCTTGAGTTGGGGTTCTTGCCGCGGTGCGAGTGCACCGCGCTCAGCTACAACCATAGAGTGCGTTTGTTACAGCCCCGCGGCGTGCACGTGAAGCTCTGATGAGCGGACCTCGGGGTGCGAGCGGGGGCAATTTCCGTGAACCGCGTGACACGACGTGGCACTGCGATTGCACCTTTCGGGGCGCGCCTCCTGCGCGCCGACCATTGCCGTGGCTGGCGCAGGGGAGGCGGCAAGGGAATGCCGAGCAGGTGCGGCAGAGCGCGATGAACGCCCCTCAAGGCGGCGAGGAGGCCGGCGGTCAAGGCGGTCTCCGGCGGCAGCGATGACTGGACCGAGTTTTGATCCTCAGGCGACTTTCAGCTCCGCCGCGTGAGCTTCGCGGCCGGACCAGGTGACGAGGATCAGCGCCACGGCCACCACCGCGATCGTCACCGAGAGCACGTCCGCATAGTCGTTACCGTGCGCTTCGGCGATGCCGGTCTGCAAGGGGGCCATCTTCGACATCGCCAGGTTGCCGAGCTGGTAGGCAAAGCCCGGCAGAATGGCGCGCACCGAGGGCGGCGCGAGCTCGTTGAGGTGCGCCGGCACGACGCCCCATGCCCCCTGCACCATGAATTGCATGAGGAAGCCGCCGAGCGCCAGCGTCACCGCCGTCTGCGAGTACGCCCACAGCGGGATCATGGGTAGCGATAGGGCTGCGGCGAGCACGATGGCGCGTTTGCGGCCGATGCGCTCGGAGAGCGCACCGAAGCAGATGCCACCGAGCAGTGCCCCGATGTTCATGATGACCGCGATGCTGCCGGTCACGCTCGGCGCGAATCCGTGCTGCTTCTGCAGGAAGGTCGGGTACAGGTCCTGCGAGCCGTGGGAGAAGGCGTTGAAGCACGCCATCAGTACCACGAGGTAAAGGAGTGTCGGGAGGTAGTTGGTCACCGCGCCCCAGATCTCGGCGGCGGAGGCGCGGTGCGGAGCCTGGCCCGCGACCCAGGCAGGGGACTCCTGAACTCCGAAGCGGATGTAGACCACCAGCAGCGCCGAGACCGAGCTGATGATGAACATGCCGCGCCAGCCGACGTGTACGAACAGCACCGCGAACACTACCGACGCCAGCAGGTAGCCGAGCACGTACCCCTCCTGCAGCAGGCCCGAGAAGAATCCCCGGCCGCGCGCCGGCAGCGTCTCGAGCGCGAGCGCGGCGCCGACGCCCCACTCGCCGCCCATGGCGAAGCCGAACAGCGCGCGCAGCGCGAGCAGCACCGTCAGGCTGGGCGCAAACGCGGTGGCGAGCTGCACCGCCGAATAGCTCACGACGTTCAGCATCAGGATCGGCCGGCGCCCGTACTTCTCCGCCAGCCAGCCGAACACCAGTGCGCCGAGCGGGCGGAATGCCAGCGTGAGAAACACGCCCTCGGCCACCGCCTTCACCGTGGTATGAAACTCGGCGCTGATCGCGCTCAGGCTGAAGACGAAGACGAAGAAATCCAGCGCATCGAGCGACCAGCCGCCGAGCGCGGCCAGATAGGCGTGCAGCTGCGGCCGGGTGAGCATTCTGAAGTAGCCGATCACGGCCCGTCCCCCTGAAATCGTGACCGGCGGCGAGGATATCACGGGGCCTGAGGCCGCTCCGGAGGCAGAGCCTGCAAGCCATCAGGTCCTCTCCGGCGGGGCATGAGTGTGAAGCGCATCGCAAATAGGCAGAATGCGCGGCGGGGTTCGGGAACGTGTTGTCGTAGCGGGCCGACAGCTTTCGCGTCCGGAGAACTTTCACTACAAAGAATCGGATGGACATCCGTTGCGAAGGTATGTTAGTGCGCTGGCGGGCGAGCCTGTGCCTGCTCGCGCTGCTGAGCGCAACGCCCGGGAGCACTGCGGAGGTGAACCCGGTGCGAACCCACCCGCACGCCGCTCCCGCCGCGGCCCCGCAGCTGCTGATCGTCAAGCTGCGCGCCGCCACCGCCGGCGGCGAGGAGCGGCAGCGCGTTGCTGCGCTCACCTTGCGCAGCGGCGCACGGCTCATGGCGCATCGCCCGATCACCGCGCTCATCCATGCCGTGCAGGTGGAGGCGGCGGCGGGTGAGCCGGCGGCCGCGACTCTGGCGCGGCTGCGCGCGGACCCCGAGGTCGAGTACGCGGTGCCCGATGAGCGCCGCTACATTCACGCCGCGCCGAACGATCCGCTGTACGGCGAGCAGTGGTACCTGCAGACGGCCGCGGCGACCCCGAGCGCCGTCGATGCGCTCAATGCCTGGGGCGTCACCACGGGCAGCACCACCCTCGTCATCGCCGACATCGACACCGGTGTGCGGCCCGACCACCCGGATCTCGCCGGCCGCCTGCTGCCCGGCTACTGCTTCATCTCGGATCCGGTCGTCGCGAACGGTGGCGCCTGCCCGGGAGCGGGCGCGGCGGACCCCGGCGACTGGATCACCAGCTCCGACATCACCAACAGCCCGAGCGAGTGCGGCAAGGCCACCGCGGAACCGAGCTCCTGGCACGGCACGCGCGTCGCGGGGATTCTCGGCGCGGTCACCAACAACGGCGTCGGCGTCGCCGGTCTCACCTGGGGCTCGCCGATCCTGCCGGTGCGCGCGCTCGGCAAGTGCGGCGGCCTGGATTCCGACATCATCGCCGCCATGCTGTGGGCGGGTGGAATCGCGGTGAGCGGCGCCCCGGGCAACCCGAACCCGGCCAGGATCATCAATATGAGCCTCGGCGGCACCGGCAGCTGCCCGGCGAGCTACATCGAGGCCATCGCCCAGCTCTCGGTGGCCGGTGTGCTGGTCGTCGTTTCGGCCGGCAACGAAGGTGGCCCGGTGGATGCGCCGGCCAACTGTCCGGGCGTCGCTGCGGTGGCGGGGCTCCGCCAGGCCGGCACCAAGGTCGGCTACAGCAGCCTCGGTACCGAGATCGCGCTCGGCGCGCCGGCGGGAAACTGCGGTAACGCGTTTACGGGCGGCCAGACTGCCTGCATCTACCCGATGACGTCGACCACCAACCTCGGTGCGACGACTCCCGATGCCAACGACTACACCGGGCTCTACTACTGCGATCCGACCACGACGCCCCCCATTCCCGGGTGCAGCGTTAGCGCGGGGCAGTACCGCACCTACGACACCGGCACGAGCTTCTCCGCGCCGGTCGTTTCCGGGATTGCGGCGCTCATGTCGACGGTCAACAGCAGCCTCAACTCCTGCCAGCTGATCTCGCGGCTGAAGGAGGGCGCGCTGCCTTATCCGCAGACCTCGCTCGATGCGACCGGCGCCCAGCCGCCGATGTGCCATGTCCCCGCCGGGGCCAGCGACGTGCAAAACTCCGAATGCATCTGCACGCGCGACGATCGGACCTGCGGCGCCGGCATGGCCAACGCGCCGGGGGCGCTCACCGCGGCGCTGCGCCCGATCGCCGCGGTCGCGGTTCCCGCGAGCGTAACGGCGGGCCAGAGCGTGACGCTCGATGGCCGCGGCAGCGGCGCGGCCAACGGTCACACCGTGAGCAGCTATCAATGGAGCGCGGTGAGCGGCGGGCTCCAGCTCGTCATCACGGGTGGGGCGACCTCCAGGGCATCCGTTACGGCGCCCGCCTGCGGCGTCGGGACCGTGGCGCTCACCGTGACCGACGACGCGGGCCATAGCGACACGGCCGACGTAGTCATTACGCCGGCGTCGGCGACCACGCGCGCGCCGGCGACGGCCGGCCAGAGTGCCTGCTCGGCCGCAGCCCCTGCGGTTGTGGTGGATATATGCCCGGCGACCGGCAGCGTCCAGGCGGGTGGCAGCGCGACGTTCAGCGCGACGCTCGCGAATGCCGCCAGCCCGACGGTGACCTGGGAGGTGAACGGGCTCGTCGGCGGCAGTGCCACCGCGGGCACGATCACTTCGGCGGGAGTCTACTCCGCCCCGGCGAGCGTACCGGCGCCCGCGACCGTGACCATCACCGCCGTCTCCGCGACCGATGCCAGCGCGACGGGTTCCGCGCAGCTCACCATCACCGCGCCGCCGGGCGGCGGCGGCGGGGGGGGTTCCTGCGACTGGATCACGCTGCTCGCGGGCGTCACCTGGCTGAGCGCCCGGCAGCGGCGCGCCGCACGCCGCTGAAGCTGCGTCCCGCCTCCTGGATCGCGAACCGTGTTCGCAACATAATCGGCGGCGCGGCCCGTGCGCCGCGGCGCCGCCAACTCAGCAGGAGCCCCATGAACGCATCCAGAATTGCGGCGCTGACCGCATGCGCCGCGCTCGCCGCCGGCGTGGCGCACGCGCAGACCGCGCATGAGGCGCTCGTCAGCCTCGCTCAGGACATCACCTACACGACCGCCGCCATATTCCCCATGACGGCGACCTATCTCGGCATTCCGGGCCACGACGGCGAGCTGCAATCGCCCAGCGAGGCATTTCGCGCCGCTCAGGTGCAGCGGCTGCGCGAATGGCAAAGCCGCCTGGAAGCGATCGCGGCCGGCTTCGACGCGCGCACCCAGCTCGTGGACCGTGACGACGCCACACTGCTGCGCGCCAACCTCACTCGCAGCCTCGACGAGCTGCTCGTCTATCAGACCGACCGCAAGGACTACGCCGAGGGCGCCAGCGGCATCGTCAGGGTGATATTCGTGCAGTTCGAGCATCTGCCGGTCGTGGGCGAGGAGGGCGCCACCGCGGCCGACCTGAAGCGCGCCTGGGAGGACATCGCCCGGCGCCTGGCGGGTGCGCCGGCCTACATAGCCGCCGCCGAGCGGCTCGCGACCACGCCCGGACACCTCTACGGAGTCGTCGGCGCCAGGCAGCTCGCGGGCGCACCCGATTTCCTCAAGGGTGCGCTCACCGAGGGCGCGCGCGCCCAGCTCGGCGCCCACTCGCGCGAATACACCGCGTTCCTGCGCGCACGCGATGTGGCGCTCGCTGCGATCGCCAGGACCGGGCAGCACATCGAGGCCCACGTGGCTTCATGGCCGGAGAATTACGCCATCGGGCGCGCGGCCTACGACCGCATGCTCAAGGAGGAGCAGCTGCTGCCCTTCGACTCGGGCGACGTCGAGCGCATCGCGCAGGACGAGCTCGCTCACGGCTGGGCGGAGGAGGCCTGGCTGCGGCAGGTGGCGCAGCACCGTGGCGTGGCGCTCGGCGCGCCGAGCGGCGGCGGGCTCGCGCCGGGTGGCGCCGCGCTCATCGACTACTACCGCGCCTGCATCGCGCAGCTGCGCAAGTTCGTGACCGATCAGGACCTGGTGACGATTCCCGCTTGGCTCGGCAGCATGCAGATCGTCGAGACGCCGGCGTTCCTGCAGCCGGTGTCGCCCGGTGCCTCGATGAATCCGCCGCGCCTCTTCTCGCTGTCGACCACCGGCTATTACTACATTACTCCGCCGAAGTCGCTGGCGGAGGCAGCCGCCCGGCTCGACATGAACGAGGACTTCGACCGCGACCGCATCCTCTCCACCGCGGCGCACGAGGCGTTGCCCGGCCACTTCATGCAGCTGTCGATCGCCAGGCGCCACCCGGATTTCGTGCGCCGGGTTGAGTTCAGCAGCGCGTTCGCCGAAGGCTGGGCCTTCTACGGCGAGGAGATGTTCGTGCGGCTGGGGCTCTATGGCGACGATCTCGACGGGCGCCTCGACGTCGCACGCTGGGAGCGCGTGCGCGGCGCGCGCGCGGTCGTGGACCCGAAGCTTGCCGGGGGCGAGTGGACCTACGAGCACGCCGTGGAGTTCTTCGCCGCCGAGACCGGATTTACCAGGGAGCAGGCCGAAGCCGCGGTCGCCGGGATCGCCACCCGCCCCGGCTACGTCATCGCCTACTCGGTCGGGAGACTGCAGATCGAGAATCTGCTGAGTGAGTACCTGCAGCGCCAGGGCGCGGAAGCGTCGCTGCGCGATTTCCACGACCGGCTGCTCTCCTACGGCACGACGCCGCTCGCGATCGTGGCGCCGGAGCTGCTCGCCGACCTCTACAAGCCCGCAAGCGAGGTGCGCGCGGCCGCGAACTACTGAGGGCGGTCAGCGCTACCGGGCAGCGCCGAACACTCGCCTGATCAGCGAGCTTGCCTGGCCGAGCGGGTCCTTGCGGATGGCGCGTTCCTCGTCGGCGATGCGGCTGAACAGGCCGTCGAGCGCCCTGGCGGTGACGTAATCGTCGAGGTTGGCGTCCCCGGCGGAGAGCAGCCCGAGCTGCGCCGCCTTGCCGGCGAGCTGGTCGTACTGCGACGCGAGCTTCAGTCTCGCGGTGGCGCCCGCGACGATCGGCTTGAACTTCTGGGTGAGCTGCACGCTGGTCGCGCGGCGGAAGTATTGCGTACCCGCATCGTCCCCGCCGGTCAGGATTCCCTTGGCGTCGGTGAGCGTCATGCGTCGCAGCGCATCCTCGAACACCGGTTTCGCCTGGGCCACTGCCTGCTCGGCGGCGTGATTCATGGTCACCCGCAGCTCGTCCGCCTGGCCGCTCATGCCGACCAGCCGCAGCGCACGCTCAACCTTCTCGAGCGCCGGCGGCAACGGGATTGCGACCTTCGGGTCATCGAGGAAGCCGTTGCGCGCGCCGAGCTGGGCCACCGCGGTGCCAATACCCTGCGAGAGGGCGGCGCGCAGGCCGCCGGCGGCGTCTCTCGAGCTGAGCGCGGCGAGCTGCGCCGACGCCGGCGGGATGGCCGCAGAGCATAGCGTCCAGAGAATGAGGAGTGCGCAACGCTGCCGGAGGGGTGCGGGCTGCATCTTGTGTCCCGGGCAGGGAGTGTAGACTCTTCTGTGCCGATGAGCGATTCCGACGACGACTTCGACCGCATCATCGAACGCGAGCGCGGCCTGCAGCGTACCCTGAGCGCACGCCGCATGACCATGATCGCGATCGGCGGCGCCATCGGTACCGGGCTGTTCCTCGGCAGCGGCTTTGCCATCACTCTGGCGGGGCCGGCGGTGCTCCTGAGCTATGGCGTCGGCGCGCTGATCGCGCTGCTGCTCATGGGATGCCTGGCCGAGATGACGGTCGCGCACCCCACCTCGGGCTCCTTCGGGGCGTACGCGGAGTTTTACCTCGGGCCGCTGGCCGGCTTCCTGGTGCGCTACGCCTACTGGACCTGCATCGTGCTGGCGGTCGGCACCGAGGTGACCGCGGTCGCGCTCTACATGCACTTCTGGTTTCCGGCGCCGCCCGGCTGGCTGTGGATCGTGGCGTTCTCGGCGCTTCTCATCACGGTCAACGCGCTCAGCGTCAACGTCTTCGGCGCCATCGAGTACTGGTTCTCCGCGGTCAAAGTGACGGCCATCGTGCTGTTCATCGCACTGGCAGGCTATATGCTGCTGCGGGCGCCGCCGGCGGCCGGCGGCGCCGCGGGCGTCGGTTTTCACAACTATCTCGACCACGGCGGACTCTTTCCTCATGGAGCGTGGGGCGCGTGGGTGGCGGTGATCATGGCGATCTTCAGCTACCTCAGCATCGAGATGATCGCGGTCGCGGCCGGCGAGGCCGCGCAACCCGAGGTCGCGGTGGTGCGCGCGTTCCGCTCGACGGTCCTGCGGCTGGTGCTCTTCTACCTGCTGACGCTCGCACTGGTGCTGGCGATCGTGCCGTGGACGGCGGCGGGCATCGACGAGAGCCCGTTCGTCAAGGTGATGCGCGCGCTGGGCGTGCCCGCCGCCGCCGGCGTTCTCAACTTCGTGATCCTGATTGCCGCACTCTCCGCCATGAACAGCCAGCTCTACATCACGACGCGCATGATGTTCAGCCTGGCGCGCGCCGGCCACGCCCCGCGGCGCTTCGGCGCCCTGAGCGGCCGCGGCGTGCCGCTCAACTCGCTGCTGCTCTCGAGCCTCGGCATCGCGCTCGCCACGGCGCTCAGCGTGATGGCGCCGCAGACCTCCTTCATCCTGATGGTGGCGATCTCGTCTTTCGGCGCACTGTTCACCTGGATGATGATATTCGTCACGCACTATTACTTCCGCCGCGCACGCGAGCGAAGCGGCGCGCCGCCGCTGCGATTCCGCATGGCCGGCTTTCCCGGCACGACTCTGCTCGGGGCGGGACTCATGGCGGCGGTGCTGATCACGACGCTGTTCACGCCGGCGTTTCGCCTGACGCTGGTGTTCGGCGTCCCCTTTCTCGGCTGCCTGGCGCTCCTCTACCAGCTCCGCTACCGCAAGCCCGCGGGGCATTAGCGAGGAGCTGTGGGCGGCGCGCGCCCGTTGCGCCGGCGCGGCCGTTGCGCCCGCGCGCCCGGCTGAGGCATGATCCTCCGGGGGCGCCCTGGCGCCCCGCGGGATTAACCGAAAAACGTCAAGACCCGCGCGAACCAAGCGGGCGGCAAGTCCATGGTCTTCAACTCTCTTACGTTCATGGTGTTCTTCGCGTGCGTGCTCGCCATGCACTCGCTGCCGTTCAGCTGGACGACGAAGAAGATCAATCTCATCGTTGCGAGCTACCTGTTCTATTCGGCGTGGAATCCTCCCTTCGTGATCCTGCTGTGGGTGTCGACGGTGGTCGACTGGTACGCGGCGCAGGGGCTGGTCAAGGCACGCCGCCAGGCCGCGCGCCATGCGTGGATGGTGCTGTCGGTAGTGGCGAACCTCGGGATGCTGGGCTACTTCAAGTA
This sequence comes from Gammaproteobacteria bacterium, assembly GCA_027307325.1. GTDB lineage: Bacteria > Pseudomonadota > Gammaproteobacteria > Steroidobacterales > Steroidobacteraceae > 13-2-20CM-66-19. The sequence continues at coordinate 33,858 of DAHUXE010000149.1, read as the reverse complement.
CGGGCAGTTCCTGCTCGACAACTTCACTGCCGTGATGTCCGCGCTCGGAGTGGCCTACCACCCGGCGCACTACGACATCGTGCTGCCGGTCGGCATCTCCTTCTATACCTTCGCGACCATGTCGTACACGCTCGACGTGTACCTGCGGCGCGCGCTGCCGGCGCAGAACCTGCTCGACTACGCGCTGTTCGTGACCTTCTTCCCGCACCTGGTCGCCGGACCCATCATGCGCCCGACGGAGCTCGTGCCCCAGTTCGAGACGCCGCGCGCGGCGAGCCCGCAGCAACTGCGCTTCGGGCTGGCGCTCATGACCATCGGCCTCTTCAACAAGGTGGTGCTCGCCGACAGCTTCCTCTCGCACGTCGCCGAGAGCGTCTACGACGGCGACAAGATCCCGGGCACGCTCGATGCCTGGGCGGGCACGCTCGCCTTCAGCGGCCAGATCTTCTGCGACTTCGCCGGGTACTCGACCACCGCGATCGGTGCGGCGCTGTGTCTCGGCTTCGCCATGTCGGACAACTTCCGCTTCCCGTACGCGGCGGTCGGCTTCTCGGACTTCTGGCGGCGCTGGCACATCACGCTGTCCTCCTGGCTGCGTGACTACCTGTACATTCCGCTCGGCGGCAACCGCCACGGCGCCCGCCGCACGTACGCCGCGCTCATGACCACCATGCTGCTCGGCGGCCTCTGGCACGGCGCCAACTGGACCTTCGTCGCCTGGGGAGGACTGCACGGGTTGTACCTCGCGGCCGAGCGCGCCCTGCGCGCACGTTTCGCCAACTATCGGCCCGGGCCGCTCATGTTCGTCGTGCTCGGGCTCCTGACGTATGCGCTCGTCAACGTTACCTGGGTGTTCTTCCGCGCCAAGACCTTCGGCAAGGCCTGGGTCGTGTTGCGTGGCATGCTCGGGCAGAGCGGCGCCGTCAAACCGATTCTCGATACCTTTAGTCTCCTGTGCGTGCTGGTCATCGTCGGCGGCATGGTGGCGACGCACTGGCTGATGCGCGGCCGTACGCTCGAGTCGGTGATCGCGCGCGCCCCTGCAGTGCTCGTGAGCATCGTCTGGGGGCTGCTCGCGTTCGCGATCGTCATTGCGCAGGGGGCCGGCAGTGCCTTCATCTACTTCCAGTTCTGACGGCGCGCTCGCGCTGCTGCGCGCCGACGCGCACCCGAGCATGCCCGATCGCTACGCGCGTCAGACCGCGGCGGATCGTCCCGGGATAGCGCAGCCGGTTCCCGTGCGCCCGGTGCCCGAGCAGCCCTGGGGAAGAATCCTGCTCGGTGCCGCGCTGCTCTTCGCGCTGTTGCTCGGCGGGTGGGAGGCGTACTGGCGCGCCTACGGCGTCACGCCGGGCATCGCCAACGACAGCGGACTGTGGGCCATTCAGCGCCGCCGTATCGATGCGGGCGAGGGGAGCGCGACGGTGATCGTGGGATCCTCGCGCGCGTTCTACGATATCCAGCTGCCGGTCTGGGAGCGGCTCGACGGGCGCCGGCCGATCCAGCTCGCCTTCGAGGGGACTTCGCCGCTCACGTTCGTGGAGGATCTGGCCGACGACCCCCGTTTCACCGGGCGCCTGATCATCGGGATCGATCCTCAGGTGTTCTTTCAGGGATTCGGCCTGCACAAGGACGCGATCGCCTACGCGCGCCGGCAGTCTCCGTCGCAGCGCATGGGGCAATGGCTCTCGATGCATGTGCTCGAGCCGCGTCTCGCCTTCGACGATCCGGACTTCGCGCTCGAGACGGTGCTGGCGCGCCAGGCCTGGCCGCCGCGCCCCGGGAAACCCTCGCTCACCCAGGTGCGCAAGCTCTCCCAGAGCGAGGCGGACCGCAACACACACCTGTGGAGCAAGTTGGCGGACGATGCGCAGTACCGCGAGCTGGCACGCAGCATCTGGCGCCAGCGCTTCTCGCCCGCGGCCGATCCGCCGCCCGGGGAGCTGCGCAAGACCATCGCCGCGCAGATCGAGCGTATGGCGCGGGCGGTCGCGAGACTGCGGGCGCGCGGCGTCCCGGTGCTGTTCCTGCGCTCGCCGAGCGATGGCGAGTACCTCGCGTACGAGATGCGGCTGTTTCCGCGCGCGGCGACCTGGGACGCGCTGCTCGCCGCGAGCGGTGCGCCCGGACTTCATTTCCAGGACTATCCGCAGCTGCAGGGCTACTACCTGCCGGAGTGGTCGCACATCGCGCCTGCGGAGGCGGAGCGCTACACCGCAGCGCTCTACGGAGTGATTCAGCACGATTTCTGGGGGCCGCGCGCGGATTCTGCGTCCGCGCCGCGCTGATGTGACCGGACCGCCCCCCGCCGATCGCTACGCACGCCAGACCGCGGCGGATCGCCCCGGGATTGCGCAGCCGGTTCCGCTGCGTCCGGTGCCGGAGCAGCCCTGGAGCCGGATCTTCGCCGCCGCGCTCCTCATCTTTGCGCTGCTGCTCGGCGGCTGGGAGGCCTACTGGCGCGCCTATGGCGTGCACCCGGGCATCGCCAACACCTACGGCCTGTGGACGATTCAGCGTCGCCGGATCGATGCGGGCGAGGGCGATGCGACCGTGCTCCTCGGCGCCTCGCGCGTGTTCTTCGACATCCAGCTTCCGGTGTGGGAGCGTCTCGCGGGCCGGCGGCCGATCCAGCTCGCCATCGAGGGCACCTCGCCGCTGCCGTTCCTCGAGGATCTCGCGGACGATCCGCGCTTCACCGGGCGCGTGCTGGTCGGCGTCGCCCCCGACGTATTCTTTTCCGGATATCAGTATCGCGGCGGCGTCCTCTCTTATATGCGCAGGGAGTCGCCCTCGCAGCGCATCGGCCAGTGGCTGTCGATGCACTTCGTCGAGCCGTATCTCGCCTTCGACGACCCGGACTATGCGCTCGCGACGCTGCTGGCGCGGCAGCCTTGGCCGGCGCGCCCGGGGAAGCGCTGGTTCACCGAGGTGCGCAAGCTCTCGGAGTCCGAGCTCGACCGCAACACGCACCTGTGGAGCAAGGTCGGCGACGATCCGCAATACCGCGAGCTGGCGCGCAACATCTGGCGGGAGGGCTTCGAGCCCTCCGACGACGATCCCACACCGCAGGAGGCCGCGAAGGCGGAGCATGAGCAGATCGAGCGGGCCGCGAAAGCGGTGGCGAAGCTGCGCGCCCGCGGCGTGAGGGTGCTGTTCGTGCGCATGCCGAGCACCGGCGAATACATCGCCTACGAGAACAAGGAGTTTCCGCGGGCGCGTACCTGGGACGCCCTGCTCGCGCGAAGCGGCGCTCCGGGCATCCACTTCGAGGATTACCCGGAGCTGCGCCCCGACGTGCAGGGCTACTATCTTCCCGAGTGGTCGCACATGGCGCGACCCGACGGGGAGCGCTTCACGGCGGCACTCTACCGGGTCATCCAGCGCGACTTCTGGGGGCCCGGCGCCGCCGAAGCGGCAGCTGCGCCGCGCAGCCCGGCGGCCCGCTAGCTGCAGCAGCGCTCTGCCAAGGTGCTCTGCGGAGACCGGCGCATCGCAGGAGATGGGATTGGAACACGTCTGGCAGACTTTCAGCGGCTTTACGCTGTTCTCCATCGCGCTGATCTCGGCAATCGGCGCGGCTGCGCTCACGAAGGGTTCTTAACCCAGCCGCGCGGCTTACTGTTGAAGCCGACGTGTACGTCGACGAGCTTCTTGCCGCAGCGGCAGCGGAACCTCGCTATGATCTTCGCGACCGGCTCATCCCAGCCGCCACGGCAGTGACGCGCGAGAAATGCCGGCGTCAGCTCGCGTGAATGCCGGCAGTGGCGGCAGGTCACGACGATCACATAGTCGCCGAAGTGATCGCGCAGCCGCTCGATGGAATTCCACGGGAGCATGGCGCAGTGTGGCGAGGCAGTCCGGCGCGCGTCCAACCAGTGCTACATTGCGTGCCGTACTGTTTGCAGGCGGTTCCGGCACCTGAAATTCTCATGTGCGGTAAGTACATCCTCGCCCAGGCGGCCAAGGCCGAGCGTGCGCTCGGCATCCGGCGCGGACGCTGGGAATATCCGCCGAGCTACCGGGTGCTGCCGAGCGAGCAGGTGCCGGTAGCTGTGTGGCACGAGGGGGAGCGCACTGCGGCGATGATGCGCTGGGGGCTCATTCCCTTCTGGGCTCGCGGGGTGCCGCTCAAGGCCTCCACCATCAACGCCACGGTCGAGCGAATGGCGACGGCGCCGAGCTATCGCGATGCCTGGCAGCGCGACCAGCGCTGCATCTTCGTCATGGGCGGCTTCTACGAGCCGCACGTCAACGAGGACGGCTCGCGCGATCAGTTCTTTCTGCAGCTCGCGGACCGCGAGGTGTTCGGGGTCGCGGGACTCTGGGACCGCTCGCGGCGCACCGACGGCACCTGGCTCCACTCCTGCGTGCTGATCACGGTACCCGCCAACCGCCTGCTTGCCGGGATCCACAACGAGAAGCCCCGCATGCCGGCGATTCTCGCCGGGGAGGATCACGATGCCTGGCTCGCCGGCGGCAAGGCCGAGGCGCAGGCGGCCCTCAAGCCCTATCCCGATGACCTCATGGCCGGCTGGAAGGTCAGCCGCCGTGTCAACAATCCGCGCCTGCCGAACGATGCGAGTCTGATCGAGCCGCTCGGCGGTTGACGCGCGCCAGCGCGGCTACATCCCTTTGGCAATAGTTAGGCATTTGCCTAACTATTGCCGAATGGGCTATCGCATGGGCCGTGGCCGTTCAGAGCGCGTTCATCGGCCGCAGGGTGTCATGAGCGAGGCGAACGGCGGCATAATCCGTAGTAGCGAGCCATCGGCTCTCGAGGAGTGTGATCCATGCGAACCCTCTGTTCAGTTCTGAGCGTGGCGGCGCTGGCGGGCGCCGCGACCTGCGCCGAGGCGCAGAACGTCAGCGTCAACGCCGTCATCACCGGACAGGTGGTGCCGGGCGTATACGGTCAGGTGGTAATCGGCAACGCGCCGCCGCCACCGGTGGTGTATCAGCAGCCGATGCTCGCGCAGCCCCCGCCCGTGATCGTCGGAGCGCCGCCGGTCGCGCCCATGTACCTGCACGTGCCCCCGGGGCATGCCAGGAACTGGCGCAAGCACTGCCACGAGTACCATGCGTGCAACCGTCCGGTGTACTTCGTGAGATCGGCCGAGTACGAGCCGGGCTTCGACATGGAGCGCTGGCGCAGCGAGCACGGGCACGAGCGCCACGATCATGGTCGCGGCCACAAGGAGCACGGCGATCACGATGACCGCGGCGATCACGACCGCGGGGATCACGATCACGAGCATTGACGCCTGATGGGCCGGGGACGCGGTGTGCACAGCGCACACCGCGTCGGCCGGACCAGCCCGGCGCGGGCCGCGCTTTGGCAGGCGAGGTCTCCCCGGACGTGCGCCGTCGGCGTCATCCGCGAGACTACGTATAGCGCGTGGTGGCTTAGCCGCCGATGATCTAGGATCGGCCGGCCGGTGAGAGGCAGAAGAACGATGGGGAGGCGGGTCCGTGCGCCCTAGTCGACGCCAACTGATCGGACTCATCATCGCCGCGGTTCTTATCAGCGCCTACGCGATCGCGGGCTTCTTCGCCGTGCCCCGCTTCGCGCGGCAGGGCGCCGTCGATTTCGTGCGCACCCACTATGGGCGAACGCTCACGATCGGCGACGTCCGCTTCAATCCCTTCACGCTCGATCTCGACGTAACCGGGGTATCGCTGCCGGATGCGGACGGTAAGCCGATGCTTGCGTTCAGGCGGCTGCAGGTGGATCTGCAATGGGCAACTCTGTGGCGTCTCGGACCGAGCTTCGGCACGGTCCTCCTCGAGCGGCCCTACGTGCGCGCGGTGGTCAGACCCGACGGCGCGCTCAATCTTGCCGACCTCGGCAAGGGCTTCGAGCCCGCGCCGCCGCCACCCGGCAAACAGCCGTTGCCGCCCGCCAAGCCCATGCGGCTGTACGTCGGGCGCCTGGCCGTGATCGCCGGCACGACCGAGTTCGAGGATCGCTCGCGGGCGACGCCGTTTCACGCCGACTTCGCCCCCATCGCCTTCGAGCTGCGCGACTTCAGCACCAGGGCGGACACCGGCGATGCCTACACGCTCGACGCCACCTCCCAGGAGGGCGAACGGCTCCACTGGGCCGGGACGGTCCGGCTCGCGCCGCTGTCTTCCCATGGCACTTTCGTGATCACGGATCTCAAGGCCCGGACCCTGTGGAGCTACCTGCGTGCGAGCCTGCCTTTCGAGATCGACGCGGGCGTCATCGCGCTGAACGGCGACTACGACGTGAGCTCCGCCGGCGGCCCCCTCGGGCTCAAGGTCGACGTGCGCAAGACCACCGTGAGCGGGCTTGCGCTGAAGCCCGCGGGCGGATCCGAGGACTACGTCGCGCTCGGCACGCTCGAGGTCGATGACACACGTCTCGATCTCGGCCGGCGCGCCGTCGAGGTCGCCAAGGTGCAGCTCGCCGGCGGGGACATCAAGGCGTGGCTGAGCGAGCAGGGGCGCCTCAACGTCCTCGACCTGCTGGGTCCGCAGTCGCCGGCGGCCGGGGCCGCGGCGGGCGCAACGGGCAGCAGCGGCGCGGCCGCGCCTCCCCCGCCCGCGGCGCCGACGGGTGCCTCATCCTCATGGGCGCTGTCGGTGCCCGACATCTCGGTCTCGGCCCTCAAGGTGTCGGCCGAGGACCGGCAGGTCACTCCCGCAGCGGCGGTGGTGCTCGACCCGCTCAATATCCACGTCGGCGGTTTCAACCTCTCGCCCGACGACGTGCTCGACATCACGCTCGACTCCGCGGTCAACACCTCCGGCCGCATCGCCGCGCACGGCACGGTGACGCCGCGGTCCGGCGTCGTCGCCGCGCACCTCGAGGCCGAGCATCTCGGGCTGGCGGCGTTGCAGCCGCTGCTCGCTCAGTACACCTCGATGACGCTGCTCAAGGGCGAGCTCGGCACGCGCGTCGACTTCGCGCGGCACGCCGACGGCTCGCTCGAGATCAAGGGCGATACGCGCGTGCGGGACCTGCGGACCGTGGACAACGCGTTACGGAACGACTTCATCCGCTGGCGCGACCTGGCGATCGCGGAGGTCAGCTATCGTTCGCAGCCCGCCCGCCTCAGGATCGCGAGCGTAACGCTGGTCGAGCCCTATGCGCGCGTCATCATCGCGCCCAATCAGACGCTCAACATCAAGGCGGTGCTGACGCCGCCCGGCGCCGCAGCGCAGCCGGCCGCCGTGGCGCCTGCTGCGCCCCGGGCCGACCCCGCGCCGCCGCGCAAGCGCGCCCGCGGCAAGAGTGCACCGCCGCCGGCAGCGCCGCCCAAACCACTCGCTCCCTTCCCGGTGTCGATCGGCACCGTGCGGGTGCTCAACGGGGCGGCGAATTACACCGACCTGTGGATCAAGCCGAGCTTCTCGATCAGCATGCAGTCGCTCAATGGCGCGGTGACCGGCCTCTCTTCCGATCCCGCTTCGCGCGCCAAGGTGCAGCTCGACGGGAAGGTGGAGCAGTACTCGCCGGTCACTATAGCGGGGGAGGTCAACCTGCTGTCGGCCGCGCTCTACAGCGATATCAAGCTGGGCTTCAAGGACGTCGACCTGACGATCGTCAATCCCTATTCCGGTCACTTCGTCGGGTACAAGATCGACAAGGGCAAGCTCTCGGTCGACGTCTCGTATCACATCGAGCAACGGCGGCTGTCCGCCGTGCAGCATTTCGTGATCGACGAGCTCGATCTCGGCGAGCGGGTGGAGAGCCCCGATGCCGTGCACCTGCCGCTGAAGATCGCCGTGGCCCTGCTCAAGGACCGCAACGGCCTGATCGACCTGGATCTGCCGATGTCGGGCTCCATCGACGATCCGTCGTTTCGCATCGGACCGATCATCTGGAAGATGGTCGTCAACCTGATCGTCAAGGTGGCGACGGCGCCGTTCGCACTGCTCGGGCATCTGTTCGGCGGCGGGGAGCACATGAACATCCTGGAGTTCGCCGCCGGCAGCGCTGCACTCGACAAGGCGGCGCAGGATCAGCTCGCCGGGCTTCGCAAGGCGCTCGCCGAACGTCCGCAGCTGAAGCTCGACGTGCCGATCGTGACGTCCGCGCGGCTCGACCGGCCGCAGCTGGCGCGCGCGCAGCTCGACCGCGAGCTGCAGCAGCGTGCGCAGGGCACCCGCCAGGGCCGCAAGCAGCCCGAGGAGGCCGCCCAGACGGCGCTCGCCGACCCGGCGACGCACCTGAAGCTGCTCATCGAGCAATTCCACGCCACTCTCGGCAAGGATGCGGCGCTGCCGCCCTCGGTAGTCGCCGTGCAGGAGGCGAAGAAGAAGGAGGCGCCGCCCCTCGAGCCGGCGATTGCGGATCTCGAGACCGCGCTGCTGGCGCGCATCGAGGTCCCGGACTCGGATCTCGACGCGCTCGGCAAGGACCGCGCACGCGCGATCCAGGACGCGCTGCTCTCCGGCGGCCAGGTCGAGGCCGCGCGCGTGTTCGTCGTCAACGCCGCGCCCAAGCCCGACTCCGGCAGCACCGTGAAGGTCGAGCTGGCCGTTCATTGAGCCAGCATCGTCAGCCGTCGCTGTTTACTGATCTGTCGAAGTAACGCCACGCTCGCGGACGAACAAGCTCTGCGTGGCGCGCCCGACCACTCCGGCAGAGTCGTACAACACGGACTCCGCCAACCCCGAACCTTCATCGCCGAGCAGCGTACGCGCCTCCAGGCACACCCATTCGCCGCGTGGGCGGCGCAGCAGGTTGATCGTGAGGTCGGAGTTGACGAACAGAAAACGCCGCAGGTCCAGCACTGCGCTTATACCGTTGCCGGAGTCAGCAGCCACCGCCACGCGCTGGTAGACGCTGGGTACTTCGCCCGCGACGAGCGGATGCCTGAGGCGGAACCAGATAGCGCTCGGCCCATTGAAGAATCTGCCGGCGGCAACGCGACCTTCGACGAGATCGAAATAGCCAAGCTGATCACGTGCAACGGGGACGCGCACGGGCGGCGAGTCCTCGGGCGAACGCGGCGCTTTCGGCAGTGGATGCCCGGGCAGGCCTGCCGACACTGGTTGATCGATCTCCCGCTGGGCCAGCGCAGTGAACCGTGCGACCTCTTTACCCTCACCGTACAAACTCGCCGAGACGTGTGCCAGGTTACGGCCGGTGTAGGCGACGTCCACCTCGATGCTGAGCTCCGCGATAGGTATCGGCCGGAACAGGTTGGCCGTCAGCCGGGCGATGTGCGTCATGTGCTGCCCGGCCGCGACGCGCTCGATTGCACCAAGGACCAGCGCGATGGGCGGGCCCGCATGCTGGTGCTTGAGGTCCCAGGGACCGCGAGTCAGCGGCGTCGCCAGATAGCGGCCGTCGGACAGCGGCACGAAGGCGCTCGAAGGAGATGATTCATTCATGTTGAATGACCGCATGCGGGAGTCTAGCGCGTCCGGTCGGGCGGCCGCTCCTGGCCGTAAGACGCGGACTTCCAGGCGCTCGATCGACCTTGCTGGTCGGGCGGTGCGGGCGGAAGATGCGATGGTGGTTGGCGGTGGCGGTTGGTCGGGGGCGCCGATGAGCACGGTTTACATCGCCATGGACGCGGCGCGGGGGCGCATCGAGTACACGGACCGCAAGCGGCCCTGGTGGATGCTCTCCGTGGTCTGGCCGCTGATCCCCTTTACGGGAATCGCCGCGCAGCTGGTGACGGGCCGGCAGATCGCGCTGGGCCTGCCGCTCGTGATCAGCTACGTGCTGATGCCGCTGTTCGACTTCTTCATCGGTAACGACCGTAGCAATCCGGACGAAGCGGTCGTGCCGCAGCTGGAGGCCGACCGGTATTACCGGGTACTCACGTGGCTCACCGTGCCGCTGCACTTCGTCGCGCTGCTCGGCTGCGCGTGGTGGGTGGGCACGCACGAGCTGTCGTGGTGGGCGGTGCTGATGCTCGCCTACGTTGCCGGCGCTGACTCGGGCCTCGGCATCAACACGGCACACGAGCTCGGCCACAAGCACACGCGCCTCGAGCAGTGGCTGGCGCGTTTAGCCCTGGCTGTGCCGTTCTATGGACACTTCACCGTCGAGCACGGGCGCGGACACCACCGCACGGTGGCGACGCCGGAAGACAACGCGAGCGCTCGCATGGGCGAGAGCATCTACCGTTTCGCGTTGCGCGAGCTGCCGGGGGGCATCCTGCGCGCCTGGCGGCTGGAGCGGGAGCGGCTGCGCAGCGGGGGCCGCTCCGCCTGGTCCGTGCACAACACGATTCTCCAGTCCTATGCAGTCAGCGCGCTGGTGCAGGGCGGGCTGCTCCTGGCGTTCGGCTGGGTGATGGTGCCGTTTCTCGCCGTGCATAACGCCGTGGCCTGGTGGCAGCTCACCTCGGCCAACTATGTGGAGCACTATGGACTGCTGCGCCAGAAGACGGCGAGCGGCCGCTACGAGATCCCGCAGCCGCACCACTCATGGAACACCGACCACCTGGTCACCAACCTGGTGCTATTCCACCTGCAGAGGCATTCGGACCACCACGCGCACCCGTCGCGCCGGTACCAGTCGCTCCGTACCTGGGCCGCTGTGCCGCAGCTGCCGAGCGGCTACTTCGGTATGTTCCCGCTGTCCTGGTTCCCGCCGCTTTGGTTCCGGGTGATGGACAAGCGGCTACTCGCGCTGCCGCACGTGCAGGGGGACCTCGGCCGGGTGAACATCGCGCCGCATCGGCGTGCGGCGCTCGTCGCCAGGTATGGGCGGCTACGCAAGACTGCCGACCGTGCGGCCATCGGCGCTTCGACCTGAGGCCTGCGCGCCGCGCCGGGCGCGAGTGCTATGATTCGCGGAGTCATCGCTGCGAACCGCACCTGCACACGCCGCAATGCGCAGTCATCACGACATGGGCGGGCTTCCTGCAGGCCGCGTCGAAGCGACCCAACACGAGTACGCGCTGTGGGAGAAGCGCGGCGACGCGCTCCTGGTGTTGCTCTCTGCCGCCGGGCGGATGACCGTGGACGAGCTGCGCAAGAACATCGAGGTGCTTGGCCCGGACGCCTATGATCGCATGAGCTACTACGAGCGCTGGATCCACTCGATCAGCCAGACCCTGATCCAACGCGGCGTGATTACCATGGACGAGCTGGGCCGCAGGATGTCGGCGGTCGAAGCTCGCCACCAGGACGAGTCGAGGTGAGCACGGCGGCCGCCGCAGTTGCCGCGCGCTTTCGCCCCGGCGATCGCGTGACGGTGCGCCGGTCCGACGTGCCCGGGCACATGCGCACGCCCTGGTACATCCGCGGTCACGCCGGCGTCATCGAGCGCCTGTGTGGCGCCTACCCCAATCCCGAGGAGCTCGCCTACGCGCGCGCCGGGCTGCCGGCGCAGCCGCTCTACCGGGTACGCTTTGCGCAGGCCGAGGTGTGGCCGGACTACGCCGGCAGTCCTGCCGACACGATCGATATCGAGGTCTACAAGCACTGGCTGGAGCCGGCCTGACGAGGGCAGCATGCACGATCACCCCCACGATCACGACGGCGACGACCACGGCCCGCACCGGCCGCACCCGGGCCCGCGCCCCGACGCGGACGACACGCTCAGCTACTACCAGGTGATGGAGATCGCCGTGCGCGAGCTTCTCATCGAGAAGGGCGTGCTGAGCGCCGAGGCCGTGCGGCGCGAGATCGAGAAGATGGACGCGCGCAGCCCGGCCCAGGGCGCCCGGGTCGTCGCGCGCGCGTGGAACGATCCGGCGTTCAAGGCGAGGCTGCTGCAGCTGGGGAACGATGCGCTGGTGGACTTAGGTCTCGAGCGTGGCCCATACAAGCTGGTGGTGGTGGAGAACACCCCGGACGTGCACAACGTCGTGGTGTGCACCCTGTGCTCGTGCTACCCGCGCTGGCTGCTGGGGTTACCGCCGGACTGGTACAAGAGCCGCAACTACCGCAGCCGGGCGGTGCGCGAGCCGCGCGCGGTGCTGCGCGAGTTCGGACTCGAGCTGCGCGATGAGGTCACCGTGCGTGTGCACGACTCGACCGCCGACATGCGCTATCTGGTCCTGCCGGCGCGTCCTGCGGGCACCGCAGGCTGGAGCGAGGAGCAGCTGGCAACGCTGGTGACGCGCGACTGCATGATCGGTGTAGCCGTGCCCAAAGCCGAATCGACTGGAGTCAACCAATGAACAGAGCGATCATCGCGTTTGCCGCCGCCCTGGCAGTCGCCGTACCCGCCTTTGCATCCGACCGGAGCGACATCCTCTCCGTCCTGAATCAGTGGAATGATGCGGATGAGGCCAAGGCTGTGGCTGCCTGCGCGGATGATGCATCGGTAATCGACGACATCCCTCCCTTTGAGTGGCATGGGCCAGGCGCTTGTTCCAGGTGGCAGAAGGATTACGACGCCTACGTGCAAAAGGAAGGTATGACCGACGCCACGGGAACTATCGGCAAGCCCCGGCAGCTCATCATCTCGGGAGACCGTGCGTATGCCGTCGTTCCCACCACGTTCGCCTTCACGAAGCAGGGCAAGCCGGTGAAGGTCGGCGCGACGACTACCTTCAGCTTGCATAGGACGGCAGCCGGTTGGCGCATTACCGGATGGGCGTGGGGCATCCTGACCACCCGCTGAGCGGGACGGTCCGTGAGCGCTGCGCAGTCTGAAAAAGCCGAACGCTTCCGTGCACTGCACGAGTGCCCCGGGGCTTTCGTCATTCCCAACGTGTGGGACGGGGCGACGGCCTGCGTCATGGCGGGACTCAAGTTCGAAGCGCTCGCCACCTCGAGCTCCGCGTGCGCGGCCACTCTCGGCAGGCTCGACGGGCAGATCACGCGCGAGGAGGCGCTGGCACACTCACGCGTCATCGTGGACGCCTGCGCGCTGCCGGTCTCGGCCGATCTCGAGCAGGGCTTCGGCGACTCCCCGGAGGCGGTGGCCGAGACCATCCGCCGGGCTGCGGCGGTGGGACTCGTGGGCGGATCGATCGAGGATGCGAGCGGCCATCCGGGAGCGCCGATCTATGACCTTGCCCTCGCGGTCGAACGCGTCACGGCCGCGGCCGAAGCCGCCCGCGGGCTTGCCTTTCCGTTCACGCTCACGGCGCGCGCCGAGAACTATCTCCACGGCCGTCCCGACCTCGACGATACGGTGCGGCGCCTCCAGGCCTTCGAGCGCGCCGGGGCAGACGTGCTGTTCGCTCCCGGGCTGCCGGACCTCGCCGCGGTGCGCGCCGTCTGCAGCGCGCTGAAGAAGCCCGTCAACTTCATGGTCGGCATCCGCGGGCGCTCCTTCAGCGTGGCCGAGCTCGCCGCCGCCGGCGTGAGGCGCATCAGCCTGTCCACCTCGCTGTACCGCGCCGCGATCACCGGCCTGTACGCCGCCGGGCGCGAGGTGCACGACTCCGGGACCTTCGGCTACCTCGAGACGATCATGAGCGGCAAGGATCTCGCCGGTTTTCTCGAGCGATAGTCGGAAGCCGCGGCTCTAGCGCGCCGGCACGATGTCCCCCGGCGCCGCGTGCCGCGCCCACTCGAGGAAGTCCGCGGCGCCGGCCTCGCCCTCGACCGGCGCCCAGTCGGCAAACTCCGAAGCGGTTGCGGGATCGTAGGGCCCCTGCTTCACCTCGAGGAACGTGGTGGCGTCCGCCCCGACGACCACGGTATGCCAGATTCCGGGACCATTCTCGTAGGCGACGTTGCCCTCTCCCGCACCGAAGCCGTAACGCGCCGTGATCCGCCGCGCTTCGTCGAAGACGATGAGATCCAGCTCGCCGCGCACGATGAGCGCCAGCTCGGCGCGGGTGGTGTGACGGTGCGGGCGGAAATAGGAGCGGCGATTGGCGACCACGAGATAGCGCTGCACCAGGTCGGCGGCCGAGCCGTGCAGGTTGTAATGGGTGCGCCCGCGCGGGCTGGCCGCCGCCGCCGCCGCCAGCTCGTCCAGCAGGCCTGGCGATATGAGCTTCATGCCGGCGAGGGCGGGCGATGCTTGACGTCGGGAAGGAATCCGGCGAGCAGGCCGATGAGCGGCAGGAAGGCGCATATCTGGTACACGGCATCGATCCCGAAGTGGTCGGCGAGCTTGCCGAGCACCGCGGCGCCGACGCTGCCCATGCCGAAAGCCAGCCCGAAGAACAGGCCCGCTACCGCACCGGTGCGCCCGGGCAGCAGGTCCTGGGCGTAGACCACGATCGCCGGAAAGGCCGAGGCGATGACGAGCCCGATCGGCACGGTGAGCACGCTGGTCCAGAAGAGATCGGCGTGCGGCAGCGCCAGCGTGAAGGGCAGCACGCCGAGGATCGACACCCAGATGATCTTCTTGCTGCCGATACGGTCGCCGATCGGACCGCCGACGAAGCCGCCGATCGCGGCCGCGGCCAGGAATACGAACAGGTGCAGCTGCGCGCTGCGCACCGACTGGTGGAAGTGGCCGATGAGATAGAAGGTGTAGTAGCTGGTGATGCTGGCGAGGTAGAAATACTTGGAGAAGATGAGCGCCAGCAGCACGGCGATCGTGCCCGCCACGCGCGCGCGCGAGGCCTCGATGACGCGCGTGCGGGCCGCGTGCCTGAGGCGGGTGATGCCATGCGTCTTGTACCAGTGCCCGACGTTGAACAGCACGAACATGCCGAGCAGCGCCACCACCGAGAACCACGCGATGCTCGACTGCCCGTACGGCAGCACGACGAAGGCCGCGAGCAGCGGTCCGCACGCGGAGCCGAGATTGCCGCCGACCTGGAACACCGACTGCGCGAGCCCGTGCTTGCCGCCGGAGGCCATGCGCGCCACGCGCGAGGACTCGGGATGGAACACCGACGAGCCGGTGCCGATGAGCGCCGCCGCGACCAGCAGCAGCGGATAGCCGCCGGCAAAGGCGAGCAGCAGCAGCCCCGCGAGCGAGAACGCCATGCCGCTGGCGAGGGAGTAGGGGCGCGGCGTACGGTCGGCCATCGCCCCGACCATCGGCTGCAGCAGCGATGCCGTGAACTGGAACGTGAAGGTGAGGAGCCCGATCTGCCCGAAGCTCATGCGGTAGGTGCTCTTCAGCATCGGGTACAGCGCCGGCAGCAGCGACTGCATCATGTCGTTGAGCAGATGGCAGAAGCTGATCGCCACGAGCACCGCGGAAGCGGTCTCACCGGCGGTCCGGGCGAGGCGCGCGGGCGTCGCTGTATCGTTCAAAAGGCCCTTCCTTGCATGCTTTCCGGGCGGCACTCTGCCGCATTTCGGCCGCCAATCCCATCCCTCGAAATGGCCGTCCGGGCGCTTAGGCCCGGGGAGCGTTTGTCAAGGGTCGGGCCTGCGCCCATGATGGCGTGACAGACTCGGGAGGGTGAGGTTGAGCAGCGGTTCGGACCCGGTCGGTTCAGTCGAATTGGCGCTGACTCACACGACCCGCCTGCTGGCCACCCAGCCGGCGCTCGCCGCCGAGCAGGCGGCGGAAATTCTCAAGGTCGTTCCCGGGCAGCCGCTCGCGACGCTGCTGCTCGGGGTCGCGCGGCGAGCGTGCGGTGATTTTGCCGCGGCCGCGAACATCCTCGGGCCACTTGCGGCCGCACAGCCGAACTGGGCGGCCGCTCACTACGAGCACGGCCTCGCACTCGCCGACCTGGGGCAGGGCGACGCGGCGATCGAGGAGCTGCGGCGCGCGGTCGCGCTCAATCCCGCTTTCGCCGAGGCCTGGCTCGCCCTCGCGGGACACCTGAGTGCCGTCGGCGACGAGGCGGGCGCGGACGCCGCGTGGGCGCAGCACCTCAAGTGCTCGACCCGGGACCCGCGTCTCATCAAGGCCGCGGCGGCGCTGGCCTCGAACCAGATCCCCCAGGCCGAAGCGCTGCTGCGCGAGCACCTCAAGGAGCGTCCCACGGATGTCGCCGCGATCCGCATGTTCGCCGAGGTGGCGGCGCGGGTCGAGCGCTACGGCGATTCCGAGAAGCTGCTGCGGCGGTGCCTCGAGCTGGCGCCGGGCTTTGCCGCCGCGCGCCGCAATCTCGCCACGGTGCTGCACCGCCAGTACAAAGACGTCGCGGCGCTCGAGGAGGTCGGGCGACTGCTCGAGGCCGATCCCCGCGACCACACCTGCCGCAATCTCAAGGCGGCGATCCTCGGGGGCCTCGGCCGCTATCAGGAAGCGATCGAGCTCTACGCGGCGGTGCTGGCGGACTATCCGCACCACGAGAAGGTCTGGCTCAACTACGGACACGCCCTGAAGACCGCGGGACGGCAGGAGGAGGGCATCACCGCCTACCGCCGCAGCATCGCACTGGCTCCGCGCAACGGCGCCGCGTACTGGAGCCTCGCGAACCTCAAGACCTTCCGTTTCACGCCCGCCGACCTCGCCGCCATGCGCGCGCTCGCCGGGGACGCGGCGCTCGGGGCGGACGAGCGCGTGCAGCTCCACTTTGCGCTCGGCAAGGCGCTCGAGGATGCGGCGAGCTACGAGGAGTCCTTCCGGTACTACCTCGAGGCCAACCGACTGCGGCACGCAAGCACCGCGTACGATGCGCGGCGCACCACCGCGCGTTTGGAGCGCTCGCGGCAGATTCTCACGCAGCAATTTTTCCGCGCGCGGCACGGCTACGGCGCCGCTGCCCCGGATCCGATCTTCATCGTCGGCATGCCGCGGGCCGGCTCGACGCTGCTCGAGCAGATTCTGGCGAGCCACTCGGCCGTCGAGGGCACGATGGAGCTGCCCGACATCATCTCCATGGCGAGAGAGCTCGCGGCGCAGGCGCAGGCGCGCGGGCAGCCGTCGTCGCCGTACCCCGCGCTGCTCGGCGACCTCACGGCGGACGAGTGCCGCGAGCTCGGCGAGCGCTACATCGCGCAGACCCGGGTGCAGCGCCGGACGCAGCGACCCTGCTTCATCGACAAGATGCCGAATAACTTTGCGTACCTGGGTTTGATCCAGCTCATTCTGCCTCGAGCCCGGATCATCGACGCGCGCCGCCATCCCCTTGCCTGCTGCTTCTCGGTTTTTCGCCAGCACTTCGCCCGGGGGCAGCAGTTCGCTTACGACCTCACGGACCTCGGCCGCTACTACCGGGATTACGTCGCGCTGATGTCGCATTTCGACAACATCTTGCCGGGTCGCGTGCACCGCGTGATCTACGAGCGGCTGGTCGAGGACACGGAGACTGAGGTGCGGGCGCTGCTCGCCTATTGTGGCCTGCCGTTCGAGGAGCGCTGCCTGCGTTTCTATGAGAACGAGCGTGCGGTGCGCACGGCCAGCTCAGAGCAGGTGCGCCAGCCGATCTTCCGCGAGGCTCTCGAGCACTGGCGCCATTTCGACCCGTGGCTCGGCCCGCTCAAGGAGGCGCTCGGCCCGGTGGTCGATGCGTACCCGGATCCGCCGGGGTTCTGAAATCGATCGTGAAGCCTTACACTAGTTGCAGCAGAACAACGTTACGGGGGGAAGTCAGATGACGCGTAGTCGCCGCCGCAAGCTCGAGCATTCCCGGCTGGGTCAGGGCCGGACAGTCCTCAAGGTGATGCCGATCGCCGTGGGCGTGGCGAGTGCGGTCCATCCCGCCGCCGCTCAGCAGCAGCCGGTGGAGGCGACCGGCGGCGGTCTCCAGGAGATCGTGGTGACGGCCGAGAAGCGCGCCGAGAACCTGCAGGACGTACCGCTCAGCATCACCGCGATCGGCAACCAGCAGCTCGACAACCTGAACATCCAGAGCCAGGACGAATACATCAAGTTTCTGCCGAGCGTTACGACCCAGAAGAGCGGCTCCGGCGGCGGCGCAAACGGCCCGGGGTTCGGCAACGTCATCATGCGTGGCATCTCGAGCGATGCCGGCCAGAACCACTCCGGCCCGCTGCCGACGGTCGGTACCTACCTCGACGAGCAGCCGATCACGACCATTCAGGGCGCGATGGACGTGCATCTCTACGACATCGCGCGCGTCGAAGCGCTGGCGGGTCCCCAGGGGACGCTGTACGGCGCGAGCTCGGAGGCCGGTACCCTCAGGATAATCACCAACAAGCCGGACCCGAGCGCTTTCAAGGCCGAGTATCAGCTCGAGGCCAACGATGTCGCCCACGGGCAGCCGGGCGGGCTCGCCCAGGGGTTCGTGAACATTCCCCTCGGCCCGAGCGCCGCGGTGCGCCTGGTCGGCTGGTACGAGCACGACGGCGGCTACATCGACAACGTCTATTCCACGCGCACCTTCCCGCAGTTCGGCGTCACGATCAACAACGCCCCCTATGCCAAGAAGGCCTTCAACGACACCACGATCACCGGCGCGCGCGGCGCGCTCAAAGTCGATCTTGGGGACAACTGGTCGATTACCCCGTTCATCATGGCGCAGTCGACCAAGGCCAACGGCTTCAACGCCTATGCCACCGACTTCCCTGCTTTCACCAGCGGCTACAACAGCGCGAACGTCGGCGACCTGCAGCTCCAGCACTTCTCCGGCGACAGCGTCGAGGATCACTTCGTCGACACCGCGCTCACCATCGAGGGCAAAGTCAGCAACTTCGACCTGATCTACGCGGGCGCCTACCTCAAGCGCCACGACCTGTCGCACACCGACTATTCGGACTACTCGCTCGCTTACGACGTCACGATACCGAGTTACACCGCACCGATAGTCGACAACGCCGGCAACCATATCAACCCGACGCAGATGATCGCCGGCAAGGACGGCTACGAGAAGGTGAGCCACGAGCTGCGGCTGCAGTCGCCGCGGGACTGGGTCGTGCACTTCGTCGCCGGCGGCTTCTACCAGCGCCAGCTGCACAACATCGAGCAGGATTACCAGATCGCCAACCTCGCGGGTCCGGGGTGCACCTATGCCCCCACCCCCCCTCTGACCGGATGCTCGCTGTGGGTAACCGGGTGGACGGACACCTGGTGGCTAACCAAGCAGCAACGTGTCGACCGCGACTACGCGGCCTTCGGCGAAGCCACCTGGGACATCACCTCCAGCTGGTCGCTGCTCGCCGGCCTGCGGCACTTCAAGTATGACAATTCCCTCGAGGGCTACCGTGGATACGGAATCAACAATCCGCTGGGGGTCGCGAGCGGCTTGGGCGAGGCGGGCGTCTGCGACTTCACCGTGCAGTTCCAGGGTGCGCCGTGCCTGAGCTTCGACAAGAGTACCAGCGGCACGGGTAACACACCCAAGGTCACCCTTACTTACAAAGCCGACGCCAATCACCTGATCTACGCTACCTACTCCAAGGGCTTCCGGCCCGGCGGCATCAACCGCGTCGGCAATCTGCCGCCGTACCAGGCCGACTATCTCAAGAACTACGAGATCGGCTGGAAGACCAGCTGGCTCGACAATCACCTGCGCTACAACGGCGCGTTCTTCTGGGAGGACTGGAACAACTTCCAGTTCGCGTTCCTCGGGGCGAACGGCCTGACGCGCATCGCCAACGCCGGGGCGGCGCGTGTGACGGGCATGGAGAACGAGCTGCAGTGGGCGGTCGCGCATGGCGTGTCGCTCGCTGCGGGACTGAGTGTGCTCAATCCGCGGCTGACGGAGAACTATTGCGGGCAGATCGACCCGAACGGCAACCCGATCACCAGTTGCGCGGCGCCGCTCGCGCCGTCGGACACGCAGCTGCCCGGCGCCTCGAAAGTGAAGGGCAATCTCATCCTGCGCGACGACTTCGGCATGGGGAACTGGCAGGCCTACTGGC
The DNA here is from genome assembly GCA_027307325.1 of Gammaproteobacteria bacterium. Classification (GTDB taxonomy): domain Bacteria; phylum Pseudomonadota; class Gammaproteobacteria; order Steroidobacterales; family Steroidobacteraceae; genus 13-2-20CM-66-19. The sequence goes on along the minus strand of DAHUXE010000149.1, from coordinate 14,277 downwards.
AGGGCGCCTTCGTCTATCAGAGCCAGCAGTGGGATGATCTGCGGCTCGTGCAGCGGAGCGAGATCGGGCCGCAGGCGCCGTTCGGAACGCTCGATCTGGCGTTCGGCATGTCGCGCGATACCTATGGGCTCGACCTGTTCCTCACCAACGTGTTTGATAAGCGCGGCCAGCTGTTCCGCTTCAATCAGTGCGCCTCCTGCAGCATCGTCGCGAATTACGCCGTGCCGACCCAACCGCGCACGGTGGCGCTGAGGTTCGCGCAGAAGTTCTGAGCTCTTGAAAGACCTGACCAAGGGCCCGATCACCGGGCAGCTGATCGCTATGGCGGTGCCGATCGCCATCGGCATGCTGTTTCAGACCCTGTACCTGGTGGTCGACATGTACTTCGTGGCCCACCTGGGGGAGGCGGCCATTGCCGGCGTCAGCACCGCCGGCACGGCTATGTTCGTCATCATGGCCCTGACGCAGATGCTGGGCGTCGGTACCGTCGCGCTGGTCTCGCATGCCGTGGGGCGTAAGGACCAGGCAGAGGCCAACCTCATCTTCAATCAGTCGGTGACGCTGTCGGCGATCTGCGGCGTGGCGACGCTCGCCGCCGGGTGGCTCCTCGGAGGCCTGTACGTGCGCGCGATGGCGGCCGATGCCGCCACCGCGGCCGCGGGTACCGCCTTCCTCTACTATTACACGCCCGGTCTCGCCCTGCAGTTCGCGCTGGTCGCGCTCGGCTCGGCGCTGCGCGGCACCGGCATCGTACAGCCGACCATGGTCGTGCAGGTGCTCACCGTGGTGCTCAACACGCTGCTGGCGCCGGTGCTGATCGCCGGCTGGGGCACGCACCATCCGCTCGGCACCGCCGGGGCGGGACTCGCGAGCAGCGTCGCGGTGGCCGCCGGGGTGCTGTTCCTGTGGATCTACTTCGCGCGGCTCGAGCACTACGTGAAGCTCGAGCGGCAGATGCTGGCGCCGCGCGCCGCTGCGGTGCGCCGCATCCTCAACGTGGGCCTTCCGGCCGGTGGCGAATTCTTCATGATGTTCCTGATCGTCGGCGTCATCTACTGGGTGATCCGCGGCTTCGGCCCCGCGGCGCAGGCCGGCTTCGGCATCGGCGGGCGGGTGATGCAGGCGCTGTTCCTGCCGATCATGGCGCTGGCGTTCGCGGCGCCGGCGGTGGCCGGGCAGAATTTCGGCGCGCGCCAGTTCGGCCGCGTACGCGAGACGTTCCGCGCGGCGGCGCTGTTGTCGGCGGTGCTGATGGTGGCGCTGACGCTCGTATGTCAGTGGCGGCCGCAGGTGTTCATCGAGTTCTTCAGCCGCGAGCCCGGGGTGGTGGAGGTTGGCGCGACCTACCTGCGCATCATCTCGTGGAATTTCGTCGCCACCGGCCTGATCTTCACCTGCTCGGGGCTGTTCCAGGCGCTCGGCAACACCTGGCCGTCACTCGCGAGCTCCGGCTCGCGCCTCTTCACCTTCGTGCTGCCGGCGGTGATCCTGTCGACTCTGCCGCACTTCTCCCTGACCGAGGTGTGGTACCTGTCGGTCGCGACGGTCACGCTGCAGGCGCTCACCAGCCTGGCACTGCTGCAGCGCGAGTTCCGCCGCAAGCTGGGCGCGCCGCCGGTCTTCGCAGGCGTTAACCCGCCTGCTGTGTAGCGGCGTCAACCCGCCCGCTGTGTAGCGGGCAAAGACCGCGTTCTTTGCCCGCGGGTCTGAACGCGCTGTCGGGTTGGCCTGCGCGCGCCGCCGCAGGCGCCGCGCGCCAAATCTACTTAGGCTCGCTGCCCGGCTTCGGGTCGGCGAGCGGGAAGGACTGCGCGCTTCCCGGGGCCGCCGGTGACGGCGTTCTGACCGGTGCCGCCGGGCGCGGAGCCGGCGCGGCCGAAGCCTGGCGCTGCGTCTCGGTGCTGCTCGAGACCGCGGCGAGGAAGCGGCGCGCCGACTCGTCGCTGCTGCGCACGCTCCCCGACATGATGTCGCTCGCCAGGACGCCGGGCTTGCGATAGAAGTCGGCATTCGCGCTGTCGTCGATCGAGATGACCGTGCCGTCGAGCGCGAGGCCTGCGAAGGCGCCGCGGCTGCGCGAGTAGGAGTAGACCTCCGCCTTGAAGGTCGCGTCGGTGGCCGCGAAGGCGTCGCGCCCGACCGGGCCGGCCGCGACCGACAGGTCGCCGCCGAGCGTGACCTTGCCGCCGTTGATGCCCTGGGTGCCGCGCGGGGTGGTAAACACCAGCACGACGTCCGTCGACTGCACGCCCCACTGGAAGCCGAAGCTGCCGCCGGTCATGGTGACGAAGACGGGATCCGAGAAGCGCCCGTCCTTGTCGCGCACCACCATCGCGCCGTGTCCGCGGCGTCCGCCGAAGAACCACGCGATCTTGGTCGTATCCGGAATCACGACGATGCCGTAGGCGCGCTCGAGCAGCCGGTCGGGGATGGCCTGATCGCGCGAGCCGCGCATCTCGCCGAGAACCTGGCTCGCCACCAGCAGCCGGCCTTCCTCGCGCGCCTGGGCGTGGGCGATCGCGGTGGCGCCGGCGAGGGTCAGGGCGGCCAGCAGACTGAACAAATGAGTGCGTATGCGCATGATGTGATTGTCCCAGCAGTGAACGCCAGAGCGGAGCTTACCCCAGACAAGGCCGCCCGGCGCGTGGTGCCGGGCAGTGCGTGCGGTTCAGCTGCGGTTCAGCTCAATACCAGATGGACAGGAAAGCTTCGAGAACGTTCGCGTCGAGCTTGTAGAGCGGCTCGCCGCCCGCGCCGTACTGCGCCGCGAGCAGCGCGTTACGGAAGTCCTTGTAGTCGATCATCATGCGGTCGTAACGGATATTGGCGGTGCTCCTGTGGATCCAGGGCACGTGTGGGATCTCGAACTCGTAGGAAGCGCCGACGCCGAGCGTCCAGCTGTCGAAGGCGGCGAGCTCGCGGTCGCGCGCCATGAAGTTCGAGTAGTTCGCGTACGGGAACAGGTCGCTGTAGAAGCTGGCGTGAGTCTGCCGGTAGTAGCGCACGCTGCCGTCGAGGATCCAGCGCTTCCATGCCGGCGCGGTGTAGTCGGTCTCGAGCGTACTGCCGGTGATGCCGAAGGTGTCGTGATAGAAACGGTACGAGCCGGTGAGCGCGGCGCGCCACGGGAGGTAGTACTTCAGCTGCACCGAGGCGGCATTGCTGGTGCGCGTTCCCGGATAGATCTGCGGCGCGAGCGTGAAGCCGACGCCTCCGGGGGAGGCGTAGCGGATCTGCCGGTAGGGGTTGGCGAGATAACCCTGGTCGGTGTCGATCTCGTAATTCACGTTGGCCAGGAGATTCCGCGTCAGGATCTGCGTGAGCCCGAAGGTGTAGCCCCAGTGGTCGGCGCGCTGGTGGAAGGTCGGGTCATTGATGATGTCGGGACAGTCCGTGTTGTTCGGGTGCGGCGCCGCGCACAGGTCGCGGTACACGTTGTCCCAGCCGCGGCGGTAGCCGAGCGTGATCGTGGTGAGGTCGCCGAACATGTCCTGACTCACCGAGTAGTAGGTCGTGTCGGCCTTGTAGTCTGGCTCGCGGCTGTGGATGTAACCGACGCTGTAAGTGGTCTTGCCGTGCAGGAAATCGGCGCCGAAGCTGTTCTGCTTTCTGATCTCGTGGTAGGGGCTCGCCGACAGCTTCACGTCGATCGAGGCGCTCGAGATCATGTCCTCGTAGTAGTTGTAGGTGAGCGAGAGGTTGTCGGCGACCTTCTTGCGGATGAGGACCGAGGGGCCCCGCACCGTGATGTCGCCGCCCGAGTAGGAGTGGTACATCACATCCGCCTCGTCCTCGGGCAGCACTCCGGCGAGCGCCGGCAGGCTCACCATGCCGAGCGCGAGCAGCGTGCGGGCGAGGGGCGGCAGCGCCCGCACGCCAGCGGTGGCGGTGCGCGGCGGCGCAGGTTTCTTCACGCGCCCACCATGTGCGCCGGCGCTGAACCTCACCCGCGTCTTCCTCGCGCCGCCGCGGCCAGCCGGCAGGCTAGTTGCATCCGCAGCCGCCTCCCACCGCCCCGGTGGCTCCGTGCGAGCCCTCGCGGGTCTCGAACACGTGGTCCCGGTAGGTCGCCGCGATCGAGTTGCGGCTGAGGGCCATGATGGGATCGGCCAGGTGCTCGCGCTCGTAGGGCTTCACCCACGGCTCGAGCGAGGTGCAGCCGCCGAGCGCGGCGAGCGCCAGCACCAGGAGCAGTGCGGGCGCGAGGCGGCGCGGGCCGCGTTCGTTACCGCGCGGCGGCGCCCGCCGTCCCTGCTGCATGTGCATCGCGCTACTCCCGCACCAGTTTCCTGACGCTGTCGAGATAGCCGTTCTCATCGCCCGGCTTGTAGCCCCGGTGCAGCAGGCGCACTTTCCCCTTGCGGTCGATGATCACGGTGCTCGGCATGCCCTCGACGTCGTACATCTTGCTGACCTTGCTCTCCTTATCATAAAGAATCGGAAAGCTCACCGGGGTCTCCTTCAGCCACTGGTTGGCGGCGTTCGAGTCCGGCTCGACGTTCACCCCGATCAGCGTGAATCCCATGCGGTGGTACTGCTTGTAGATGCTCTCGAGCAGCGGCATCTCCTGGCGGCACGGCCCGCACCAGCTCGCCCAGAAGTTGAGCATCACGACCTGGCCCTTGTACTGACCGAGGCTCACGTTCGCGCCGCTGCGGGCGGCGAGCGTGAACTGCGGCGCCGGCCCGCCGGTCGGGTCGGCCGCCAGCGCCGGCAGTGCGAGGCCGGCTGCGGCAATCATGGCTGCGATCCTGTTGCTCATCGATGCGTCCCTCAATGACTAGAAGAAGACGGTCGCTGCCATGCGCGCCTCGAGGTTGTTGGTGAGCTTGGTCACGCCGAGCAGGCTCGTCTGGAATACGTGATCCTGCACCGTGACGTGCAGCGCCAGCCAGTCGGTCGGTACGACCCGATAGCCGGCGCCGAAGTTCACCGTGAACTTGGTATCTCCGGCGAAATCGGTGGCGCCGAAACCGCCGAGCAGATAGAAAGCGCTCGTCATGGCGACGCCGCGACCGAGAAAGGCCTCGCCCGGCAGGAAGTTGTAGCCGAGAGACAGGTCGTAGTACGTGAAGCGCCTCTCAGCTTCGGTAAGCAGCTGAATGTTGCCGCTCAGGGTCTCGAAGCTGGTACGTCCTCCCCGCGAACGGCCCGCCTCGCCCTGGAAGAAGAAGTCCTCGGTGATGTGGTAAGCGGCGCTCACGCCGTAATCGGCATTGGTGCCGAAGTCCTCGATCGACAGCGCGCCGTAGAACAGTCCCAGCTCGACGTTCGAGCTCCTGATGCGCGGCACTTTTATCGTGCGCCGCTCGACCTGCGGCTCGATCACCCGCGGCGGCGTCCCCTCGTCCGGCCCCGTGGTGCCGGAGGCCGCGGCGGGCGAGCCGGCCTGGGTTGCGGTGCTGCTGGCGCCGTGCTTGCCGTGGAACCAGTTGCGCACCGTGGCGCAGCCCGGAAGCAGGGCGAGCGCTGCTGTCAGTAGAAGAACGCGAATCCCAGTTTCCATTCGTCTGCTTCCTCGTTCTGGTTGCGCTTCGTGAAGATGTAATGAGCCTTGAATTCGGCGCGCATGAAGAACCGCCGCGTCAGGTAGTAGCGGATGCCGCCGCCCACGTAGGCGGTCTGCTCGGTGCGGTTCGACGGGGTGACCAGCGTCGCCTTGGGCTCGGTGTGCACGAGGCCGACGCCGAGCAGCAGCAGCGGCGACCAGCGCGTATCCGCGGAAATGACGTGGGCGAAGCCTAAGTCGGCGGTCTCGCCGTTGGAGAAGCGCCCGAGGAACTGGCCGGCTGCCACCTCGACCGCCATCTGCGGGTTGAGCGACACGGCACCGTAGGCGGAGATGAGATTCGCCCCGCCGTAGGCGCCGGCAAACACGCCGGCCTCGTAGCGGTGCGAGCTGAAGCCGCCCATGTCGCCGAGGTCGTACTTGAAGGGCGTTCCGTCCGCCAGCACCGTCTTCACCATGTCGGCTTCGCTGGCCCAGCCCTCGACGCCGCGCTCGGTGCGCACCTTGAACCAGTCGGTGCGCCGGAACAGTACGTCGACGCTCGCGTCGCGCGGCACCACGTTGAATACCGGATAGCCGCGGCCAGGACCGGTATGCAGCTCCAGGTACGGCTCGGCGACGAACAGCTGCAGGTACTCGCGCGCGGCGCTGTGGCGGGGCGCGACCGCGAGCAGCAGCGCGGCCAGTGCCGCAGCTGCGACGTGCGCCGGCCGATGCGCACGGCGTATCAGATCTTTCCCTTGCTCACATGGGCGCCGCGGGGGCGAACGGGTCGTTGTGGTACTGCGCGCCAATATCCAGCCACTCCGACAGCAGGCGCAGCTCCGCGATGTTCAGCCAAGGGGCAGGCGCGTTGTGCGCCGGGCTGGTGCATCCGGCACCTGTTGCGAAGCAGTTGAAGAAAGCCGTCGAGGCCCCGCCATTGGCGCTACCCGCATTCATGAACGGACCGACCGTCGGTCCCGGCTGGCCCATGATAACCGTAGCGTGAGGGGTAAGCAGCTGTCCGTAGGAGGTGAACTCGTTGGTGTTCGCATCCACGCTCTTGGTCAGGTCGAGATTACCGGCCGGCGTCTGCGCGGCGCCGGCGGCGTTCAGCGGGTTGTGGCAGCCGGCCTGCGAGCAGGTGACGCTCCCCTGCACGCCGTTCAACATGCCGGTGCGCGGGGCATCCCAGATCGGCTGGATGTGCTGCGGATAGTTGATGATGATGCGGCAGGCCGGGACCCAGGCGGTGGCGCACAGCGCGGTGGTCGGGATCGCCGGGATCGGGTTGGTCGCGTCCGTGTAGCTGTAGGTAATGGGGGCACCCGGGGTCGCCTGCGCCGGATCGGTCCACACGTCGGTGTAGAGGACGTTGACGCTCGGCGCCATCTGCAGGCACGGCGGCGAGTCGCTCGCGCAGCTGACCGCCATGCGTGCCTGGGCCATGGTCTCGCCGGTGTTCTGCGGGATGAAGGCCGCAGCCCCGCTCGCGATGGTGTGCGGGAAGGCGGTGCCGGCCGTGCCGCCGGCCCAGGCGGAGGCGAAGGTGCCCTGGCGGCCGTGCGACACCGGGTTCGGGAGGCCCCCCTGCGGCTTGTGGCAGCCGTTGCAGAAGAGCGTCTCGCCCGGCATGAGCTGCAGCCACACGCCCTGGGGAGCCGTGATGGCGCGGGCGTTGGCATCGAGCACGCTCACGCGGAACGCCACGTTGGCCGGCACCTCGACGTGCACCGAGCCGTCCGGTTCGATCGGGGCGTAGCCGAGTATCTCCATCATGTAGCTGCTTACGCCGAAGTCGGCCTGGGTGAGCGGCTGCGTCGTCTTGTCGGGGATCGAGACCGCCTTCTCGAAGCGCATGAAGCGCGCCGGGCGCGCACCCGCGGCCGTCTGCGCGGGATCGGCGATCGTGGCGATGTTGAGCGCCGCGCCGCTTGCCGGGTTCACCGCGAGTCCGTCGATGTCGTAGACGCTTCTGATGTCGATGACGCCGACGCTGGCGCTCGCGAACGTCTGCGCCTGGCCGGCCGGCACGCTATCGAGAATGATCTTGGGCACGGGCTTGGGCTGGGTTGCCACGACGTACGTGATCATGACGCCCTCGACCGGCGCGATGATCGGCATCATCGTCCCCTGCGCCGGGTCGAGCATCCACAGGCTGTAGAGCGGCAGAGCGGTCTGGGCGTTGGGATTGGCGAGGCCGGAAGTGGTGCACGCCACGATCGCCGGCGGAGTCTGCGTGCTATCGAGCAGCCGGCATTCCGACCAGCTGACGATGATCCGGCCGGTGCCGTCCCAGAGCGGATAGGCAGAGTTGAAACGCCCGCCGGGGGAGGGCCCGGGGATCGTGTAGATGTTGTTGAGCGGGGTGGCCTGGGTCTGCGCCGGGCCTTTGAGCCCCGCGTACACGGCGAGCGGCTGGGTGTTCTCGACGTAGTGCACGCCGTCGATGAGGGCGAGATTGCCGCCGTCGTCGACGCCGGTGTACTGGCGGATGAGCGACATGACATCCCCGCCCTGAAGCTCGTGCGGCTGCATGAACTCGATTACCGTCGGCGTGGTGGTGCCCGGCGCCACCGTGCCGGTCATGTGGCTGTTGGCGCCGTAGTAGAGCTCGACGTCCGTGCCGTCGGGGTACACGGAGTAGAGCGACATGGCGTCGTGCCCCGCGGCGCGGTCCCAGCGGCTGTAGAGCACGCGGCCGCTCTGCAGCACCGTCGCATCCTGGTCGTGGCTCTGGTTGAAGGTGATCTGGTGCACGCGGGTGCCGTCGGCATTCATGACCTCGAGCACGAAGTCCGGCTCGTTGCCGCCCTGGTCGGCCGCCGAGGCTTCATCGAGGGCGATGAAGCCGGGCCTGTGCTCATCGAGCAGCACGCCCTGCGAGGCGTCCTGGCGCGTGGTGGAGAAGACGATGCGTCCGTCGGGAAGGTAATGCGGCGAGACGTCGTTGACCGTTGCCGGGTCGGGGTCGATGGTGGGATCGATGACCGGCGCCAGCATGTCGGTGGTGATGACGTATTGCCAGATGCGCCAGCACGGCGGGTTCTTGGCCTGCTGACCCTTGGCGAGCGGGCCGCGCATGGCGAATACCACCCGGGTGCCGTCGGCTGAGACGTCGACGTCCGTGACGTCGTAGCGCGCGCCGGCAGTGACGCGCGTGGTGATGTTGGTCTCGAGGGCGCTCGGCGAGGCGCTTTGGCGCATGTAGAGATCGGCGCCCGGCACCAGGTCGCGCAGGATCTGCAGATCGTCCTGCACCAGCAGCCCCGCCGCGTTGGTCGGCACCGGCCGCTTCACGTAGAAGATCGGGAAATCGACCGTGGCGGGATCGCCCGCCTGGCTGTTGGCGATATTGACGCTGCCGCTGCCACCCGCGCCGTTCCCGGCGCAGGCGGCGAGCGCGACGGCGAGCATGGCCGCCGGCAGCCGCGAGCCGCGCCGCCGCCAGGTACTTCCAACGGGCCGTAGACTCATCCGCACGTTGCACCACCCATCCCGCATGCGCTCGCGCGCGACGAATGTAACGTAATTCGCCGGCGCACTGATTACTTTCTGCATCGCGGCATTACGTCACGGTACGGACTCGACGCTGCGTGTTCTGCTTCAGACCTCAAGCGCAGCGCACCGCCCGAGGCGCTACTGGTAGTCATTCGGGCCGGTGCCCGCCGTGACCTGGCTCGCAGTTCGCGGCGCAATCATCCGCGCGTGCCGCCCGCAGCGAAAACTGTCGGCGCGCAGCGACGTCAGTCAGTTGAGACATTCGGGGCGGGGCCGTGCGGGCCGTATAGTCGGCGCGCGCTTTGGGACATTTTGCAGGGAGACGACCAGCGCCATGAATGTCATGACTACAGGCACAGGTCCGCGCCGCGCGCCGGGCGTCACGCTCACGGCGTGCACGCTGCTGCTGCTGGCGCAACCCTTCACCCCCGCGGTCGCGGGCCCCAACGAGCAGGCCAAGCGCATCTACCAGCGCATCGCCGGCGTGCCGCCGTCGGCGGCCGAGCTCGCGCAGATGACCAATGCGATCTGCGGCGGTGCGTGCGCCGCGGGCGCCGCCGGGGCCGCTCCCGGCAGCGCCGGCCTGGTACAGGCGGCGGCGGTCGCAGTGGGCGCGCCGGGCTTCTACGACGTCACGCTCAAGAACTTCGCCATGCCGTGGACCAACCGCAGCGCCCCGGTGTTCGCGCCTCTCAACGACTACGTGGCGACGGTGATCGGCATGGTGCGCGACAACGTGCCGTTCAACACCGCGCTGTCCGCGGACATCCTTTACACCAGCAACGCCTCGGGACTGCCCGCGCCGTCACCCGCCAACAACAACCACTATGCGACCGCGGAGCAGAACGGCGTCGACCTGATGTCGACCCTGGTGGCCGGCACTCAGTCGGGGGTGTACGGCACGCCGACCGCGGCCACCGCCGGGCTCATCACCACGCGTGGCGCGGCCTCGGCGTTCTTCATCAACGGCACCAACCGCGCGATGTTCCGCTTCACGATGATCAATCAGTTCTGCAACGACATGCCGACACTGATGGATACCACGCGCCCCTCGGACCGCATCCGTCAGGACGTGGCGCGCTCGCCGGGCGGCGACAGCCGCATCTTCCTCAACAACTGCGTCGGCTGTCACAGCGGCATGGACCCGATGGTGCAGGCCTTCGCCTACTACAACTTCGACGCCACCTCCGGCCAGATGGCCTACACACCCGGGCAGGTGCAGCCGAAGTACTTCATCAACGCCTTCAACTTCCCGTTCGGCTTCGTGACCCCGGACGACAGCTGGGAGAACCGCTGGCGCAGCGGTCCCAACACGGTGCTCGGCTGGTCGGCGACGCTGCCGGGCAGCGGCAACGGCGCCAAGTCGCTCGGCCAGGAGCTGGCCTCGAGCGCCACCTTCGCGCGCTGCCAGGTCACCAAGGTGTTCCAGGCGGTGTGCTTCCGCGCGCCGGCGAGCAGCACCGATCTGGCGACGGTCTCCGCGATCACTTCGAGCTTCACCTCCGGCGGCTACAACCTCAAGCAGGTGTTCCAGCAGTCCGCTGCCGCCTGCCCGGGCTCGTAAGGGAGCGCCCAACATGCAGAGCCGTATGAGTAGTGCCACCAGGTTACTCGCCCGTCGCGACCTCGCCGTCGCCGCCGCGGCCGCCATGCTCGCGGCGCTCACCGCCTGCAGCTCCTCCGGCGGCGCGCCGACCACGGTGAATCAGCAGACGACGACCACGACCACGCAGTCGTACACCGGACCGCCACCGCAGAACGCCGACATCCAGGCGTTCCAGGTCAACCTGTGGCAGAACATCATTCCCTCGAACCGCTGCGGTGGCTGCCACCACCAGGGCGGACAGTCGCCGATGTTCGCCCGCTCCGACGACGTGAACCAGGCGTACCAGGCGGCGCTGCCGCTCGTGAACCTCACCAATCCCAGCCAGTCGACCCTGGTCCTCAAGGTCGGCGGCGGCCACAACTGCTGGGTCGCCGACCCGTCGGCCTGCGCAGCCACCATGCTCCAATGGATCCAGAACTGGCTCGGCGCGGGCGCCAGCTCCACCACCTCGGTGGTGCTCACCGCCCCGCCGGTCCAGGCCGCGGGCGGCGGCAAGCAGTTCCCGGCGGATCCGACCGTCGGCAACCCGAGCTACCAGGCGAGCGTCTATCCGTTGCTCACCAGGTTCTGCTCCGGCTGCCACAACCCGTCCTCGGCCAGCCCGCAGCAGCCGTACTTCGCCGATCCCAACAACATCGACGCCGCTTATGTTGCGGCGCAACCCAAGATCGACCTCGCGCAGCCGAACCAGTCGCGTTTCTACGTGCGCCTCGCCAGCGAGTTCCATCACTGCTGGCCGACTGCGAGCTCGAACGGCGCACCCGACTGTCCGGGGAGCGCCGCCGCGATGCTCGCGCAGATCACGGCCTTCGCGAACGGCATCCCGGTCACGCCCATCGACCCGGCGCTGGTGGTGTCGAACGCGGTCAGCCTCACCCAGGGCACGATCGCTTCGAGCGGCAGCCGCTTCCAGGGATCGATGATCGCCCAGTACATGTTCGAGACCGGCCAGGGCAGCACCGCCTACGACACGAGCGGCGTGACACCCGAAGCGGACCTCACGCTCTCGGGCAACGTCAGCTGGGTGGGCGGCTGGGGCCTCGCCTTCGCGATGGGCAGCTCCGCCCAGGCCTCCACCAGCGCGAGCGCCAAGCTCGCCAACATGATCCAGGAGTCGGGTGAGTACTCGATCGAGGCGTGGGCGGCCCCCGCCGACGTGGCGCAGACCAACGCCTGGATCGTGAGCTACTCGGGCAGCAACACGACGCGCAACATCACGCTCGGCCAGGCCACCGACCAGTACGAGGGCTTCACCCGCTCGAGCGTCACCGATACCAACGGCATGCCGCCGCTCGTCACCACGACCACCAACGGTGCGGCGCAGGCGGCGCTGCAGCACATCGTACTCACCTACGATCCGGTCAACGGCGAGAAGATCTACGTGAACGGCGTCTTCACCGGCGACGTGGATCCCTCCAAGGGCGGCTCGTTCGCCAACTGGGACAGCAGCTTCGCGCTGGTGCTCGGCAACGAGACCAGCGGGCAGCGCCAGTGGCAGGGCGTGATCAAGATGGTCACCATTTACAACACCGCGCTCACCCCGGCGCAGATCACGCAGAACTTCAACGCCGGCGTCGGCCAGAAGTATTACCTGCTGTTCGGCGTGAGCTCGCTCACCGGCGTCAACCAGTCGTACATCATGTTCACGGCCAGCCAGTACGACAATTACAGCTATCTGTTCTACCAGCCGACCTTCATCAGCCTGGATCCGAACGCCACGATCCCGGCGAACCTGCAGCTGGCCGGGATGCGTATCGGCGTGAACGGGCTGCTGGCGCCGGCGGGCCAGTCGTTCGCGACCCTCAAGGCCACCATCGGCGGCTCGAGCTACAACCCGACCACCGGTCAGCAGCTCTCGCCGCTCGGCACGGTGATCCCGGTGTCGCTCGGCGCGGCGAACGACCTGTTTTTCCTGTCCTTCGACCAGCTCGGCGGCAATACGCATACCTTCGTCGATCCGCCGGGCATTCCGACCCCGCCGGTGCCCGACAACACGGCGGTGCCCGACTATGGCATCGCGACCTACGAGCGCATCAACAACACGCTGTCGCGTCTCACCGGGGTGGCGATCACCGATCCTGTGGTGCAGACGCTCTACATGAGCTCGCAGCAGGCGATGCCGGCGACGCCGCTCATCGCGGCGTTCGTCTCCTCGGAGCAGACGGCGATCTCGGGGCTCGCGAACGCGTACTGCGGCGAGCTGATGGCGAGCGCGACTCTGCGCGATGCCTTCTTCGGCACGGGGCTCGACGCGAGCCTGACCGCCGGCGCCTCCGGCTTCTTCGGCGCGAGCGGCAGTGCGCAGCGCGCCATCGTCATCAACGGGCTCGCCAATGCCATCGGCTCGACCGCGGCGCCGCAGATGGCGAGCGCCGTGCAGGCCGAAGTCGATGCGCTGATCACGCGCGTGCCGCAGATCAATGCGACCGCGACCGTGACGCAGGCGACCGTGGCGGCCTGTACCGCCGCGCTGGCGAGCGGTGCCGTGACCCTGCAGTAAACGGATTTGAGAGGTAAGCCAAGATGCTGATCCGCAAACGCCCGCCGCGGCCCACCCCGCCCGGCACCCCGTTGCTGCACGAGAACCATCCGCGCCCGGTGACGCGCCGCGACTTCCTCGCGGCCGGCATGCTCGGCGCCCAGGGCATGGTGCTCGGATCCGCCTGGCTCGGCTCACTCCTCAAGGCACAGGCCGCGCGCGCGGCTGGCCTCGACGCCGACATCGCGGCGCTGCTTGCCCAGGGGCAGTGCAACGTACCCTCGGGCTCGGGCTCGCTGCCGTTCATCGTCTTCGACCTGGCGGGCGGCGCCAATCTGGTCGGCTCCGAGGCGCTGGTGGGCGTGCAGGGCGGGCAGGCGAATTTCCTCTCGACCGCGGGCTTCGGCAAGCTCGGCGTGCCCGGCAACATGGTGCCGACCTCCAGCACGTTCGTCTCGAGCGCGCTCGGACTCCTGTGGCATTCCGACGGCGCGATCCTGCGCGGCATTCTCACCAAGGCCTCGGTCGCGACCCAGGCGGGCGTCAACGGCGCGGTGATCCCGGCGATGTCGCAGAACGACACCCAGTCGAACACCACCAATCCGATCTACGGCATCGCGCAGGCCGGCGCCAAGGGCACCGTGGTCAACCTGGTCGGCACCGAGTCCTCGGTGTCGGGCGGCAACTCGATGGCGCTCATGTACACCATCCAGCCCGCACTGCAGCCGACCACCATCCAGAGTCCCTCGGATGCGATCGCGCTCGCGCCCGTGCCGCCCGGCGGCGGGCCGCCCGATCCGCTCGCGATCGCCGAGCTCGAATCGGAGACGCGCATCAGCGCCGGCACCAGCCCCTATCAGGGCGCGGGCTCCACGGGCAGCGAGTTCACCGGCGCGCTCAGCAATCCGAGCGGCAGCACGCCGGGCGTGCAGCTCATCCCCGGCGGCGGCGCGAGCGATGCGGCGCTCAAGAATCAGGTGCGCTGCTCGTACGTGAAGTCCGCCAACACCGCCAACATCTTCGCCGCCGGCCCCGCCGGGCTCGATCCGACCCAGGATCCGCTCATCGTCGGCGGCACCACGCCCATCTTTACCGCGGCCGACTTCCAGAATCAGGACGTGCAGATGACCGCCTCGGTCATGAAGCTGGTGATCGACGGCTACGCCGGCGCGGGCACCATTTCCATGGGCGGGTATGACT
>DAHUXE010000145.1 GCA_027307325.1 Gammaproteobacteria bacterium | reverse complement strand
CCAGGAGGTGAGGATCTTCTCGTCACGGCCCGGGCGCACACGCTGCGCGCGCAATGCAAGCAGATTGTCGCGGGCGCTTGCAAGCAGCGCGCTCACCTCGGCGGCCGGGCGCGGCAGGACCGCCGCGATCTGCTCGACGGTGGCGCTGACATGGAGGTGCCAGCGCCCTTCGAAGTTGGCCGGTGAGTCGAGGCCGAAGCGCGGCGCAAACACCGCGAACTCCTCGGCGCTGAGGGCACGCCGGACCTCCTCGCGGTCCCACGCGTAGAACTTGCCCTCATGCCCCTCGGAGTCGGCGTCCAGGCTCGAATAGAAGGCGCCCTCGGGGGACTGCATCTCGCGCAGCACCCAGCCGGCGGTCTCGAGCACGACCTGCGCGTACCAGGCATCCGCGCTCGCGAGCGACGGATTGGCATACACCGCGAGCAGCGCGCCGTTGTCGTACAGCATCTTCTCGAAGTGCGGGATCATCCAGCGCTCGTCGACCGAGTAGCGGCAGAAGCCTCCGCCGAGCTGATCGCAGATGCCGCCTTCGGCCATGTGCCGCAGCGTGAAGGTCGCCATCTGCAGCGGCTGCAGTGCCGCCTCGTCGCCCGGCGCCGCTGCGGACCAGTCGCGCAACAGCCGCTCGAGGGCCTTGGGCGCTGGGAACTTGGGCGCGCCGCCGAAGCCGCCGTAGCGGCGGTCGAAGTTGCCCGCGAGCTGCGCGCGGCACGCCGCGAGTGGCGCGGCGGTGAGCTCGGTGCCGGCCGGCGCCGGCGGATGATTGAGCTCGGCGAGCGCCGCCACCAGCGCGCTGTTCTGCGCGCGCATCTCGGGCTCGTGGGCGCGGTAGAACTCGACGACTCTCTTCAGGAGGTCCGCGAAGGCGGGCAGGCCGTAGCGCGACTCGCGCGGAAAGTAGGTGCCACCGAAGAACGGACGCTGGTCGTCGTGCGCCAGGAACATCGTGAGCGGCCAGCCGCCGCCGCGCTGCGTGAGCATCTGCTGGGCGATCTGGTAGATGCGGTCGATGTCGGGACGCTCCTCGCGGTCGACCTTGATGTTGACGTAGTTGTCGTTGAGGAAGCGCGCCGTGGCCTCGTCCTCGAAGCTCTCGTGCGCCATGACGTGGCACCAGTGGCAGGCCGCGTAGCCGATGCTCAGGTGAATCGGCTTGCCCTCGCGGCGCGCGCGCTCGAGCGCCTCGCTCCCCCACGGGTACCAGTCCACGGGGTTGTGAGCGTGTTGCCGCAGATACGGGCTGGTCTCGCTGATGAGGTGGTTGGTGTACCTGGGCGTGCCGTCGGGGTTCAGGTGCGCGATGTCCATCGGTGGGCCCTCAGGGCGCGACGGCCGCGGCGCCGCTCGCCTTGAGCTGCGCGTTGAGGCCCGGCAGCCCGAAGCTCGTGAAGTGCGCCCAGCCGGCGAGGGCGTGCTCGAGCAGCGCACGGTGCCGCAGGTAGCCACGCTCGGCGTCGATGGTCGGGGCGCCGTCCGCTCCGTCGACGGCCCGCTCGAGATCGCGGAAGGCGGCGGCGAGATAGCGCAGGCCGGCGGTAGTGGTCGGCGGGCGGCCCATCGAGTCGGGAGAGCTCTTCGCGGGCGCGAGGTCGCTGATCGCGAGCAGCGCCTCATCGGCGGCCACGAGCGCGGTGGCCGCGCCGCCGGCGGCGTCCCCGCGCCGCGCGGCGATGGCCGCATGAATCCGTTCGGCCGCGGCGAGCGCGGCGGCGATCTCGACGCGCTCGCCTTCGATGGCGCGCGCGAGCGTGAACTCGCGCGCGTAGGCGGCCGCCGGCAGCGTGACCCGCGGGTCGGGGGCGACGGTGAGCCTCTGCCGACAGACCCGGCCGCCGGCTCTGAGCTCGAGGCGATACTCGCCGGGCGGTGCCCACACGCCTTCCTCGGGCTCCTCCGGATCCTCGGTGGTGAGCCCGGCCCGCGGCGCAGAGTGCCGATCCCACACGAAGCGGTGCGCGCCGGCGCCCGCCCCGAGGGGCTGCGGCACCGTGATCCACTCGGGTGCCAGACCCAACTTCGAGAGTTCGGGTTGCGGCGGCTGGTCCGCGCTCGAGAAGGCACGCACGGTCGCGCCGCGCGCGTCGTAGACGGTGAGGGCGATCGCGCCGGTCACCGACGGATCCAGCACGTAGTCGATATAGGCGCCGGGCGCCGGGTTCGCGCCCCGCGGCTCGTCCTTCGGCATCGGCGAGCCGACGAAGCCGGTGGGCCGCACGCGCAACGCCGGTGCGGGCGGCAGCAGGCGCGTCTCACCACCCGTGACGCCACCCGTGCCGCCGCCGACGTCGTCTGCGTAGGCGCGCAGCGGCGCGATGTCGTCCATGATCCAGAAGCCGCGGCCATGGGTGGCGATCACGAGATCCGCGCCGTGCACCTCGAGGTCGCGCACCGAGGTGCGCGGCAGGTTCTGCTGCAGCGCCTGCCAGCGGGCCCCGTCGTCGAGCGAAACGTAGACGCCGTGCTCGGTGCCGCAATAGAGGAGCCCGCGATGCACGGGATCCTCGCGCACCACGTTGACGGAGTTGTGCACCCCGCCGTCGGCGAGCCCCTCGACTATGAGCGTCCAGCTCGCGCCGCCGTCGTGCGTGCGATAGACGTACGGCCGCGGATCATCGAGCCGATGCCGGTCGACGGCGATGTAGGCGGTACCTGAGTCGAAGTGCGAAGGCTCGACGACGGCGATCTTCGACCAGGCCGTGAGCGCGCCCGGCGTGACGTCTTTCCAGTGAACGCCGCCGTCGGCTGTCTTCCAGAGCAGCCCATCGTCGGTGCCCGACCAGATGAGGCCGGCGTCGAGCGGCGCGGGACCGATCGCGTACACGACGCCGCGGCGCGGCCCGTTGCTGTCGTGGTCGGCGGCGCTGGCGGCGTCGAGGCTGGCCGGCGTACCGGGGTCTGCGCGTGAGAGGTCCGGGCTGATCGGCTGCCAGTGTGCGCCGCGGTCGGTGGTGCGGAAGATGCGCTGGGTGCCGAAGTAGAGCGCGTGAGGCGCAGGTTTGCCGAACACGAGCGGCAGGGTCCAGGTGCGGCGATAGAGCCCCGGAAGGCCA
Organism: Gammaproteobacteria bacterium; assembly: GCA_027307325.1. GTDB lineage: Bacteria > Pseudomonadota > Gammaproteobacteria > Steroidobacterales > Steroidobacteraceae > 13-2-20CM-66-19. The sequence continues at coordinate 10,109 of DAHUXE010000145.1, read as the reverse complement.
AGCGTCGGGCTGACGCTCTGCTTCTGGCCGGTGCGCATGTCGAACCTGTCGACGCGCCCGCCGAAGATCAGCTGCGGATTCGCGGGGTCGGGCGCGATGTTGTCGCTTTCGCCGCCCACCGTGCTCTCGCGGAACTCCGTGAGGTTGATGCCGTCGATGTTGTCCGTGCGGCTCGGTACGGCGGCCGCGCCCGAGTCCTGCTGCGCGCCGTACACCCGGTAGGGAAAGCGGTCGTCGGTGATGACGTGGTAGAACTGGCCGGTCGGCTGGTTGAACCACGAGCTCCAGGTGGCGCCGCCGTTCAGCGTCACCACCGCGCCCTGGTCGACGCCGAGGATGCGCCGTTGCGGGTCGCGCGGATCGATCCACAGCTCGTGATAGTCGTCGCCTCCCGGTGCACCCTTGACCGGCGAGAAATTCCGCCCGCCGTCGGTCGAGCGGTACATGCTGGTATTGCAGACGTAAACCACGTCCGGGTCGGTGGGATCGACGGTGACGCCGCCGAAATACCAGCCGCGCTTCCAGATGCGCGGGTCCTCGCCGACGCGGGCCCAGCTCGCGCCGGCATCGTCGGAGCGGTACAGGCCCCCGACGGACGCATCGACGAGCGCATACACACGCTCGGGCCTCGACGGCGCGACGCCGATCCCGATACGCCCGGGTTGCGCCGGCAGGCCATGGCCCGCGAGCTCCACCCAGGTTTCGCCGCCGTCGTGCGACTGATACAACCCGCCGCCGGGTCCGCTCGAGGGCGCGTAGACGTTCCAGGGCGGGCGGCGCGTCTGCCACAGCGACGCATACACTACGCGCGCATTCCCGGGCTCGAACGCCAGATCGATCGCGCCGGTGTCGGCGTCCCGGTAGAGCGTGCGGTGCCAGCTCGCGCCGCCGTCGCTGGAGCGGAAGACTCCGCGCGTCTCGTTGGAGCCGTAGGGGTGTCCGAGCGCGGCCACCAGCACCACGTCGGGGTTGGCGGGGTCGATCAGGATGCGGCCGATCTGCTGCGAGTCCCCGAGCCCGATCGCTTGCCAGCTGCGCCCCGCATCGCGCGAGCGGTACAGGCCGGTGCCCTGCGCGATGTCCGAGCGCATGTCGGCTTCGCCGGTGCCGACGTAGATGACGTGGCTGTCGGACGGCGCAACTGCGAGCGCGCCGATCGAGCCGACCGGCGCCGCGTCGAAGATCGGCTCCCAGCTGCGCCCCGCATCGTGGGTCTCCCACACGCCGCCGTTCACCGCGCCGAAGTAGAAATGCGCCGGCTCGCCGGGCACGCCCGCGACCGCGAGCACGCGCCCGCCGCGGAACGGTCCGATCGAGCGCCACTCGAGCGGCCTGAGCAGCGCCGCGAACGGCTCGGGCGCGGCGCGTGCCGGCAGCGCGCTGAGAACCGACAGGCACACGACGAGCGCCACGGTGCTGCGCGGTACTGACACGTTGCACCTCGAAAGAAAGGAGGGCAATTGTATACTTGCCGCCCCCTGCGCAGCGGACCCCTGTGTTGCAAGCGAAGCTTCCTCAGCCTGAGCCTCCGGCCGCTGGCACTGCCGCGCGCCCACTGGTGCTAAAACGCGGCGAAGAGCGGCGCCTCGCCACCGGGCACCCCTGGGTGTTCAGCAATGAGATCGACACCGCGAAGAGCCCGCTCGGCGACTTCGCGCCCGGCGCGCTCGCCCAGCTCACCACGCATCGCGGCGGCTTCGTCGGTTACGTCTACGTCAATCCGCACGCGCTGATCTGCGCGCGCATCCTGTCGCGGGAGGCCGCGCACCCGATCGACCGTACGCTCATCGAGGGGCGGCTGCGGCGTGCGCTCGCGCTGCGCACGCGCCTCGGCGCTGCTCCCTATTATCGCTGGGTGTTCGGCGAGTCCGACGCGCTGCCGGGCCTGGTGCTCGACCGCTATGGCGACCTCATCGTCGGCCAGATCGCCACCGCCGGCATGGAGGCGCTGAAGGAAGAGGTGGTGGCGGCGGTGCGCACGGTGCTCGACCCCGCGGCTCTCTACTGGAAGAACGACACCGCGGCGCGCGATCTCGAGCAGCTGCCGCAGGAGGCGCGGCTCGCCTTCGGCGCGGTGCCGGAGGAGCTCACCGTGATCGAGTCGGGGCTAACCTTCCGCGCGCCGCTCGCGCACGGACAGAAGACCGGCTGGTTCTACGATCAGACGGCGAATCGCGCGCGTCTCGCGCGCTACATCGCGCCCGGGGCGCGCGTGCTCGACGTGTGCTCCTACGCCGGCGCCTGGGCGATCACGGCGCTGCGGGCGGGCGCGGCACGCGCCTGCTGCGTCGATTCCTCGCAGGCGGCGCTCGAGTTCGCGGCCGCCAACGCCGCGCGCAACGGGCTCGCGGTCGAGACGCTGCGCGCCGACGCCTTCGAGGCGCTCAAGACCCTCGCCGACCGGGGCGAGCGCTACGACGTGGTGATCCTCGACCCGCCGGCCTTCATCAAGCGCAAGAAGGACATTCCGCAGGGACAGGCCGCCTACCGCAAGCTCAATCAGCTCGCGCTCGGTGTGCTCGGCGAGGAGGGCATGCTGGTGTCGTGCTCCTGCTCGTATCATCTCGCTGCCGAGGAGCTCATGAGCGCCATCCAGAGCGCCGCGCGCCACAGCGGGCGCTTCGTGCAGATCCTCGAGGCCGGCGGGCAGTCGCCCGACCACCCCGTGCATCCGGCGATTCCCGAGACGCGTTACCTCAAGGCGTTCTTCTGCCGCGTGACGCGCGACTCCGGCTAAACCGCTAAACTAACGCGCCTCATGCTGAAGTTCCCCGGCTTCGATCCCATCGCCTTTCACCTCGGCCCGGTCAGGGTGCACTGGTACGGGATCATGTACCTGCTCGGCTTCGCCGCGGCATGGTGGCTGGCGCGGCGGCGGGCGGCCGCGCCGCGTTCCACCTGGAAGCCGGCCGACGTGGATGACCTGATCTTTTTCGGCATGCTGGGCGTCATTCTCGGCGGGCGCATCGGCTACGTGCTGTTCTACGGCCTGAAGTTCTGGGCCGCGGATGCGTGGTATCCGCTCAAGATCTGGGAGGGCGGCATGTCCTTCCACGGCGGCCTGCTCGGGGTGGTCGCGGCGATGGCGCTGTTCGCCTGGCGCCGCGGGCGCAGCGTCGCCGACGTCTACGACTTCACCGCGCCGCTGCCGCCGCTCGGGCTGTTCTTCGGGCGCATCGGCAACTTCATCAACGGCGAGCTGTGGGGCAAGGTGACCACCGTGCCGTGGGGCTTCGAGGTGAACGGTCAGGTGCGTCACCCCTCGCAGCTCTACGAGGCAGCGCTCGAGGGACTGCTGCTGTTCACGGTGCTGTGGTGGTTCAGCTCGCGGCCGCGGCCGCGGCTCGCACCGTCGGGGCTGTTCCTGATCATCTACGGCACCGTGCGTTTCCTGGTCGAATTCGTGCGCGTGCCGGATGAGCACATCGGCTACCTGGCCGGCGGCTGGGTCACCGAGGGCCAGTTGCTGTCGCTGCCCATGATCATCGGCGGAGCCGCGCTGCTGGGGGGGGCCTATCGCAGCCGCACGCCGTCGGGCAATTTCGTCGCCACCCCGACATGAAGCCGTATCTCGAGCTGCTGCGCCGGATCCGCACCGCGGGCGTGCACAAGGGCGACCGCACCGGCACCGGCACGCTGTCGCTGTTCGGCCAGCAGCTGCGCTTCGACCTGGCGCAGGGGTTTCCGCTGGTGACGACCAAGAAGGTCCACGTGCCGGCGGTGGTCTACGAGCTGCTGTGGTTCCTGCGCGGCGACACCAATGTCGCCTGGCTGCGCGAGCATGGAGTCACGATCTGGGACGAGTGGGCGGACGAGCGCGGCGAGCTGGGTCCGGTGTACGGCCGGCAGTGGCGCGCCTGGGGCACGGCCGACGGCCGCGCCATCGACCAGATCGCCGGGGCGGTCGAGCGCGTGAAGCGCGATCCCGATTCGCGCCGCAACCTGGTGAGCGCCTGGAACGTGGGCGAGCTCGAGCGGATGGCGCTCGCGCCGTGCCATCTCCTCTTCCAGCTGTACGTCGCCGCCGGCCGGCTGTCGCTGCAGGTGTACCAGCGCAGCTGCGATTTCTTCCTCGGCGTGCCCTTCAATATCGCGAGCTACGCCCTGCTCACCCACATGCTCGCGCAGCAGTGCGACCTGGCACCCGGCGAGCTCGTGTGGACGGGCGGCGACTGCCACCTGTACCTGAATCACCTCGAGCAGGCGGACCTGCAGCTGTCGCGCACGGCCTACCCGCTGCCGCGGCTCGAGCTGCGGCGCCGCCCGGCGAGCATCTTCGAGTACCGCTTCGAGGACTTCGAGCTGGTGGATTACCGCCATCACGCGACGATCCGCGCGCCGGTGGCGGTATGAGGGCGGCATCGCGGGCGGCGACGCCGCTCATCGAGGTGCGCGCCTCGCCGCTGCACGGACTCGGTATCTTTGCGCTGCGCCGCATCGCGGCGGGTGCGCGGGTGATCGAGTACCTCGGCGAGCGCATCTCCCACGAGGAGGCCGACCGGCGCTACCAGGGCAGGAGCGCGCACGACAACCACACCTTCCTCTTCATCGCCGATGCGACCACGGTCATCGACGCGGGCGTCGAGGGCAACGAGGCGCGCTTCGTGAATCACGCCTGCGACGGGAACTGCGAGTCGGTGATCGAGGAGGCGCGTGTGTTCATCGACGCGATCCGCACCATCGCGCCCGGGGAGGAGCTCACCTACGACTACCAGATCCAGCGCGAGACCGACGATCCGGCCGACATCGACGCCATCTACGCCTGCCGCTGCGGCCAGCCGGGCTGCCGCGGCACGATGATGTGGCCGCCGCGGCGTAAGCGGCGCTGACGCCATGGACCGCGCACGCCCGTTCCGGCTGGCGGCCGTGGTGGCCGCGACCGGCATCGTCTACGGCGATATCGGCACCAGCCCCTTGTACGCGCTGCAGGCTGCGCTCGATGCCTCCGGCACCTTCAACGCCGAGGCAGTGCTCGGCGTGCTGTCGCTGATCTTCTGGGCGCTCGCGATCTCGGTGAGCCTCAAGTACCTCACGGTGATCATGCGGGCCGACAACCAGGGGGAGGGCGGGATCCTCGCGCTGTTTGCACTCGCGCAGCGGCGCCTGATCACCGGCAGCACGTGGGCCAAGGTCGCGGTCGGACTCGCGCTGGCCGGAACCGCCTTCTTCTTCTGCGACGCGCTGATCACGCCGGAGATCTCGGTGCTGAGCGCGGTCGAAGGTCTCGAGGTGCTGGACCCGGGGTTCAAGGGCTATGTGATTCCGTCGACCATCGCAGTCCTCACCGTGCTGTTCGCCTATCAGCACCGCGGCACCGCGACCGTGGCGGCGCTCTTCGGTCCCATCATGGTCGTGTGGTTCGTGGTGATCGCGGTGATCGGCGTGATTCCGCTCGCCCGCAACCCGCAGGTGCTCGCCGCGCTCAACCCCGCGTACGGCCTCGAGCTGCTCTTCCACCGGCCACACGTGGCGCTGGCCATCATCGGGGCGGTATTCCTCGCCATCACCGGCGGCGAGGCGCTCTACGCCGACATGGGCCACTTCGGCAAGCGGCCGGTGCGCATCGCGTGGTTTGCGCTCGTGGGACCGGCGCTGGTCATCAACTACTTCGGCCAGGGGGCGCTGCTGCTCGAGCTCGGCAAGCCCATCGAGCATCCGCTCTTTCACCTGGTGCCGGCGGGGGTGCTGCCGTGGTTCGTCACGCTGGCGACCGCCGCGACGGTCATCGCCTCTCAGGCCACCATCTCCGGCGCCTTCTCCCTGGCGAGCCAGGCGGTGCACCTCGACCTGCTGCCGCGGCTCAAGGTGCTGCAGACCTCGGCGCTCGAGCAGGGCCAGATCTACGTACCGATCGTCAACTGGCTGGTGTTTCCCGCGGTCGTTCTGTTCGTGGTCGGCTTCGGCTCCTCCGATGCGCTCGGCGGCGCCTACGGTGCCGCCGTGGTCGGCACCATGGCGGTCACGACCGTCCTCGGCGCCTTCGTCGCCGCCACGCAATGGAACTGGCCTAAGTGGCAGGTGGCGGGACTCTTCGGGCTCATGCTGATTACCGACACGGCCTTCGTCGCCGGCAACATGACCAAGGTGCCCGCCGGGGGCTGGATCCCGCTCACGCTCGGCGCGATCCTGTACTTCATCTTCATGACCTGGCGCAGCGGCCGCCTCGAGCTGCGCGCCGCGCTCGCCAAGCTCGCGGTGCCGCGCAGCGAGCTGCCGAAGCTCGTGGCCGGCGTGCAGCGCGTCGCCGGTACCGGCGTGTTCCTCGCCAGCAACTCGACGCTGGTGCCGTCGGCGCTGATCCGCAACATCGAGCACAACGGCGTGGTGCACCAGCGTGTCATCATCCTCAACGTCGAGATCGCCGATACGCCGCGCCAGGATCCGGCCGGCAGGCTCCACATCGATGAATCGGTGCCGGGCGTCTACTACATCACCGCGCGCTTCGGCTTCATGGAGACCCCGGACGTCGCCGAGGCGCTCAAGGCGTGCCGTACGCGCGGGTTGCGCGTCTTCACCGAGGACAGCTCCTTCTTCGTCGGCCGCCACGTGGTGCGCGCACGCCCGCTGCCCGGCGTGCGCGGTCTGCAGCGGCGGCTGTTTGCGCGCATGCAGCAGTACAGCACGCAGGCGGCGGAGTTCTTTCGCATGCCGTTCCGCGACGTCGTGATCCTCAATACCGCCGTGGAGATATGAAAGGCGGCTCGCAGCCCACCCTGATCTCGCTCATCGTCGCCATGGCGCAGAACGGCGTCATCGGCCGCGGCAATGCGCTGCCGTGGCGGCTGCCCGAGGACCTGAGGCGCTTCAGGAAATCCACGCTCGGCAAGCCGATACTCATGGGCCGCAAGACCTTCGAGTCCATCGGCCATCCGCTCCCGGGACGCGCCAACCTGGTGCTGACGCGCGATCGCGACTGGCGCGCCGCGGGCGTGATTGCCGTGCACTCGGTGGAGGAGGCGCTGCGGCAGACGCGCACCTGCGAGGAGCTGGTGGCGATCGGCGGCGCCGAGATCTACCGGTTGCTGCTGCCGCTCGCGCGGCGCATCTACCTCACCCACGTGCACGCCGACATTGCCGGCGACACCTACTTCCCGGCCTTCGATGCGGCGCAGTGGGACGACGTCGAGCTCGACACCCAGCCGGCCGACGAGCGTCACGCGTATCCGCTCACCTTCGTGACTCTCGAGCGGCGCAACTCGCCGGCGGCGCCGCGGCCACACTGACCGGAGGGCAACCCGTGTACAGGACGCTCCTCGCTATCGCTTTCACTGCCGCCGCCGCGTGCGCGACGGCTCAGGTTACGGTCATCCGGGCGCGATGGCTCATCGACGGCCTGAGCGCGCAGCCGCTCGCCAATGCGGAGATCGTCATCCGCGGCAATCGCATAGCGGAGGTCTACACGGCCGGAACGCGTGCCGCGCCCGCCGGAGCGCAGCTCATCGATCTCGGTCAGGCAACCGTGCTGCCGGGTCTGATCGACTGCCACACTCACATCTTCCTGCAGGGCGAGGTGCCCGCGGCCGGCGGCTACGACGTGCAGCTGCTCAAGTTCCCGGCCTCTTACCGGGTGGCGCGGGCGATCGTCGCGGCGCGGCGCGCGCTCGAGCAGGGATTCACCACGATTCGCGACGTCGAGACCGAGGGAGCGGGCTACGGGGACGTGGGCGTCAAGCAGGCGATCAACGAGGGCTACATTCCCGGGCCGCGCATGTTCGTCGTGACGCGGGCCATTTCCACCACCGGCGGCTACAACCTCGAGGGCTACGCGCCCGAGATCGAGGTACCGAAGGGCGCGCAGCTGATCGACGGGCCGGTCGAGGCGCGCAAGGCCGCGCGCGAGCAACTCGATCACGGTGCCGACTGGATCAAGGTGTACATGACGCACCGCTCCTGGGTCGATCGGCAGGGTGCACTGGTGTCGCAGCCGACACTGACCACGGAGGAGCTCAAGGCCATCGTCGACGAGGCGCACGGATGGCACCGCAGGGTCGCCTGCCACGCCTACAACGGGCTTGGGCTGCAGCGGGCGCTGGACGGGGGTTGCGATTCCATCGAGCACGGGCTGGAGATTAGCGACGCGCAAATCGCGCAGATGGTGAGACAGGGCACCTGGCTGGTGCCTACCCTCGCCGTGTACTACTACGATCACGATCCGCCCGATACACCGAGCGGCCAGCGCGACCGCAAGCGGGTTGCCGTGCATGGCGTCTCGTTTCAAAAGGCGCTGCGTGCCGGCGTCAGGATCGCCTTCGGTACCGACGTCGGCGGCTTCGTATGGTCGGACCCCATCGCCCAGGAATTCGTCAAAGAGGTCGAGTTCGGGATGACGCCGATGCAGGCGATCCAGTCGGCGACCGCGCGTGCCGCCGAGCTCCTCGATACCCCGGAGCTCGGACGGGTCGCGCCCGGCGCCTACGCCGACCTGGTAGCGGTCGGGAGCGATCCGCTCGCCGACATCGCCGCCCTGCAGCACGTCAGCTTCGTGATGAAGGACGGAGTGGTCTTCAGGCAATAGGCGAGAGCCGCTCGCGTATCAGCCGCTCGGCGCGGGTGGGATCGGGCCCGGTGGCAGCCCGGGCTCCCTCCCCCGGATCGAGCTCATCGAGCAGCCGCGCCTGCACGGCGCCGCGGCGCAGCGCCTCGGCGTAGGGGATCTCCGGGTGAAACATCACCATGGAGTAACGCGGGATGAAGCGGTCGGGAAAACGCCGTTCGAGCATCATGGCGAGACCCTTGAGGCGCACGAAGCGCGCGTCGAGCACCGTATCGCGCATCTCGACGTAGTTCTCGAGCGCCATCTGCGCGATCGCTTCCGTGTTGGGGCGGCGCGCGCGCTCGAATCCGGCGAACAGCGTCTCCCAGTCGTCGTATCCGTCGAGCAGCTCATCGAGCACCCGGCAGTCCTCGAAGGCGGCGTTCATGCCCTGGCCGTGAAAGGGCACGATCGCGTGCGCGGCATCGCCGAGCAGCAGGAGCTTGCCGCCGAAGTGCCAGGGAGCCGTGTGCACGGTGCCGAGCTGGCCCTGCGGGTGCTCGGCGAACTCCCCGGCCAGGCGCGGCAGCAGCGGCACGGCGTCGGGGAACTGCTCGCCGAAGAATTTCACGACCGCGGCGGCGGTGTCGAGCGCGGCGAAGCCCGCGCTGCCCGCGCGCGCCAGGAACAGCGTCGCCGTGAAGCTCGCGTCCGTGTTGGGAAGTGCGATCAGCATGAAGCCGCCGCGCGGCCAGATGTGCAGTGCGTACGGTTCGAGCGCGGGCGCGCCGCCGAGCGGCGGAACGGTCAGCTCCTTGTAGTCGTGATCGAGCCACTGCTCGCGCACCGTGGCGCGGCCGGCGGCGGCGAGGCTCGAGCGCACGGCGGAGCCCGCGCCGTCGGTGGCGATGGCCGGAGCGAGCTCGAGCTCGTACTCCCTGCGGCTGGCAGCATCGCGCAGTCGCAGCCGGTTGCGGTCGACATCGACCCCGAGGCACTGCTGGTTGAAGTGCACCGCCACGTTCGCATGCCGCAGCGCCTCCTCGATCAGCATGCGATTCAGGTCCGCGCGGCCCACCGAGTAGATGACCTCGTGCTCGCGCTGGCCGTAGGGCTGCAGCGAGCTCGCTCCGGAGCGCTCGTGCACCATGCGGCCGCGCATCGCGATCGCGAGCGGCCACACCCGCTGCATGACTCCGGCGCGCTCGAGCGCGCGGATGCCGCGCGCGGCGAGCGCCAGATTGATCGAGCGGCCGCGCTCGGGTACCGACTGGCGCGGATCCGGGCGGCGCTCGTAGAGCGTCACGGCGCTGCCGCGCCGTGCCAGCAGCACCGCGAGCAGCGCGCCCGCGAGCCCGGCGCCGATGATGTTGACGGTGGTGCCGGCCGCGGTCCTCACGCGCCTCCCCACAGCACGTGCGCGAGGCGGTCGGCGAACAGCGCGACATCCTCGAAGCGGTTGTAGAGCGGCACCGGCGCCACGCGGATGATGTCCGGCGTGCGCCAGTCGCACACCACACCGGCCGCGCGCAGCTGCTCGAAGACCCGGCGGCCTGCGGCCGCGCCGCCCGCGATGCGCAGCGACAGCTGGCAGCCGCGGGTCGCCGGCTCGCGTGGCGTGATGATCTGCACCCGT
>DAHUXE010000140.1 GCA_027307325.1 Gammaproteobacteria bacterium | reverse complement strand
TCGGGTGCGCGGAGAACTCGCCGTACTTGGCGTGATTGTAGGCACGCTCGATGTGCTCGGGCGTCGGCGCCCAAAGGAGCCTGCCGCCGAGCGCCGCCGGATCGAGACCCGCGAACCGCGGCGGCCCGTCGAGCGCGAGGTGCAGCTTCGCGGCGAGACCGCGCGAGCGCAGGTGCGAGATGCGGCGCACGAATCCGGCGTCCAGATGCTCACTGCCCAGCAAGCTGAGGAAAGTGGTCTTGGGATCAGTGCTCGAGATCACTGCTCGCGCGGTTATCTCTTCACCGCTCTCCAACAAGACTCCTGCCGCCCGGTCGTCGCGCACCAGGATGCGCCTGACCGCCACCCCGGTACGGGTCTCGGCGCCGGCGGCCGTGACCGCGCGTCCCAGAGCCTCGGACAGCGCACCGAGCCCGCCCGCCGGCTGTGCGAGCCCGGCGCCTTCGCCGGCCGCAGCCGCCAGGCGGTACAGCAGCGTGAAAACCGTGCCCGGAGAGCGCGGGCCATAATTGGTGCCGAGCACCGCATCGAGGGCGAGAGCGCCCTTCAGCAGCGGCGACTCGAAGTGCTCATCGAGCAGGTCCTGCACGCACATGGCGCCGATGCGCAGCAACTCGCGCATGTCACGCCTGCCGAGGGCGCGCAGCCGCCAGCCGAGCCGCAGAAGCGCAGCGCGGTCCTTCCAGGCGGTGGTGCCGAGCCGCGGCGGCGTGGTGCTCAGCACCGGGCGGAGTGCCGCGGCGAGCCGCGTCAGCCGCGCACTCCAGGCGGGCCAGGCGGCGGCATCGGCTGCCGAACGCGCCGCCAGCGCCCCGCTGTCTCCCACCGGCAGATGTGCAGCGTCGGCCGAGAGCGCGATCGTCGGCATGTGCTCGGCGGCGAGCTTGAGGCCGTGAGAGGCCAGCCGCAGCTCGGCTATCAGCCAGCCCGGCATCAGATGCAGCAGGTGCGCGCAGGCCGAGACGCGAAATCCCGGCGCGAACTCGCGCGTCACCGCCGCGCCTCCCAGTCGCCCGGCAGCCTCGAGCACCAGCACCGAGCGGCCGGCCCGCGCGAGATAGGCCGCGCAGGTCAGCCCGTTATGGCCGCCACCGACGACGATGCAGTCGTAGCGCGCCTCGGCCGCTCGACGGGTCGCGCTCACGAGTCCCTCCCGAGGTCGCGCAGAATCTCGCGGGCGGCATTGGCGCCCGGCGCGCCCATGACACCGCCGCCGGGATGGGTGCTGGCGCCGCTCAGGTAGAGGCCGCCGAGCGGGCCGCGGTACTGGGCGTATCCCGGGAGCGGACGGTTGAAGAGCAGCTGATCGAAGGTGAGCTCGCCCTGGAAGATGTTGCCCTCGGTGAGTCCCACCTCGTTCTCGATGTCCTGAGGAGTGCGGATCTCGGCGTGCAGAATCAGCGCGCGGAAATTCGGGCTATGGCGCGCGATCGCCTCGATCACCGTCGCCCCGAAGGCGGTGCGCTTCTCGGCAGTCCACTCGCCGTCGGCGAGGCGGTACGGACAGTACTGCACGAACACCGACATGTAGTGCTTGCCGTCGGGGGCCATGGTGGGATCGATCTGCGAGGGCAGCAGCATGTCGACGTACGGCGACCGGGACCAGCGCCCCTCCTTCCAGTCGTCGTAACCACGTTCGAGCATCTCGAGCGTGTCGGTCACGTGCAAGTCGCCGCGGATGCAGGGAGACCCGTGCGGGATCGCGGGGAACTCCGGCAGGCCGTCGAGCGCGATGTTGAGCTTTCCGGAGGAGCCCCGGATCTTGAAGGCGCGCACCTGCGCGAGGAACTCCGCGGGCAGTACCTTCGGATCGATGCTTTCGAGGAACGTGCGCTTCACGTCGAGATTCGACACCACGATGGGCGCCGTGATCTCTTCCCCGCCGGCCAGCACCACGCCCGTGGCGCGTCCGTCGCGCACCAGGATCTGCGTGACCTCCGCCTCCGCCCGCACGCTGCCGCCGCTCGCCTCGAGCGACGCGGCCAGCGCCCGGGTAATCGCCCCCATGCCCCCGCGCGCGAAACCCCACGCGCCGACGGCGCCGTCGATGCTGCCCATGTAGTGATGCAGCAGCACGTAGGCGCTGCCGGGCGAGCGCGGCCCGAGCGCGGTGCCGATTATGGAGCTCCCGGCGAGGTGTGCCTTCACGATCTCGCTCTCGAAGTACTCCTCGAGCATGTCGGCGCAGCTCATGGTGAAGAAGCGCAAGGTGTCGTACAGGCGCGCCTCGCCGAGGCGGTTGAAGTGCCTGCCGAGCCACAGGAGCTCGGAGAGGTCGCGCGGCCTGAACGAGGTGGGATCCGGCGGCGTACGCAACAGCAGCGGCTTGATGAAGCGGCAGTGCCGCAGCATGTCGCGCACGAAGCGGTCGTAGGCTTCAGCATCGCGGTGCGAGTGGCGCGCGATCTCGCGCCGCAGGGCGTCGTGATTGTCGTAGAGCGCGAGGTGCCCGCCGCCCCGCATCAGCGTGCAGCCGCCCTCGTAAGGAATGATCTGCAGACCGAAGCGCGGCAGCTCGAGCGCGCGGATGATCTCGGTGCGCAGCAGGCTGCAGACGTACGAGCAGTTCGAGTAGGTGAAGCCGTCGTAGAGGCGGCGGCTTACCGCCGCACCGCCGACGTAGGGGTTGCGCTCCAGCACCAGCACGTCGAGCCCGGCGCGCGCCAGGTAGCAGGCCGCGACCAGGCCGTTGTGCCCCGCGCCCACTACGACGGCATCGTGGCGCCGGCGCACGGGTCGACTCACGACGCCGGCTCTCCGCGCATGAGCCCGAACTGCGTCCGCCGCTTGCCGGGGAGTGTGTCCAGGGTATGGTCGATCGCCACCTCGAAGGCGCGCAGCGTGTCGACGAAGCACGAGTCATCGTGCGCGGCCGACACGAACCACGGCTCGCGCGAGTCCGGCTCGCACAGAATGCACTCGTCGTGCAGCACCCTGGCGGTGGCATCGTAGAAGGTGTAGTCGCTCCCCTTCCAGTCGCGGTAGGTGCGCGGCGGATCGTGCGCGAAATAGAGGCCGCTCATGGAAGGATGGCCGACGAAGCTGTGGGCGATGCCGCGGCTCCTGAGGATCTGGCTCAGCCCCGAGCGCAGGCGCGTGCCATAGGCGGCGAGCGATGCGAGCGCATCCGTCTCCTTGAGGATCTCCAGCGTCTTGGCCGCGGCTGCCAGCGATACCGGGTGCGCGGTGTAGGTGCCGCCGTGGGCGACGCCGCGGCCGAGCTTGCGCATGATGTCTGCGCGCCCCGCGAGCACCGAGATCGGATAACCGTTGGCGAGCGCCTTGGCGAAGGTGCAAAGGTCGGCGCGCACGCCGTACAGCTCCTGCACTCCGCCGCGGGCGACGCGAAAACCGGTCTTCACCTCGTCGATGATCATCACGACGCCGTAGCGGTCGCACAGCTCGCGCGCGGCGCGTACGTAATCCGGCTCCGCGGCGATGCCCAGGCAATTGCCCATGATCGGCTCGACCAGCAGGCAGGCGATGCGGTCACCGTGCCGTTTCAGGACGTCCTCGAGCTGGTTGGCGTCGTTCGCCTGCACGAAATGGGCGAAGTGGCGCGTGGCAAGCGGCACTCCCTCGCTGTACGGATGCACCTCCGGATCGCCCACCTGCTTCCACTTGTCCATCGGCGTGTACCACATGGCCGCATCGAACAGTCCGTGGTAGCTGCCCTCGAGGATCACGTAATCGTCGCGCCCGGTGTAGGCACGCGCCAGGCGCAGCGCCGCCATCACCGCCTCGGTGCCGGAGTTGGAGAAGCGCACCAGCTCGGCGGCGGGGACCATCTGCGCGATGCGCTCGGCCACCTCGTATTCGGCCTCGGTCGACAGCGCGAATACCCCACCGACCTTCATGCCCTCGCGGGCCGCCGCATCGACCCGCGCATCGGCGTAGCCGAGAATCGAGGGCCCATAGCCCATGCGGTAGTCGACGTACACGTTGCCGTCGAGGTCGGTGACGCGCGCCCCCCGCCCCTCCTTCACGTAAATCGTCCGCTCCTCGCCCCAGTAGCGGAAATTCGAGGCGACCCCGAGCGGCAGTCGCGTGAGAGCGCGCCGGAAGTGCTCGTGATTCTTCGTCATGGTTCTCGCCATGGCGCTCGCTCCCATGTGACTATATGATCATATAGTTTTTTGGGTTAAAATTAAACAGTCGTATAAACGCTGCGCGGAAACCCCATCATGAGCTCCCCGATGTCGCGCCCCCTGGAAGCCGGCCCCGGCGCCGCCCCCATCTCGCTGCCGGCCTGGGTCTACAACCACCCGGAGATGACGCGGCTCGAGCTCGAGCGGATCCTGAGACCGAGCTGGCAGGTCGCCTGCCACGTCAGCCAGATTCCGCGCGCCGGGGACTACGTAACCTTCGAGCTGGGTAACGACAGTGTGATCGTGCTGCGCGAAGCGAACGGCGCGATCCGCGCGTTCGCGAACACCTGCCGCCATCGCGGCACGCGCCTGCTCGAGGGTGCGGGCCACTGCCCGGGGCGCATCACCTGCCCCTACCACGGCTGGACTTACCGCTATGACGGCTCGCTGCTCGCGACCCCCGCGCGCGACAGCTTTCCCGATCTCGACCTGCGCGCGCACGGCTTGGGCGTAGTGCGTGTCGAGCTCGCGCTCGGTCTCGTCTGGGTGTGCCTCGCGGCAGACCCTCCGCCACCGCCCTCGCAGACGTGGGCGCCGCTCATCGAGGAGCTGGTCCCCTACCGGCTCGAGGAGCTCGTGCCGACCCAGCCCGAGTTCCGCGAGGAGTGGGAGGTCGACTGGAAGATCGCGATGGACAACTATCTCGAGTCCTATCACGTGCCCATCGGCCATCCGGGCCTCAACCGCATGTTCACGCCCGACTACGAGGATCAGCGCGGCGTTCCCGGCATCCGCCGCGGCATCAGCTGGATGCGTGACACGCCCTCGCCGCGCTGGAGCGAGCGCATCTATCAGCAGTACGTCGGCAAGGTGACGGCGGCGCATCTGCCGGAGCGCGAGCGCCGCAGCTGGCGCTTCTACAGCTACCTGCCGAATCTCGGGCTGGACATCTTCCCCGAGCAGATGGATTTCTTTCAGGTGCTGCCGCGCGGACCCGGCAAGGCGCTGATCCGCAGCGCCTCCTTCGGCCTGCCCGACGAGCGGCGCGAGATGCGCCTGGTCCGCTGGCTCGGCAACCGCATCAACATGCAGGTCAACGACGAGGACCGGCAGCTGTGCGAGCGCCTGCAGCGCGGCATCGCCGACAGCCACTACCGGCCCGGGCCGCTGTCGCAGATCGAGACCTGGATGCTCGAGTTCCACAATCTGCTGCGCGCGCGGATCCCCGAAGTGCGCCTGCCCAGTGCGCCGGCGCGCTTCGCCTGAGTCGCGCAGCGGGCTGCGCCGCATGTCGACCGCCGCCGCCGCCGTGACAGCGGCAAACCCCGCTGACTCGCGCCCGGGGAGGGTGCGTGCGCGCCAGCGCCTGATCGAGGCCACCATCTCCGCCCTGCATATCTACGGCCCCTCGCGCACCACGGTGAGCCGCGTCGTGGCGCTCGCCGGGCTGTCGCCCGGCATCGTGCGCTTCTATTTCAACTCCAAGGCGGCGATGCTGGTCGCGGCGCTGGAATATCTCGCCGCCGAGTTCGAGGAGCGGGTGCTGAAACCGGTCGCCGCGCTTAAGGATTCCCCGGTCGTGGCGCTCGGACTCCTGGTCGAGCTCTACCTCGATCCCGAGATTGCCAGCCCGCGCAAGGTCTCGGTGTGGTACTCGTTCTGGGGCGAGGCGAGCTCGCGGCAGGAATATCTCGACATCTGCGGTCAGAAGGACGAGGACTTCGCCGCCCTGGTGCGCGAGCTCACGGCTTCGCTGATTGCCCGGACCGGCGCCGGCCATCTCGATGCCGACGGCGTGGCTCTCGGCCTGATCGGCGTGCTGGAAGTGCTCTGGCAGGGCATCGCATTCCAGAGCGAGGCGGGTCTCAACCGGCGTGCCCTGGTGGCGCGCGCCCTCGCCTACCTGCGCTCGGTCTTCCCGGGACAGTTTCCCGCACCTGCTCCGCAGCGGGCGCGCCGCGGGCGTTGAGCACACCGCCGGTCCGTTCCCCGAGCGTGCGCGCACGTCCTACCGGCCACGCGGGTTATCGCGCACAATAGCCGGCCATCATGAAACCCACCGGCAGTCAGGGGCGCTGGCTCATCATCCTGCCGCCGCTCGTCTTCCTGCTGCTCTTCTTCCTCATCCCCTTCGCCTTCGCGTTCAAGATCAGCTTGGCGCAGACCGCCGCGCATGTCCCGCCGTACACGGACGTGCTGCAGGTAACGCCCGACCACCATTGGCGGGTCTTCGCGACGCTCGCGAACTACCGCTACCTCCTCACCGACGAGGTCTACGGGGTCGCCTACCTGTTCTCGCTGCGCACCGCCTTCTTCTCCACGCTCATCTGCCTCGCGCTCGGCTATCCCATGGCGTACGCCATCGCCCGCGCCCCGCGCGCCACCCAGAGCGTGCTGCTGCTCGTCATCATGCTGCCCTTCTGGACCTCGTTCCTGCTGCGCGTGTATGCCCTCGAGGGCATCATCCGCGACAACGGCCTGCTGAACACCGTGCTGCTGCACCTCGGCCTGATCGAGCATCCGCTGCGCATCATGCGCACCAACCTCGCCGTCTACCTCGGCATCATCTACTCCTATCTGCCCTTCATGGTGCTGCCGCTGTTCGCGACCCTCGAGAAGCTCGACCCGACGCTGCTCGAGGCGGCCGCCGATCTCGGCAGCACGCCGTGGCGCGCCTTCCTCGACATCACGCTGCCGCTCTCGGTACCGGGAGTGATCGCCGGGTCGATGCTGGTGTTCATCCCGGCGGTGGGCGAGTTCGTCATCCCCTCGCTGCTCGGCGGACCCAACAACCTGATGATCGGCCGCGTGCTGTGGGACGAGTTCTTCGGTAATCACGACTGGCCGGTGGCCGCGGCGGTCGCGATCGCGTTCCTGCTGCTGCTGGTCGGCCCGATCGCCATCTACCAGTACTACAACGTGCGCCAGCTCGAGGCCTGAAGAAGGCATGGAACGCCGCTCGTCCCTGTTCCTGCTCTCGGTGCTGTGCCTCGGCATCGCGATCCTCTACATCCCGATCCTGGTGCTGATCGGCTACTCGTTCAACGCCTCGCCGCTGGTCAACGTCTGGGGTGGCTTCTCCACCGCCTGGTACGGGACGCTGTGGCACAACCGCCAGCTGCTCGAAGCCGCGCTGCTGTCGCTGGAAGTGGCGGTGAGCGCCTCCAGCGGCGCGGTGGTCCTCGGCACGCTGGCAGCCGTCGCGCTGGTGCGGTTCGCCAGATTTCCCGGGAGGCTCCTGCTCACCGGGATGGTGAATGCGCCGCTCGTCATGCCGGAGATCATCACCGGGATCACGCAGCTGCTGCTGTTCGTCTCGATGATGCAGCTGATCTCCTGGCCGCACCGCGGCTTCACCACCATCGTCCTCGCGCACGTCACCTTCTGCACCGCCTATGTGACGATCACCGTTCAGGCGCGCCTCGCAAGCGCCGACCGCTCGCTCGAGGAAGCCGCCATGGACTTGGGCGCAGGTCCCGCGCGCGCCTTTCTCGAGATCACGCTGCCGATCATCGCCCCCGCGATCGTGTCCAGCTGGCTGCTGTGCTTCACGCTCTCCCTCGATGACCTCGTGATCTCGAGCTTCGTCTCCGGCCCGGGAGCCAGCACGCTGCCGATGGTGATCTACTCGAAAGTGAAGCTCGGCGTGAGCCCGGATATCAACGCGCTCGCGAGCCTCATCGTCTGCGCAGTGGGGGCCGTCATCCTCGCCGCCGGATGGCTCATGAAACGCGCCGAGCGCCGCCGGCGGCTCGAGATGCAGCTCGCAGAGCAGTGAGCGCTGCGCGCCCTGCCCAGGCACAGGGGCGAGGGCCGAAGGACCGAGCGGGCGGCCAGGATGGCCGCCCATAATTAAAGCGCGGTCTTGAGGCGGGTCCAGGTGCGCGTGCGCAGCCGCTCGAGCGGCGGCGCGACCTCGTGGGAGTGATAGAGCCGCGCCTCGACTGCGGGCGTCGGGTAGATCGTCGGGTCATGGAGGATCTGCGGATCGACGTAAGCATCGGCCGCGCGGTTGTCGTTGCCGTAGTGAATCTCGTTGGTGATGGCCGCGATCACCTTCGGCTCGAGGATGAAGTTGAGGAACTTGTGCGCGTTCTGCGGGTGCGGCGCATCGGCTGGGATCAGCAGCGCGTCGTAAGTGCCGTTGGCGCCCTCCTTCGGCACGGTGAACGCCAGGTGCACGTCGACCCCCGCCGCCCGGGCGCGGGCGCGCGCGGTCGAGTAATCCGCCGACCACGACATGGAGATGCAGAACTCGCCGTTGATGAGCCCGTTCATGTACTCGGAGGAGTCGAAGGCCCTGACGTACGGGCGCACCGCGAGCAGCAGCTTCTCCGCCTGGGCATAGTCGGCGGCGCTCTGCGTGTTCGGGTCGAGGTGCAGGTAATTGAGCGCGAGCTGCAGCACGTCCTCGGCGGAGTCGAGAAACGACACGCCGCAGTCGGCGAAGCGGGCGAGAATCGCCGGCTTGAAGATCAGGTCGAGGCTGTCGACCGGGGCGTCCGGCATGCGCGCCCGGATCTGGTCCACGTTATAGGCGAAGCCGTTGACCGCGTGCAGGTAGGGCATCGCGTGAGCGTTGCCGGGGTCGGCTGCGGCCTCGATCGCCAGTGCGTGGGGGTCGAGGTTGCCCCAGTTTGGGAGCTTGCTGCGGTCGAGGCGCTGGTAAATGCCGGCCTTGATCTGGCGCGCGAAATAGTCGGTCGAGGTGCTGACTATGTCGTAACCCGAGTCGCCCGCCATCATCTTGGCTTCGAGGGTCTCGTCGGAGTCGTAGGTGTCATAGTCGACGCGGATGCCGCTCGTGCGCTCGAACTCGGCGACGGTGTCCGTGCCGATGTAATCCGCCCAGTTGTAGACGTGCAGCACGGGCTGCTCGCCGCCGCGGTGCGCGCCGCCGCCGCAGGCGGCGAGGACCAGCACGGAAATCAGCAATCCGCTGCCCAGGCACATGGGCAAGGCGCAGCGCGCCGAGCGGGCGCACAGGGATGTGCGCCCAGGGCTTGCGCGCAGCAGGACAGCGCAGCGCAATGTGCCCGCCGCCGCCGGCGGCGGGCGGCGCGCCGAAACCGCGCTTTTGGCGCGCCGCCGCGAGCATCGTGCCAGGGCGAGGCGCAGCGCGCCGAGCGGGCGCACAGGGATGTGCGCCCAGGGCTTGCGCGCAGCAGGACAGCGCAGCGCAATGTCCGATGCGAGCTTCAAATCAGAGCTTCACCATGACGTGGCGCACCACGGTGTAGTCCTCGAGCGCGTACACCGACAGGTCCTTGCCGTAGCCCGAGCGCTTGAAGCCGCCGTGCGGCATCTCGCTCACCGTGGCGAAATGCGTGTTGATCCAGGTGGCCCCGTACTGCAGCCGCGCGGCGACCCGCATCGCCCGCGAGATGTCCCGGGTCCACACCGAGGAGGCGAGCCCGTACTCGGAATCGTTGGCCCAGGCGAGCGCTTCGGCGTCGTCGCCGAAGCGCGTGACCGACACGACCGGCCCGAACACCTCGCGCTGCACGATCTCGTCCCCCTGGCGGGCGCCGGCGATCACCGTCGGCTCGTAGAAAAAGCCGCCGCCGGCACGCTGCTTGCCGCCGGTCGTGACCTCCATGTGCGGCGACGCCGCCGCGCGCGCCACCATGCCCGCGACGCGCTCGCGCTGCCGCTGTGAGATCAGCGGGCCCATCTCGACGCCCGCCTCCTGCTGCGTACCGACCCGGATGCTGCGGGCCGCGCTGCTGAGATCCGCCACCAGCCGCTCGTAGATGCGCTCGCCCGCATACAGGCGGCAGGCCGCGGTGCAGTCCTGGCCGGCGTTGTAGAAGGCGAAGGTGCGTACTCCGGCCACGACCGCCTCGAGATCGGCGTCGTCGAAGACGATGACCGGCGCCTTGCCACCGAGCTCGAGGTGGGTGCGCTTGAGGTTAGCGGCGGCCGCGGCCAGCACCTTCTGGCCCGTGCCGACATCCCCGGTGAGCGACACCATGCGCACGCCCGGATGGGCCGCGAGCGCCGCGCCGACCGGCTCGCCGCGCCCGCACACGATGTTGACGACCCCGGGGGGCAGGAGCCCGGCGAGCTGCTCGCCGAGCTTGAGCGCCGTGAGCGGCGTCTGCTCGGAGGGCTTGAGAACGAGCGTATTGCCAGCGGCGATCGCCGGCGCGATCTTCCACGCCGCCATCATCAGCGGATAGTTCCATGGCGCGATCGAGCCCACGACACCCACCGGGTCGCGGCGGATCATGCTGGTATGGCCCGGCAGGGATTCCGCCGCCGCGAGCCCCTGCGGAATGCGGCAGGCGCCGGCGAAGTAACGGAACACGTCCGCGATGGACGGCATCTCGTCGTTGAGCATCGCCGCGAGGGGCTTGCCGGTGTTGCGCGACTCGAGGCCCGCGTAAGCGGCCGCCTCGCGCTCCAGCCCGTCGGCGATCTTGAGCAGCAGCGCCGCACGGTCCCTGGGGGCCGTGCCCGCCCAGCCGTCGAAGGCCGCCTGGGCAGCGGCCACCGCCGCCCCGACCTGCTCGACACTCGCCGACGCCACCGTGGCGATCGCCGCTCCGCTCGCCGCATCGAGCACCGTCTCCGGCGGCCCCTCGCCGCCTGTGAGCCGTCCGCCGATCAACAACTGAGTCTGCATGAGCCGCTCCTTTCGCACCCGGGCGCTGCTTGCCGCGCCGCGCCGCGAAGCTATATTATTATCGCCATAATATTACCACGTCACCCGCGCCGCGCTCGAGGGCCGACATGAACTCCGACGTCATCATCACCTGCGCCGTCACCGGCGACGACACCAAGGTTACCAAGAGTCCGCACTGCCCGATCACCCCCGAGCAGATCGCGGCATCCGCGGTCGCGGCGGCCCGCGCCGGAGCCGCCATCGTACATATTCACGTGCGCGATCCCGAAACCGGCGCCTTCAGCATGGCGACGCGCCACTATCGCGAGGTCGTGCGGCGCATCCGCGAAAGCAAGGTCGACGTGCTCGTGAACCTCACCTGCGGCATGGGCGGATATATCTGCGTCGGCGACCATGGGCTCGCCGACACGCCGGCGGCGGGCACGGACTTCGTCAGTCAGGAAGAGCGCATGCGGCACGTGATCGACCTGTGCCAGGAGGGGCTCTACCGCCCGGACATCGCCACGCTCGACTGCGGCTCGCTCAACTTCGGCGATGGCAATCGTGCCTATGTCTCGACGCCCGGCTACCTGCGCAAGGGCGCCGCCATCCTGCGCGACCTGCGGGTGAAGCCGGAGCTCGAGGTGTTCGACACCGGCAATCTCTGGTTCGTCAGGCAGCTGATCAAGGAAGAGCTCATCGGCGCGCCGGCGCTCATCCAGCTGTGCACCGGTATTCCCTACGGAGTGCCGGCGGACACCGCCCATCTGCTCGCCATGGTGAACTACCTGCCGCCGCGGTGCGTCTGGACCTCGTTCGCGGTGAGCCGCATGCAGATGCCGTGGGTAGCGCAATCGGTGCTGCTCGGCGGCAACGTGCGCGTCGGACTCGAGGACAACCTGTACCTGAGCCGCGGCGTCTATGCGAGCAACGCGCAGCTGGTCGAGAAGGCCCGCACGATCATCGAGGCCATGGGCGCGCGGGTCGTCACCGCGGCCGAGGCCCGCGACCGTCTCGAGCTCCACTGAGCCGGGCGCGAATTCCTGCCGTGGCTGCAGTTCCCATTTACGAGACGGCGATGCTGCCGGAGTGGATCGACTATAACGGCCACGTTCGCGACGCGTACTACGGGCTCATCGCGAGCAGCGCGTGCGATGCGCTCATGGACCGTATCGGCATCGATGCCGCCTACCGCAGGCGCACGCGCTGCACCCTCTACACCCTGGAAATGCACGTGCATTACCTCTCCGAGGTGAAGGAGAGCGACCGCCGCGCGGTCGAGGTGACGATCCTCGGCAGCGATGTCAAGCGGCTGCACGCGGGCTTCACGCTCCGCCGCCTCCCCGCAGGTCCCGTGGCCGCGACCGTCGAGTTCATGCTGCTGCACGTGCGTCAGGGCGATGCTGCGGGCTCCGCGCCCTTTCCGCCCGAGGTCGCTGCGGCGATTGCCGCGCTCGCCGCGGCAGCTCCCGCCGCCGGCTTCGGTCCGGCATCGCGCGCCCTCAGCCTCGCGGGCGGCGCGCGCCAATGAACCCCCGTGCCATGCAGCGGCTGCTGGCCCCGCGCAGCGTCGCGCTGGTCGGCGGCGAGTGGGCGGACGCGGTGGCCGCCGCCAGCAGCAGGGTCGGCTACTCGGGCGAGCTCTGGCGCGTGCATCCGTCGCGCCCCTCCACCCCCGGGCAACGCTACTTCCGCTCGGTCGCCGAGCTACCGGGCGCGCCGGATGCGGCGTTCGTCGCCGCGCCCAATCGCGAGGTGCCGGCGATCGCCGCGGCGCTCGCCGCCCGCGGCGCGGGCGGCTTCGTGTGCTTTGCCGCCGGCTTCTCCGAGAGCGGCACGGCGGACGGGCAGCGCCTCACGGACGAGCTGCTCGCGAGCGCGCCGGACCTGCCCTTCTTCGGCCCGAACTGCTACGGCTTCATCAACTTCTTCGATGGGGTGGCGCTGTGGCCGGATCAGGTGGTGGGCGCGCGCCGCGAGCGCGGCGTGGCGCTGATCTGCCAGAGCGGCACCATCTCGCTCAATCTGCTCTTCAACCGCCGCTCGCTGCCGATCGGCTGCCTCCTCACGGTCGGCAATCAGACGCGCCTCGCGGCCGAGGACCTGATCGAGCTGCTGGCCGCCGATGAGCGCGTGACCGCCTTCGGCCTGTACCTCGAGGGCGTCAAGGATATGAGCCGCTTCGCGCACGCCGTCGCGGCTGCGCGCGCTGCCCACAAGCCCATCGCGCTCGTCAAGGCCGGGCGCACCGCCGCGGCCGCACGCACCGCCCACACGCACACCGGCGCGCTCGCCGGCGCCGACGCCGCCTTCGACGCCTTCTGCGCCCGCGCCGGGATCGCGCGCTGCGACTCGCTCGGCACCCTGTGCGAGACGCTGAAGGTATTTCATTGCGGCGGACCGCTCCCCGGCAAGCGCGTGCTCGTCATGGGCGCCTCCGGCGGCGACATGGCGATGACCGCCGACAGCTCGCGGCAGCTCGGTCTCGAGTTTGCTGCGCTGCCGGCGGCGAGCGCCGCGAGCCTGCGCGAGATTCTCTCCGAGCGGGTGGCGGTCGCGAACCCGTTCGACTTCCAGACCTACGTCTGGTTCGACCGCCCGCGCATGCGCGCCATGTTCTCGGTGGCGCAGCGCTCCGGCTTCGACGCCGTCGGCTTCATGATCGACTGTCCGCCCGAGGGTGAAGCGGACGCCAGCGCCTACCTGAACGGCATCGAAGAGTTCATCGCGGCGATTCCCGGGGCACCGAGCCGCGGAGCGGTGATTTCCTCCCTCCCCGAGTCGCTCGGCGCCGCAACACGCGAACGCTGCCTGGCCGCGGGAGTCGTGCCGCTGCAGGGGCAGCGCGAAGGCCTCGAGGCACTGGACCTCGCCGGCGGCGTCGGCGCGGCCTGGCGCCACGGCGCGGGCGTCGAGCTGCGGCGCCCGCGAGCCCTCAAGGAGCCCGCCCGCGCGCTCAGTGAGCACGAGGCCAAGGCGGCGCTCGCCGCCTACGGCATACGCGTGCCGCGCTCCGCCGTGGTGCACCCGCGCGATGCGGCCGGTGCCGCGGAGGCGCTCGGCTTCCCGGTCGTCGTCAAGGCCGCGACCCCCGACCTCGAGCACAAGGCCGAAGCCGGCGGCGTGCTGCTCAATGTGCGCAGCGCCGCCGAGGCGGCGCAGGCCGCCCAGCGCCTCGCCCGGCTCTCCGATTCGCTGCTCATCGAGGAGATGGTCACCGACGGCGTGGCCGAGGTACTCGTCGGCGTCACGGTCGATCCGCAGTTCGGCCAGCTGCTCACTCTCGGCGCCGGCGGCGTGCTCACCGAGCTGCTGCGCGACAGCGTGACTCTGCTGCCGCCCTTCGATGCCCCGTCCATCGAGGCGGCGCTCGCTGGGCTGCGTGTGTCAAGATTATTGGCGGGCTTCCGCGGCCGACCTGCCGGCGACGTGCCGGCGCTGGTGCAGACCGCCCTCGCGTGCGCCCGCTATGCGCAGGCCAATCTCGAGACCCTGGCGGAGCTCGATATCAATCCCGTCATCGTGCGTCCGGCGACGCTCGGCGCGGTGGCCGTGGACGCCCTGATCCGCCTCGCGGAGTAACAGCAATGTCAGACCTTACCCACAGCACATCCGCCGGCGTCCACACGGCCGTCACCGGCGCCGTCCTCGAAGTGACGCTCGATCGCCCCAAGGCGAACGCGATCGATCTCGCCGCGAGCCGCCGGCTCAACAAGGTGTTCGAGGAGTTCCGCGACGACCCGGCGTTGCGTATCTGCATCGTCACCGGCGCCGGCGAGCGCTTCTTCAGCGCCGGCTGGGACCTGAAGGGCGCTGCGGCCGGGGAGGAATCCGACACCGACTGGGGCGCCGCCGGCTTCGGCGGACTCAACTACCCGCGCAACCTGGACAAGCCGCTCATCTCGGCCGTGAACGGCATCGCCTGCGGCGGCGGCTTCGAGCTGGTGCTCGGCACCGACATCATCGTCATGGAGGAGCACGCGAAATTCGCCCTGCCCGAGATCAACGTCGGCGTGCTGGCGGACGCCGGCACGATCAAGCTGCGCCGCCGCGTCCCGTACCACGTCGCGGTGGAGTTCCTCATGACCGGCCGCTGGATGGAGGCCGCGGAAGCCAAGCACTGGGGACTCGCCAGCCACGTGGTGCCGAAGGGCACCGCACTCGCCAGGGCGCGCGAGATCGCGCAGTCACTGGCCGCAGGGCCGCCGCTGCTCTTCCCGGCGATCAAACAGCTGCTGCGCCACACCGAGATGATTCCCGAGCATCAGGCCTTCGAGGTGCACGACGCGCTCAACGCCGTGCAGAAGGTGATCCGCTCCGAGGACCTGAAGGAAGGCGCGCGCGCCTTCGCCGAGAAGCGCAAGCCCGTGTGGAAAGGCCGCTAGCCACCGAGCGGCCTGAGCAGCGCGCGCGAGATGATATGCCGCTGCACCTCGCTGGTGCCGTCCCAGATGCGCTCGATGCGCGCATCGCGCCAGATCCGCTCGAGCGGCAGCTCGGTCATGAGCCCCATGCCCCCGTGGATCTGCAGCGCTTCATCCGCCACCATCGCCAGCATCTCGCTCGCCTTGAGCTTCGCGATCGCCATGTCCATGTCGGTGGCGCTGTTGCGCTCGAGCTTCCAGGCCGCCTCGAGCGTCAGCAGCTCCGCGGCACGCAGCTCGACCGCCATGTCGGCGAGCTTGAAGGCGACGCCCTGGAACTTGCCGATCTGCTGGCCGAACTGGCGCCGCTGCGCCGCCCACTGCGTCGCGAGCGCCAGCGCGCGCTCGGCCCGTCCCAGGCAGTTGGCCGCGACCTGCAGGCGCGTGGCGCCGAGCCAGGTGTTCGCCACCTCGAAGCCCCGGTGCAGCTCGCCGAGCACCGCCGCGCGCGGCACGCGGCAGCCGGTGAACTCGAGGATGCTGTTGGTATAGCCGCGGTGTGACACGTTCCGGTAGCCGCGGCGCACCTCGAAGCCGGGCGTTCCCATGTCGACCAGGAAGGCGGTGATCAGCTTCTTGCGCCCGTGTGCTCCTTCCTCCTCGCCGCTCGCCGCGAACAGAATCACGAAGTCGGCGTGATCGGCGTGGCTGATGAAGTGCTTGGTCCCGTCGATCACGAAATCCCCGCCGTGCGCCGTCGCGCAGGTCTTCATGCCGCGCAGGTCCGAACCCGCCTCCGGCTCGGTCATCGCCAGACACTCGGTGCGTTCGCCGCGCACCGCCGGCAGCAGATAGCGCTCGCGCTGCTCGCCCTCGCAGGCGAGCAGGATGTTGGACGGGCGCGCGACGCAGCCGTACTGCAGCGCGTAGCTGGTGTGGCCGAGCTCCTTCTCGTAGAGCACCCAGGCGACGCCGTCGAGCCCCGCGCCGCCGACCTCGACCGGCATGTTGGCGGCGTACAGACCCGCGCCCATGGCCTTCGTCCTGAGCTCTGCGAGCAGATCCCCGCGCACCTCGCCGGTGCGCTCTACCTCGCTCTCGTGCGGAACCAGCTCCTCGCGCACGAACCTGCGTGTCGTATCGACGATCAGCTGTTGCTCTTCGGTGAGGCTGAAATCCACGGTAACTCCTTAAGCCTGGGCGGCGGCCGCGCGCTTGGCTGCGCGCATCTCTGCGCCCGCGGCGCGCCCGCCCGCCGCCCAGGCGTGCAGCATCTCGAGCTGCAGCCGCAGCTGCCCGACCTGGCGTGCCGCCGGCCAGTCGCGCGGACTCGCCACTACGCTCGCCGTGAGGCCGTTGATGAAGGTGACTACCGAGCGCAGCACCCGGTCGCGGACCTGTGGTGGCCACTGCCGCCATTCGGGCCAGCCGCGTGCCAGGCAGCGTTCGAAGAGCTTCAGGTACTCGCGGTGCACCCAGGCGTTGATGCGCTTCAACCG
This sequence comes from Gammaproteobacteria bacterium, assembly GCA_027307325.1. Classification (GTDB taxonomy): domain Bacteria; phylum Pseudomonadota; class Gammaproteobacteria; order Steroidobacterales; family Steroidobacteraceae; genus 13-2-20CM-66-19. The sequence goes on along the minus strand of DAHUXE010000140.1, from coordinate 22,437 downwards.
CCCGTCGGCCGATACCTGACCCCAGAACGCCGCCCAGAACGCGCATTCGGTGAAGCGTGTGGCATCGACCGGCAGCGCCTCGGTGAGCAAAGCGAGCAGCTCCCGGTCGCCCTCCCCGGCCGCCGCCGTCAGCCGCTCCTCGATCCGGCGCAGTATGAGGCGCAACGCCGCGATGACGATCTCCTGCTTGGTGTCGAAGTAGTGCGCCACCATGCCGGTGGTGTAGCCAGCCTGGCGCGCGATGCGCACGATGGTCGCCTGTTCGAAGCCGTGCTCCGCCACGACCCGGCAGGCGACCAGAGCGATCTCGTCGCGGCGCCGCTCGTGATCGACGATCTTCGGCATCAGCGCGCCTTGCCGGCGAGGCGACCGGCCTCGGGCGGCAGCGGCAGCCGCGCCTGCGCCGCCTGCAGCGCGGCGAGGCGCGCACGCACCCCCTCGTCCATCGCCGCGGCCTTGCCAGCGGTGGCGTCGACGTGCAGGTACAATTGCTCGGCGGTGGCGACCTGCGCAGCGTCGCGCCCGCGGCATAACGCATGAAAGAGCCGTACGCGCTTGTCGTCGACCTCGAGCACCCGGCTCGCGACATAGAGCGGCTCGAGGGCACGCGCCTCGGCCTGGTGCGTGACGTGGGTCTCGACCGTATAAAGCGCCCGTCCGGAGCGCCGGTAGGCATCGTCGACACCCGCGTAGCGCAGCAACGCATCGGTCGCATCGCCGAACACCTGCAGGTAGCGCGAGTCGGTCATGTGTCCGTTGTAGTCGACCCACTCCGGGCGCACCTCCGTCTCCACGAGCCGCAGCGCGCCCGGAGAATCCCCCGCGGCCGCCGCCAGCAGCGCGCCGCGCGCGGCCGCGGCCCCCGCCTCGTAGAGCCGCTCCTCGAGCGCCCGCAGCGTCGCCCCCGCCCCGATGTTGAATTGGCGCAGCACCTGCTGAATCGCCACCAGGTAATCGTCGCGCAGCCGCTCGAGCTCGCGGATCGAGCGCCCCGCGGCCTGGGCGCGCGTGCCCTCCACCATGCGGTCGATCAGCTGCTCGGTGAGCTCGGGCGCCTCGAGGCGGGTCCATGGCCACTTGAGACAGGGGCCGAACTGCCTGAGCATGTGGCGCATGCCGGTCTCGCTGCCGGCGAGGTGGTAGATGAGGTTGGTGCCCATGGCTGCCCAGCGCAGGCCAGGTCCGTAGACGATCGAGTCATCGAGCTCCCCGGTGCTCGCGACGCCGTCGTTCACCATGTGAAGAATCTCGCGCCACAGCGCCTCCTGCAGCCGGTCGGTGAGGTGGCCCGGGACCTCGCGCCGCACCTTGAGCGCGTGCATGCCGATGTAGGTGTAGAAGCGCGACGCCGCCTCGATGGCCAGGTCAGAAGTCGCCTTGCCGCCCACCAGCTCCACCAGCGGCAGCAGATACACCGGGTTGAAGGGATGTGCGACCAGGAAGCGCTCGGGACACTCCATGTCGCGCTGCAGATCGCTCGGCATGAGGCCCGACGTGCTGGAAGCGATCACCACCTCGCGCGGCGCGTGACGGCTGACGGCGGCCAGGGTGCGCTGCTTGAGCTCGAGCTGCTCGGGGATGTTCTCCTGGATGAAGTCAGCCTGGCGCGCCATAGCCGCGAGATCGGTGGTGAAGCTCAGCTTCCCCTTCGGCGGCAGCGGCGCGAACGTGAGTCGCGACAAGGCCCCTTCAGCGTTGGCAACGGCGCCGCGAATCCAGGCCTCCATCTCGGGCTTGACGTCCGCGGCGATCACATCGATGCCGAAGTGCAGCGCTCGCGCCGCCCAGCCGCCGCCGATCACCCCCGTGCCGAGCAGTCCCAGTGTTCTGACCTGTCTCATGTTCGTTAGCACCAGCCGCGCGCCCCCTCGGGCGGCGGCTCTTTTTAATGTCGTCGTAATAATATAATAAGGCAGCGCGGCGCGCAGCGCACGCCCGCCGCAGCGGGCAGCCGCGGCGCAGGGCGCCGCCCATGCCGCGCAGCACGGCGACTTGAGCGCACCTCGGCCTCGCGCGCACAATGCGCCACCTCAACGCCAACCCTTGGGATTACGAAACGGAGGGGCCTATGGGACTTCTCGATGGATTGATCGGCGGCGTGGTCGGTGCCGAGATGGCGAGCGTGGTCAACACGTTCATCCAGCAGCACGGCGGCGTACCGGGGATCGTGGGCCAGCTCGAGAGCCAGGGACTCGGTGCTACGGCGCGCTCCTGGGTATCGACCGGGGCGAATCAGGCCATCTCGCCCGCTGAGATCAGCAAGGTGTTCGGCAGCAGCGCGGTCCTCGCCCAGCTTGCCGCCAAGACCGGCATGAGCCCGCAGGATCTCGCGCAGAAGCTGTCGCAGGCGCTGCCGGCCGCCATCGACAAGCTCACCCCCGGGGGGGCGATCCCGAAGTAGTCCGTGGCGGGCGCACGCGGCCTGACGATCCTGCGGCGCAAGTCCGTCGCACTGTGCGTCGCCGAGAGCCTTGGGGAGCGCGGTCCGAACCTCGAGCGCACGCTCGGCTTCTGGAGCCTGACCGCCTTCGGTGTCGGCTGCACCATCGGCGCCGGCATCTTCTCGCTCACCGGCGAGGTGGCCGCCCACCAGACCGGGCCCGCGGTCTCGCTCGCCTTCGTGCTGGCGAGCGTCGCCTGCTTTCTGGCGGGTCTGTGCTACGCCGAGTTCGCCGCCATGGTGCCGATCTCCGGCAGCGCCTACTCCTACGCCTATGTGACGCTCGGCGAGCTCACGGCGTGGATCATCGGCTGGAGCCTGGTGCTCGAGTGGCTGTTCTCCGCCTCGCTGGTGGCGATCAGCTGGTCGGGGTACGCGCAGGCGGCGCTGCACGATCTGGGTCTCGCGTTCCCGCCGCTCCTCGCGCAGGCGCCCTTCACCGTCGACGCCGGCCGCCATGTGCTCGCGACCGGCGCCTGGCTCGACCTGCCCGCCGTCACGGTGGTACTCGCCTGCACGGCGCTGCTGCTCGCGGGCACGCGCACCTCGGCGGCAGTCAACGCCGCGATCGTGCTCGCCAAAGTGCTCGCGCTCATCGTGCTGGTGGCAGTCGGTGCGCGCTATGTGCATCCCGCCAACTGGCAGCCGTTCATTCCCCCCAACGGCGGCAGCTTCGGGCAGTTCGGCTGGTCGGGACTCGCCCGCGGCGCGGGGATCCTGTTCTTCGCCTACCTCGGCTTCGACGGCGTCTCGACGCTGGCGGAGGAGGCCCGCAACCCGCAGCGCACGCTCCCCTGGAGCCTGTTCGCCTCGCTCCTCGTCTGCACCGTGCTGTACGTCGGCGTCAGCTTCATCATCACCGGCCTCGCCGACTACCGCTCGCTCGCCGTCGCCGATCCGCTCTACTACGCGCTCTCGGCCGCGCGCGTCCCGCTCGGCCCCGTCAAGGCGCTGGTGAGCGTCGTGGCGCTGGCAGGCCTCGTGTCGGTCGTGCTGGCCTGCATCGTCGGACAGGTGCGCATCTTCTACTCGATGGCGCGCGATGGGCTCCTGCCGCCGGCCCTGGCCGGGGTGCGCGGCCCGCATCGGACACCGCTCATCGGCACGCTGCTCACGGGCGCCGTCGCTGCGCTGATCGCCGGCGTCATCCCGCTCGGAGCGCTCGGCGAGCTCATCTCCCTCGGCACGCTGCTCGCCTTCACGATGGTGTGCGTCGGGGTGCTGGTGCTGCGCCGGATCGATCCGGCCGCTCAGCGCCCGTTCCGCGCTCCCTGGGTCCCGGTGGTACCGGTGCTCGGCATCGTGAGTTGCGTGGCGCTCATGGTGAGCCTGCCGGGCGGAACCTGGCTGCAGCTCGGCGTCTGGGCCGCGCTCGGGCTCGTGATCTACGCGGCCTATGGCCGGCGCCACTCGCGGCTGCGGGATGCGGGCCCGTCAGCGGGCGGCAGCGCACGTGCCTGACAGCCCCGTGGCGCAGAAGCGCCGGATCCGCTCGCAGGCCGAGTCGATGCCCGACTCGTCGGTCGCGAAGCACACCCGCACGCAGTGGGCGGTCGCCGCCCCGAACGCCGCCCCATCCATCACCGAGACCTTCTGCGAGCCGTACAGGGCGCGTACGAACTCACGGCCCGAGAGCCCGGTGGCGCTCACGTCGATCAGCATGAACATGCCGGCCTCGGGCTCGATGGGCCGCAGCCCGCCGATGCCGCGCAGGCCGGCCGTGAAGCGCTGCTGGCGCATGCGGCAGTACTCGCGCGTGCGCTGCTCGGCCTCGGGCGCGATGCCGAGCGCGGTGATCGCCGCCTCCTGTACGAAGCCCGGCAAGCCGAACAGCATGCACATGGCGAGCAGCTCGGCGTTGACCGCGAGCTCGCGCGGGCCGACGAGCCACCCGGCGCGCCAGCCGGTCATGGCATGCGACTTCGAGAGACTCCCGAGCGTCACCACCTGCTCCGGGAGGCGCGCGGCGAGCCCCGGCACCCTGCCCCCCGGAGCGAGACCTGCGTAGACCTCGTCCGCAATCAGCCACAGATCGTGGCGCCGGGCCAGCTCGCCGATGACCGCAAGCTCCGCCTCGTTGAAGACGAAGCCGCTCGGATTGTTGGGACTCGCCCAGAGGATTGCGCGCGTGCGGCTCGTCACGAGCGCCGCGAGCGCCGCCAGGTCCGGGCGCAGTCCCGCGTCCGTGGGCGCACACACCATCCGCGCGCCCCCGACTTCCAGCGTCGCCGGATAGGTCGGGTACATGGGCTCGAAGGTCACGACCTCGTCCCCGGGACCCAGGAGGCACAACGACGCGACGAACAGGGCGTTCTGCGCCCCCGCGAGATAGACGACGTTCTCGGCTCCGACCGCCTGGCCCGTGCGGGCCGCGTGCGCGCGGGCGCTCGCCTGCCGCAGCTCGAGCCGCCCGGCCGCCGCGACGTAGTGCGTGTCGCCGCGGCGCAGCTGCTCGATGGCGCGCTCGAGCACCGGGGCCGGGGTGTCGATGTCGGGGTCACCGACGCTCAGCACGATGACGTCCTCGCCCCGGGTGCGCGCCGCGACCGCCTCGTAGTGCGTAAGCCAGGCGTCGGCCCCGGTGCCGGAGATCCGCTTCGTGAGGGATGAGAATTTCACACCGCTAACTCTGCGTGGCCGGTGCTAACATTTCAAGCGCATGAGCGCAGCCTCAAGGACAGTCGGACGCTACGTCATCGAGATGCTGGCGGCCAACGGCATCGATACCGCGTTCGGCATCCCCGGCGTACACAACATCGAGCTGTACCGCGGGCTCGACTCCCGGCGGGTGCGCCACGTGCTCGCCCGCCACGAGCAGAACGCCGCCTTCGCTGCCGACGGCTTTGCCCGGGCGAGCGGCCGGGCTGCCGCCGCATTCGTCATCTCCGGCCCCGGCCTCACCAACGCACTCACGGCCATCGCCCAGGCCGCTTCGGACTCGGTGCCGATGCTCGTCATCGCCAGCACCCCGGTGCGCGCCTCGCTCGGCCGCCGCTGGGGTGTGTTGCACGAGCTCGCCGACCAGCGCGCCACGGCGGCGGGTGTCGCCGGGCTGGCGCTGCACGCCAGCTCCGCCGGCGAAGTGCGTGCGCACCTCGCCGCCGCACTTGCATACTTAAGCGGCGGTCGGCCGCGCCCCGCCTATGTGGGCATTCCCCTCGACCTGCTGGCGGAGAAGACCGCACTCGAGCCCGAGCGCTGCGCGCCTGCGGGGCCCGTCCCGCAAGCGGACGCCTCTGCGATCGGGCGGGCGGGCGCGCTGCTCGAGGGCGCGCAGCGGCCGCTGATCGTCGCGGGCGGCGGCGCGCGGCACGCGGGCGCGGCGCTCGCACGACTCGCCGAGGCGCTCGACGGCTACCTCGTCACGACCACCGCGGGCAAGGGCGTCCTCCCGGAGAGCCACCCCGCGAATCTCGGCGCCAGCCTCCCCTATCGCGCCACCCGGGAGCTCATCGCCGCCGCGGACGTGGTGCTCGCCGTGGGCACCGAACTCGCCGAGACCGACGTCTACACCGCGATCCGGCTCACCTTTCCCGGCCGCCTCATCCGGGTGGACATCGACGCGGCGCAGCTCGCCGACGGAGCAGCGCAGGAGGTCGCGATCCACTGCGACTCCCGGGCGGCGCTCGAGCAGCTCACCGCCGCGGTGCACGCACGCCGCGGCTGGCGCAGCGTGGCAGGCGATGCGCAGGCTAAGCGGCTCGCGATCGAAGCGCAGATCGCCGCGCACTGGAGCCCCGCGCTCGCCGCGCTGCGGGCGTTGCGGACCGCCGTGCCGCCCGAGGGAGTCGTGTTCAGCGACATGACTCAGATCGCCTACACGGGCAACTATGCGTTCGCAGCCGATCGGCCCGGCAGTTGGTTTCATCCTGCAGGTTACGGCACCCTGGGCTTCGCGCTGCCGGCGGCGATCGGGGCAAAGATCGCACAGCCGCAGAGACCGGTAGTCGCGCTCGCCGGCGATTTCGGCGTGCAGTTCACGCTGCAGGAGCTCCTGACGGCGGTCGAGCTGCAATTGCCCCTGCCGGTCGTCGTGTGGAACAACCAGGCGCTCGCGCAGATCCGCGACGACATGGTCGCCGCCGGGATCGAGCCGATCGGGGTGGCGGGTCGCAACCCGGACTTCGTTGGCCTGGCCGCCGCCTGCGGGGCACGCGGAGTCAGGGTGCAGGGACCCGACGCCCTGATTCAGGGGGTGCGCGCCGCGCTCGCGGCCCCGGGCCCGACGCTCCTCGAAGCGCGCGACACGGACTTCTGATGAGCGACGCGCCGTCCGGCGCCCGCACTGCCGGGGCGCCCGCTCCGCTGCTCGCGGCCCTGTTCGCGACGCGCCGGCGCTCGCTGGTCCAGGCCTGCTTCCTCACCATCTACCTCGTGTGGGGTGTCAGCTACGCGGTGGGCCGCATCATGGCGACCGAGCTGCCGCCACTGCTCGCCGCCGGCGTGCGCTTCTGCTTCTCGGGGACGCTGCTCACACTCCTCGTCTACGCCAGCGGCCTCACGCTCCCGACCCGCGCCCGCGACTGGCGCCTGGCCGTCTCCGCCTCGCTGCTCGGCATCGCGGTGAGCAACGGCCTCAACGTGCTCGCGCTGCAACACGTCGCCTCGAGCCAGGTCGCGCTCATCAGTGCGAGCTCGGCGTTCTGGATCGCGTGGACCGGCATGTACGGACGCCACCCGGCGCCGGTGAGCAGGCGCACCTGGCTCGGGCTGCTGGTGGGCTTCGTCGGCGTGGCAATCCTCGTGTCGGCGCACGGAGTCGGCCTCCATGCCCGCTTCGGCTGGCAGCTGGTGGTGCTCGGAAGCGCCCTCGCCTGGGCGCTTGCCACGGCGGCGATCCGCGAGTCGCAGCCCGAGTGCGACCCACTCGCCTTCACCGCCAGTTACCTCCTGGTGGGAGGGGTGACGCTGGCCGCCATCGGACTTGCGACCGGCGATGCCGCGCGCTGGGCGTGGTCGCCGGCGGGACTTGCGGCGATGGTGTTTCTGGCCATCTTCAGCTCGACGCTCGCGTTCCTCGCCTACACCTATCTGTTACGCCACGAGCCGCCGGCGCGCATCGGCACCTACGCCTACGTCAACCCGCTGGTCGCGGTGTTCGCCGGCTGGGCGCTGCTCGATGAGCGGCTGAACGTACGGCAATGGGCCGGCACGGCGGTCATCTTCGCGGGCGTGGTGCTGGTGCGGAACCTGCGCCTGTTTCCGCGCCTGCGCCCGCGGCGCTGAGCGGCTCTCATCTGAGCCGCTTCCAGTCCTTGAGGATCTCGCGCGCCGCGTTGTGGCCCGGGATGCCCGACACGCCCCCGCCCGGATGCGTCGAGGAGCCGCACTGGTAGAGCCCACGGACCGGCGTGCGGTAGTCGGCCCAATGCGGCACGGGGCGCTGCCAGAAGAGCTGATCGGTGCTCAACTCGCCGTGGAAGATATGTCCTTGCGGGAGGCCGACGATCCGCTCGAGGTCGGGCGGCACCAGCAGCTCGAAATCGATCACCTGCTTCGAGAAGCCGGGCGCCATTTCATCGAGCACTGCGAACGCGGCGCGCGCGAGATTCGGCTTCTCCTGCGCCCAGTCGGCTCCGCCACGCAGCGCATAGGGAGCATGCCCGCCGAACACGTTGACGACGTGCTTGCCCGCGGGCGCCAGCGTGTCGTCGACGATGGTCGGCACCACCGGAGTGAGGAACGGCTGCCGCGAATACCAGCCGTACTTCGCATCGTCGTAGGCACGCTCGAGGTAATCGATCCCGGGCGCGAGGTGCACGTAGGTCGGGTAGCGGAATCCCGCCCGGCCCGGATCGAAGGCCCGGTAGTGCGGCGGACTCTCCGCGGCGATGTTCATCTTGAAGGCCGTGGAGAAGGTCCTGAAGGCGTCGACTTCCGCGAGCAGCTCGGGCGGCAGGTGCTCTGGTCTCACCAGGCGGCGGAACAGGGTCTTCGCGTCGGCATTCGAGACGACGACCCTTGCGGTGAATTCGCGTCCGTCGCCGGTGCCGACGCCGCGCACCCCGCCGTCCGCAACCCGCACCTCCGTCACCGGCGCGTCCGTCAGGATCTGCATGCCGAAGCGTTGTCCCGAGCGCGCGATCGCCTGCGTGATCGCGCCCATGCCGCCACGGATGAAGCCCCAGCCTCCGGCCCCGGCATGCTCTCCCATCAGGTGATGCAGGATGACGTAGGCGGTACCCGGAGAGCGCGGACCTGCGAACGTGCCGATACAGGCGTAATAGCCGAGCACCGCCTTGACGACGTCGCTCTCGAACCACACCGAGAGATAGTCGTAGGCGCTCTGGGTCAGGAGGTCGATCAGCCGGTACATGCGCTCACCGACGGTGCGCTGGCGCCAGAGGAGCGAGGCCGAGTCGCGGAAGTTCTTCCAGCGGCGGCGGGTGGGGTCGACGGGCGTCTCGAACAGCAGTCCCCGCACCAGAGCGGCCGCCTCCTCCAGATGGCGCGCGAACTCGGGGTAAATTTCAGCATCGCGACGCGAGAAGCGCGCGAACTCCGCCTGCGTCTTCGCGAGATCGTCGCTGAAGACGATGTACTGATCGCCACCGAGCGGGCAGAACAGGTCGTTCGCCGGCAGCACCTCCAGACCGTGGTTGCGCAGCTCGAGATCGCCGATCACCCGCGGGTGCAGCAGGCTCATCACGTACGAGAAACGCGAAGCGCGGAAGCCCGGCGAGAACTCCTCGGTCACTGCGGCCCCACCCACGAGCCCGCGCCGCTCGAGCACCAGCGTCCGCAGCCCCGCCTTCGCGAGGTAAGCGCCGCACACCAGTCCGTTATGACCGGATCCGATCACTACGACGTCGTAGTCAGTTGCCATTGCCGCCCCGCGAACCGTCAGGAGATTCTACGCGCCGCCGGGGATGCCCTGTTACGGCGGCGGGCGGCTGTGGCATGCTGCCCGTCACGACCGGCCGCCGCTGCGGCCCAGGGAGAGTCGACTTGAGAGTTCTGAACAATGTTTGGCTGGCAGGCTGCGCTGTTGCGGCCCTTGGTGCGGTGCCTGCAGCCCAGGCGGTGGATGCAGTTGCATGGCGAGCGTCGGTGGTGCGCCCCATCCTCTCGGCCATGAGCCACGGCGACTGCGCCGCGGCCGTGAAGGCAGGAAACGAAGGTGTCACGTCCGGCGAGGCGCCGGTGGTGTTTGCCCTCGGCCGCATGGTGAACGAGGGTATCTGCACGGCGCAGGACCGCAATGCCGCCGCCAGCTACTTCGCGCGTGCGAACGAGCTCGGCGACCACGGCTCCGCGCTCGACTTTGCGACCAAGGTCGGGCTCGGCGAAGGCGTCGAGCAGAGCTACGAGCGCGCCGGTGAGCTGTGCCGCACCGGTGGCCTGGACCCGCAAGGGCGGATGTCGCGCTATGCCCTCGGCTACGCGTGCACGGTGGGGGGCCTCGCCGCCGAGTTGCTGCGCACGAGCGTGCCGCGCGGCGCGTTCCGCTCGGGAGCGCTGCGGGTCGAATTCACGCCCGGTACCGGCGCCATGGAGATCCGCAGTACCCCCTCGGTCGCGCTCGCTGAGGAAGGCACCGGCTCGAACCTGCGCCATCCGCTCGTCGATGCGCCGCGCGAGATTACGCGGGCGTGGAAGAACGCTCTCGCGCAGGTGCCCAAGCCCGACGCGGCGATCCTCGATAAGCTCTCCGTCGAAATGCCGCTCGACGTCGATATGACACTCGAGTCGGCCGGGCTGCGCACCGGAAGCGGCGAGGGCCGCCCGCAGCCCGCCGACATCAAGCTGGCGATGCCCCTGAACGTGAGCGGCATGAAGCCGGGGCACTGAGCCGCCACCGCTATCGCCCGGGGTAGCCGGCTGTGGCATGCTCGCGGGCGCTGAGCAGCTGGAGATCGTCATGCGGATTTCCAACAAAGGCTTCCTGCTCGCCTGCTGCGCTACGCTGATCCTGGGCGCGGCGCCGACGGCCCGGGCGCTCGAGGTTCCCGAGTTCCAGTCTTCGCCCGTCGTGCGCTCCATCATTGCCGCCGTCCAGCGCGGCGATTGCGACTCGGCGGTGAAGACGGCGAACGATGGAGTTTTCGACGTCGGGGAAGTTGCCTTCCTGGTCGGGCGAATGGTGAACGAGGGCATCTGCACCCCGCGGAATCCCGCTGCCGCCGCGGCCTACTTCGAGCGCGCCCTGATGCTCGGAGCCACCGGCTCCGCGCTCGACTGGGCGACCAGGATCGGACTCGGGGACGGGGTTCAGCAGAGTTACGAGCGCGCCGGGGAGGTCTGCCGTGTGGCCGGCGTGGACCCACAGGGCCAGATCTCGCGTTATTCGCGCGGCTACGCCTGCACGCTCGGCGGCGTAACCGCCGAGCTGCTGCGCACGACGCTGCCGCGCGGTGCGCTCCAGCCCGGGATCGCGCTCATAGACTTCACCCCGAGCACCGGGGCCATGGAAATCCGCAGCGTCCCGCGCGCTCACATCTCCGAGGCCGATACCGGCACGAAAGTGCACCGCGCGACCGTCGCTCCCGCCACGGAGATCACCCGGGCCTGGGGCAAAGCCGTCGCACGCGCGCCGAAACCCGACGCGACGATCCTCGACAAGCTCACGATCGAGGTGCCGATCGATCTCGACTCGACGCTAGAGGCGGCCGCGGCGCGGGTATCCGTCAAGAGCGACGTGCTGCAGCTTGGACAGGCGTATCCCGGCGCAATGCGCCTGCCCTCGTCGATGGGCCCAGGGCACTGACCGATTTCCCCGGACAGGTAACCCCGCGGACGTTCGTGCCCGGACAGGTCCGTCCCCATATAAAGGAGACTCCCGCGGGTGCTCACGCGCGGGGCGGCGCCGGCAGGTGACTCGCCGGCCGCCCGGTCGCCCGCGAGCGCACGGTGGCCTCGGCAAGATAGTCGACGCGGGCAGCAACCCCCGCCTGGGCACGGCGCTCCGAGACCCAGGTTTCGACATGAGGGTCCCTCGCCCCGGCACGGCGCGCGGCGGCGAGGGCCAGCTCGCGCGATACGCTGCGCGCATATTCGATCGCCGCGCCGGCATCGCCGAAATCCCGGTTGCCGGCCGGATCGTGCACCCGGAACAGATCCAGCGCCGGCTGGTTGACGAGAACCTCGCAGATCTCGGACACCACTCCGGCGACGGCCCCTACCGCATTGCACGCGGCGGCAAGCTCCGGCACGGTGAGCTCGGCACGGAGGCGGCGCGCAACTTCCGGGTAGTAGGCACCCGCCGGTGCCCCGACCGCGACCAGTGGTGTCGCCAGGCGCAGCGGAGCGTCGATCAGCCGCGAGAACGGCAGGCCCGCGACCACGTCCTCGACCAGACGCCCGAGGGGTCCCCAGCGTCCATGGCTCGGCTCGATGCCCGGGTCGTGCGCCAGCGCGCACTCGAGCACGACGCGCGCCGCCTCGCGCACCACGTGCTGGTAGGTGCGCTCGCACAGCGCCTCGGGACTGTCCCCCGTTGCGCGCGCGCGCGCGTTGCGCTCCTCGGTTGCGAGGATGGCGGCCCCGAGACGCGCCGCCTCGACGCTCCAGCCCTGCTGCCGGCCGAGCACGTGCATCGCATCGCTCGGCGTGAAGCCCGCGACCGTCACCAGGCCGCGGTCGACGAGTCTGCGCACCGCCTCGACTCCCTGAGCGGTGCGGGCCACGTCCCCGAGCCGCCGCGGGACCTCCGTCAACATGTCCCACACCCGCCCCTCGAGCCGATCGAGCTGCGCTCCCGGACCGCGGCCGGGGTTGCGCAAGGCATAGCGCCCGGCGAACGGCGGCAGCCGCTCGCTGGCGGCGAGCTTGGCAAGATCGGCGAGCAGATCCGGAAAGCGCTGCGCGAGGAGGCCGAGCGGCGTGGCCCGACGCGGGCCGACGCGCAGGTGACCGTCGCGGTCGATGTGTACCTCGCTGTCGCCGCCGAGGCCGCAGGTGTGAACGTCGATGGCCTCGACCATCGTGCGCCAGCCGCCGATCACCGCGCCCTCGCCACGCACCACGGGCCGGCCGTCGCGGACGATCGCCACATCGGTCGTCGTGCCACCCATGTCGGCGACCACGAAGTCGGATAGACCGCTGAGAAATCCGGCACCCACGACGCTCGCCGCCGGGCCCGACAGCACGGTCTCGACCGGATATTCGAGGGCCACCTCGGCCCTTATGAGAGTGCCGTCGCCCTTGACGACCATCACCGGGACGGCAATCCCCTCGAGCGCCAGCACCCGCTCCAGGGCCTCGAGCAGATGGCGGATCTGCGGCGTGAGACGGGCGTTCAGCGCCGCGGTGAGGGCGCGCTTCGGCGCGTCGAGCTGCGAGCTCAGCTCGTAGCTGCAGGTAACCGGGCGCGGGCACTGCGCGCGGATGCGCGCCCGGGCACTCTGCTCGTGCGAGGGATTGCGGACCGAGAACATCGCCGCCACCGCGAAGGCCTCGACCGCGGAGCCGTGTTCGCGCACCGCGGCGTCGATCGCCGCCTCATCGAGCGGCTCGACCTCCTCGCCGGTCGCCTCGTGGCCGCCGCGCACGCGCACGATGATGCCATCCCCTGCCCTTCTGAGGCCGGAGCGCTCGACCATCTGCTCGTTGAAGCCGATCAGGATCGTGCAGATCGGGCTGAAGCGCCCCTCCACCACCGCGTTGGTCGCGAGCGTCGTCGACACCGAGACGAGGGAGATCTGCACGCGCCGCGCGCCGAGCTGCGCGAGCACGGCGCGCAACGCCGCCGCGAGGCCGAGCGACAGGTCCCAGTGCGTGGTGAGCTCCTTGGCACTGGCGATGACCCGGCGCGCGCCATCGAGCGCGACAGCGTCGGTATAGGTGCCTCCGGTGTCGAGCCCGATCCATATCTCTGTCGGCATGGAGCGGATTAAAGACGAACGCCCGGCTCCCTGCCACTCCCCGGCCGCCATGGGCCGAGCGGCTCATTTGTCTGCGGTCGCCCGCGCCAACTGTCTTCGAGCGCGCGTACTTGAATGTCTCGCGAGGAGGTGCGCCGCTGGACAGCCAAAGACTCGCGACCCTGGACGGACTGCGCACGATCGCGATTCTCGCCGTGGTCGCATTTCACTACTGCTACCGCTGGGGACCGCCCCTCAATCCCGCGAGTCTGTACCCCTATGGCACCGCGCTCGCCGGCCTGCCGGACGTGCGCCTCGGGCAGTACGGCGTGCAGCTGTTCTTCGTGATTTCCGGGTTTGTAATCGCGCTGACGCTCGAGCGCTGCCGGACGCCGGGCGAGTTCGCAGTGCGCGCTACGCCCGCCTCGCGCCCGCCATGCTGATCTTCAGCGTGATCACCTTCGCCGCGATGCAGGTGATCCCGCGCGCGCCGTTTGCGGCGCGCGCGGCCTGGTTTGTGTCCTCCGTGACCTTCATTGACCCCGTAATCCTGAGCCGCCTCGCGCCTACGCCCGGCTTCCGCAGCATCGACGGGGTGTACTGGTCGCTGTACGTCGAGGTCCAGTTCTACGCGTTGGCGTGCCTCGTCTACTTCGCCGCGCGCGAGCACTTCCGTCTGGGCCTCGCACTGCTGTCTGCAATTGGCTGCGGGCTGCTGATCGTCAGGATTCCGCTTGCCTCGCCACTGTCGAACAATCTGCTCATGCCGCTCTTCCTGCCCTGGTTCGTCACGGGCATCGGCTTTCACGCGCTTGCGCTCAGGGGGAATCGGCCGCTCGGGGCGCTGCTCATTTCCGCCGGCACGCTGGAATCATTTGCGTTGTACGCGGCCGGCGCACAGGACGCAGTGCCACCCGGCGTCGTGGCAGCGGTTCCGATCCTGTTCGCAGCCGCAATCTGGTTCGGCCCCTTCGCGGCCGTCCTTGCCTCCCGGCCGATGGCGAGCATCGGCGCCGCGGGTGCTCGTTGAGCGTGTAGTCAGCTCATCCTCGCGGCGCGGCGTGCCGGTCAGTTCCAGTTGTTGCGGTTGCGGAATTCCTTTGCCTGCCGCTCGGCATCCTCTCTGGTGAAGCCGTAGCGCTGCTGGAGTTTCGCGGCAAGCTGCTCGCCGTGGCCTTCGAGCTGCCTCAGGTCCTCATGCGTGAGCTTCGTCCACTGCTGCCTGACCTTGCCCTTCACCTGTTCCCACACGGTGGTGTCCATGGGTTGCTCCTCCTTGCCTCAAAACTCATTCGACCATCGGCAGGATTTCGGGTTCCCGCACGCTTCTAGCCATGAGCCGGTCTGATCAGACCCGGCTCGTCGAACTCGAGGTGATTCACGAAGGGCGCAACGGGATGACAGACCATCTGGCTGTGCGGGTACGACTGCAGGAGCTCCTGCACCTCGCCCGCGCCGGATGAGAGCCACGCGTGGTAGTCCTGCGAGCGGAGTATTGCCGGCATCTGCAGCGTCGCAGGGCTGATCTCCGCCAGGAGCGGATTGGCGGCGACGGTCAGCAGCGCACAGCTTTCGATGACTTCGTCGTTGGCTTCCGCGCGGGTCCACAGCACCGCGACACCGAAGACCGGCCGATTCACCACGCGCACGTAGAAGGGCTGATGGAAGCCCGCCGCCGCGCGCTGCCACAGGTAGAAGCCGGCAAGCGGCACGATGCCGCGCTGGCCACATATCCACATGCTCTTCAGGTCCTGCGCCGACATCAGGGCGTCGCTGCGGACCGCGCCGCAGTCGGTGAGATCGATGGTGCCGCGGACGCTGCGCTGCGCGAGGCCCCACCGCATCATTACGCCTTCGGATTCGCGGCCGTGCAGCCGCGCGACCGGCACGCTCTGCGAGATGGCAACGTTGAAGCGGGCGGAAAACTGCCACCAGGGGCGCGCCACCTGAAGCTCCCGGTCGACTTCCTCCCGGCCCGGGATGACGAGACGCTCAGCCATGCCGCGCAGCGTACGGTGCGCCGGCCCCTGAGAGAACCTGTCCGCCCGCTACGACAAATGCCCGCTCCGACCGTGAGTCGCCCGGCCCCGAATTCACGTACGGGCCACCAGCGCGTCGCGCCGAAATCAGTCAGACTGTTGCGATCGGAAATCGCAGCGCATGCAACCGTGATGCAGCCTTCAACCCAGATGCGACTCCTCGCGCTCGGCTGCGTGGCGGCGGCCCTGATTCCCGCTGTGGGCGTCGCAGCGCACGCCGCAGGCGCGACGCTGCACGACGTCGTCGCCGCGGACCATGCCCCGTATGCGGAGAACACCGAGCTGCTGCGCCGCATGGCGAGTCCGCTCACCCGGCTTGCCGAGGAGCGCAGGCTCGCCGACTCGGGCGCGACGCTGGCGCGTTATCCTCTCGACGTTAGCTCCGAACGCTTTCTGATCTACCGGCCGGCCGCGCCACCACCGTCGCACGGCTTCGCCCTGCTGGTTTTCGTGCCCCCGTGGCGGGACGCGCGTTTGCCGGCCGGCTGGGCGATGGTCCTCGAGCGGTTCGGCGTGGTGTTCATTACAGCCGCGCGCTCCGGGAACGACGAGAGTCCCATGGGCCGCCGCGTCCCGCTCGCGCTGCTGGCCGCCGCCGAAGCGCAACGCCGCTTTCCGATCGACCCCGGGCGCGTGTACGTGGGAGGATTCTCCGGCGGCTCGCGGGTCGCGCTGCGGATCGCGCTCGCCTACCCGGACCTGTTCCGGGGCGCGATCCTCGATGCCGGAAGCGATCCCATCGGAACGCCGCAGCTGCCCCTGCCGCCGCAGGATCTGCTGGCTCTGTTCCAGTCGCAGACGCGCCTCGTCTACATCACCGGCGAGCGCGACCCGGACCATCTCGCCGACGACGCCCTGAGCGTCCGTTCGCTGCACCAGTGGTGCGTGGCGAACGTCGATGAGGCGGTGCAACCGCGCATGCAGCACGACATCGCCCTTCCCGGAGCGCTGTCGCAGGCACTCGAGCGGCTGTTGGAGCCACGGACCCCGGAGCCCGGGAAGCTCGCGCGCTGTCGCGCGGCGCTCGATGCGGACCTTACCGCGCGCCTGCGCGCAGTCGAGGAGCTCCTCGACCGCGGTGCGACCCGAGAGGCCGCGGGGCGCCTCAGGGCGATCGACGAGCGCTTCGGCGGGCTCGCTGCGCCACGCAGTGTCGAGCTGGCCGGCCGGCTGTGAAGGACGAACTCACTGCGGTCGCCGTGACGGTCGCCTCTCAGCCGTTACGAAACAGGTAGCTGTAGGCACTCAGCGCCGGCACACCGCCCAGGTGCGCGTAGAGCACCTTGGATCCCGCGGGAAACTCGCCTGCGAGGACCCTCGCGATCATCCCGTGCATGGACTTTCCCTCGTATACGGGATCGGTGAGCATGCCTTCCAGGCGCGCGCAGAGACGAATGGCCTCGAGCGTGCCGGTGCCCGGAAGGCCGTACACGGGGGCGGCGTAGCGCGTATCGAGAATCACATCGGCGGCGGTGATTTCGCGACCGAGCTCCACGAGACGCGCGGTATGCTGAGCGATACGCAGGATCTGCGCGTGCGTCTTGGCGGGTGTGGCGGACCCATCGATACCGATCACGCACCGCGCACGGTCGTCGGCCGCGAAACCGACCACCATGCCGGCCTGCGTGCTCCCCGTGACCGAGCAGACCACGACGTAGTCGAAGCGAAACCCGAGCTCTTCTTCCTGGGCGCGCACCTCGTCTGCAAAGCCCACGAAACCCAGCCCGCCGAGCGGATGCTCGGAGCATCCTGCCGGAATGGGAAAGGGCCTGCCGCCCGCGCGACGCACATCCTCCAGCGCCCGCTCCCAGCTCGGACGAATGCCGATGTCAAAGCCCGCCGTATCGAGGCGCACGTCGGCACCCAGGATACGGGAGAGCTCGATATTGCCGACGCGGTCATACAGTGCATCCGGGTACTCGACCCAGTTCTCCTGTACGAGCACGCACTTCATTCCCAGGTGTGCGGCCACCGCTGCCACCTGCCGGGTCTGATTGGACTGCACGCCTCCGATCGACACCAGAGTGTCGCAACCCTGGGCGAGAGCTTCGGGGATCAGGTATTCGAGCTTGCGGGTCTTGTTGCCGCCGAAAGCGAGCCCGCTGTTGCAGTCATCCCTCTTGGCGTAGAGCTCGACCTTGCCGCCGAGGTGCGCACTCAGGCGCTTCAGCGGGTGTATGGGCGTTACGCCGAAAGTCAGCTGATGGCGGGGAAAGCGCTTCAGGCTCATGAACGGATATTGCGCACGCTCACCCCGCACCTCGCACGGATCTCGCCGGACCCGCCGCAGCCTCGTGGCTGCGGCGGGCGCGTCGTTTTCCCTAGAACTTCGCCACGAAACGCACGTACCAGAAGGCGCCGTTGAAGCCGAACGGCCCGCCGGTGCGCGGGTACTTCTCGCCGTCCGACTCGCCGCCGGTCTGCGGATAGATGTGACTCGCCGCGGTGTTGGCGATCGCGTCGGGGTAGGCGTTGAAGATGTTACGTCCGCCGACCGCCAGCGTCAGCCAGTTGAGCGCCTGATAGGAGACATCGAGGTCGGTCGTCTCCTTGGCGGAGAACAGCTGCCCCGGATAGTCGTTCTCGTCGCGCCACGTGCCGTAATAGTTCTCGTAGAGCGTCGCACCCCAGGCTCCGCGGCTCCAGTCGAGGCTCAGGTTGGCGCGGTTGTTCGGCGCGTTGTGCTGGATATCGATGATGCGCGCCTGCGTGATGACCGTCGGGTCGAAGGACGTGACGTCGGTCTTGTTGTAGTTGTAGGCCAGCGTCGTGCCGAGGCGACCCAGGTTACCCAGCTCGAAGGGATAGGTGCCCACCAGGTCGATACCCTTGGTCCGGGTGTTGAAGCCGTTGGTGAAGTACTGGACGGTTCCACCCGGTCCGACGTACCCGAGGGCGGGGAGCTGGATGATGTCGGCCGCCGACACGGTGAACTGCTGCGAGATCCCGATGCGGTGCCGGACGTCGATCTGGTAGGTGTCGAGCGTCACCAGCAGCCGATCGATCGGCGTCAGCACGATGCCGGCGCTGAAGTTGGTCGATTCCTCGGGCCGCAGTGCCTTGGCACCGAAGAACTGAGCGATGCTGCTCGTCACCGGGTAGGTGCCGATCTGTACCTGCGTCGTAGTGCCGGGCAGGAACGTCGTGCTCAGTGTCTCGACGCTGTACTGGCCCGGCGTCGGCGCGTGGAAGCCGGTGCTGGCGGTGCCGCGCAGTGCCACCGCGTCGCTGACTTTCCAGCGCGCCTGCACCTTGCCGAGCGTCGTGTTGCCGTAGGACGAGAAGTCCTCGAAGCGGCCCGCGACGCCGAGCGTCAGGTTCTTCAGCACGTCCGCCTCGAGATCGATGTAGCCGGCATAGCTGATCTGGGAAGCGTCCACGTCCGCCGAGATGCCGCCATACCCGTTGGACGCGGTCGACTGCGTGGCGACCACCTGCGAGCCGCCGACGATGTCCGGCGCGCAGGAGAGGGTCGCCGCGACGCAGTTGTAGAGCGGTTGGGAGGTATAGGGCCCGGCGGCGTAGGACGCCTGGTCGCCCTGCAGCTGCTGATAGTTCTCGTCGCGCCACTCGAGACCGGCCGCCACCGTGACGGGTGAGGCAAACCCTGCGACCTGCCAGGGGTAGGTCACGTCGACGTTGAAGTTGGTCTCGTTCTGCACGAACTTGCCGTCGTAGAAACTCTTCGGCGACTGCGGTCCGAGCGACGGATTAAGGGTGCCCTGCAGCGACACCGCGAGCGAATTGGTAGCCCTCGTCCCGGAGATGTCGTACGTCATGCCCCAGGCATTCACGCCCTTGTAGCCCACGGCTTCGAAGGACTGCTGCGTCGTGCCGAAGAAACGCGGCGTGAAGCCGGCCGGATAGAACGAGGCAAAGTTGAACGTGTTGGCGTCGTTGACATATCCGCCGGCCGGGCACCCGGAGTACGTGGCGAAAGCCGCGGAGGCGCACGCATCCAGGAAGATGTTGCTGAACGCCGGGTGGTGGCTGAACACATCGCCGGTGTTGGGATCGGTGACGGTCACCGGCAGGCGGTAGTTGAAGCTCTCGTTGGTCTCGATGTTGGCCCAGTTCATGAACAGGTAGAGCTGGTCGCCGTTGTCGAGCTTGATGCCGGCATTGGCCACGGCCTTGAAGTCGTCACTCGGCGGCGTACCCCACTGCTGCACGGGTCCCGGCCAGTGCGGCAGCTGCGGGGCCAGGTTGGGAAAGAGCTCGGAGAATGCCAGCGCCGAGGGGCGCGTCGGGTTGCGCACCGTCTGGTCGTACTTCGACCACTCGGCGCTCAGATTGAGGAAGCCCTGCCCGCCGAGGGGCAGACCGATGTTCGCGGCGACCTGGCGGTCGGTGCCGTCGTTCTTGTAGCCCTGTCCCGGGAAGTACTCGCCGAGATGCCCGTTGACTTCGATACCGGATGGGTTGTCGCGGAACTGGTAGTTGAGCACGCCCGCGATCGCATCCGAGCCGTACTGGGCGGAGGCGCCGTCGCGCAGGATCTCCAGCGACTTGACGGCGATGGAGGGAATCGAGGCGAGGTCGGGACCCTGGGAGCCGAACGCTAGCTCCGTCTCGCCGCCCTGGTAGACCTGCACGAGCGCCGAGCGGTTCATGCGCTTGCCGTTGAGCATGACGAGCATCTCGTCCGAAGGCAGCCCGCGCAGCGAAGGCGCGCGCACGAAGCTCGAAGCGTCGGAGATCGAATTCTGGCCGACGATGAAGGACGGCACCCGGTTCGACAGCGTGTCGAGCATGTTGGAAGTCGTCTGCGACGCCAGGTCGTTGCCGGCGATGACGTCGATCGGCGCCGACGACTCGGCGACGGTGCGGTCCTTACGCCGCGTTCCCGTGATGATCACCTCCTGCGTCGCCGAAGTTGCGTTGCTCTCGGTCTCTTCGGCCGGCTTGGTCTGCGCCCCGATGGCGCTCGAACCCAGTGCCAGGACGGACGTGAGTCCCAGCATTACTACTGCCTTCATGTCTTGCCTCCCCAGGCTGTGACGAACTGTGTTTCGTTTATGCAATGGCGGTGCTTGCCTCTATTCTTCTCAGCTCCCGCAAGGCCGCCGGGAACATGATACTCAGAGGCATACCTTTGTCACCACTTTTGTGGCTTTTTAGCCACAGTCTAGTGGGAGTGGGTGCGGGCAATCGATGTGGGGCGTGACGGAATCGAACCGTCGACCAGCGGATTAAAAGTCCGATGCTCTACCGACTGAGCTAACGCCCCGGCGAAGCTGCAGCGTGCGCGGCGGGTGGCTGTTGGAAGTGTCCGCTCCGCGCGGGGGCGGCATGATACTACAGTGACCGATACCGGGTCGGGTCGGGAAGTGCAGCCGCGGCGAAGCCCGCGCGGCGCAGTCGGCAGGCATCACAGCGCCCGCAGGCCCGGCCGGCGGCGTCGGCCTGATAGCAGGACACGGTCTCGGCGTAATCGACGCCGAGGCGCGTGCCTTCGCGGATGATCTCGGCCTTGGTGAGACCGATGAGCGGCGCTTCGATGCGGCACGGCTTGCCCTCCACGCCCGCGCGGGTGGCGAGCCGCGCGAGCGCGCCGAAGGCAGCGATGAACTCGGGGCGGCAGTCGGGATAGCCGCTCGCATCGATCACGTTGACCCCGATGAAGATCTCGCGCGCGCCGAGCACCTCGGCCCAGCCGAGCGCGAGCGCCAGCATGATGGTGTTGCGCGCCGGCACGTACGTGACCGGGATGCCGCTCGTCGGCTGCTCGGGCACTGCGATCGCCGGATCGGTCAGCGCCGAGCCGCCGATGCCCGAGAGATCGACACGCATGATGCGGTGCTCCTGCGCTCCGCCCTTGCGGGCCACGCGGCGCGCCGCCTCGAGCTCGGCGGCGTGCCTCTGACCGTAGTCGACCGACAGCGCATGGCAGAGGAAGCCGCGCTCGCGGGCGATGGCGAGCGCCGTGGCGGAGTCGAGGCCGCCGGACAGCAGCACCACCGCGGGCGCAGCGCTCATACGAGGCGATCGTGTGGCGCGCGCACGTCATTTCCCCGGTACGTTGCCCCAGAGATACTTGTGCAGCTGGATCTGCAGGCGCACGGCCAAGCGGTCCTCGAGAATCCAGTCCGCCAGCTCACGCGCCGGCAGCTCATCGTGGCTGGGCGAGAACAGCACCGTGCAGCCTGCGGGCAGCGCGAGCTCGCCCAGCTTCGCCCGGCTCCATTCGTAGTCATCGCGGCCGCAGATGACGAACTTGACCAGGTCTTGCCGGCGGAGGGTGCCGAGCTCCTGGTAGCGGTTGCGATGCTCTTCGCCCGAGCCCGGCGTCTTGACGTCGACCACGCGCACCACCCGCGGATCGACTCCCGCGAGCGACATCGCCCCGCTCGTCTCGAGCGAGACGCGCAGGCCCGCGTCGCACAACATCGTGAGCAGCGCGAGGCACGCCTGCTGTGCGAGCGGCTCGCCGCCCGTGACACACACGTACGGAGTCGCGAATTCGCGCACCCGCGCCACGAGCGGCGCGAGCTCCCACCATTCTCCGCCGTGGAACGCGTACTGCGTGTCGCAGTAACGGCAGCGCAACGGGCAGCCGGTCAACCGAACGAACACCGTCGGAAAGCCCACGGTGTCGGCCTCGCCCTGCAGCGAGTGGAAGATCTCGGTGACCTTAAGGCGCGAGGCGCTCATGTCGCGTTACCCCGTCGCGCAAGCCCTAAGCGGTCCGGCGGTTACTGCGCGGGGATCCGCCGCAGCTTGTCGGCCGCGAGCTTGGCGGCGTCGGTTCCCGGGTACCTCTGCGTCACCGCGTTGAGCGTGCTGCGCGCCGCCGCGAACTGCTTCTGCTCGAACTGCGTGTAACCGAGCTTGAGCAGCGCATCCGGCGCCTTGCGCGCGTCGGGCCACTTCTTCAGGACCGCGCGGAATGCGTCGGCCGCCGAGTCGTAATCGTGGTTCACGTAGTAGGCTTCGCCGAGCCAGTATTGGGCGTTCTCGGCGAGCGAGCTCTGCGGGTAGCTCTTGAGGAAATCCCTGAAGCCCGTGATCGCGATGGAATAACTCCCGGCTTTGAGCGCGTCGAAGGACTGGCCGTAGACCGCCTGCTCGGTCGACGACGCCTCGGCGGCTCCCGGCGCAGCGGCGGCTGCCGGGGCGGGCGCGGCGCCCGCCGCTGCGGCGGCCGTCCCGGGCG
>DAHUXE010000139.1 GCA_027307325.1 Gammaproteobacteria bacterium | reverse complement strand
CGGCGGAAGGGCGGGCGCTCGCGCCGGCGGCGCGGCAACCGGTCGCGGCGGCGGAGCGACGGAGGCGCGCGAAGGCGCGCTGCCCGCCAGTCGCAGCGCTGCGGCAACGGTAGCTCGCGCCTGAGTGTCGCTGAGCGATTGCGGCGGCGCAGCAGTGGACGGGCTGGCCGCTGCCGTGCCCAAGACACCGGGCAGCCCGCCTTGCGGGCGCTGCGTGCCCGACGCCGGCCGCGTTGCGTTCGCGACCGGACTGCGGTGCACGACCCGAACGGTCAGGTCCTCGAGCTCGTCCGTCTGTGGAACACTTCCTGGCATGAGGCCGCGGGCTCCTTCAGTTGATCTCGTGATTGATGACCAGGGCCAGCCGTTGACCGGAGCTCGGGTTCACCGCCGGGCTGGTGACGACGAGGTCACCGCTGCCCGGGCTCGCCTGGCCGCTGCGGGAGATGCGTGCCTCGACCACCACCCTGTCGAACTGCGACAGGCGGCGCGACGGGAGCATCGCCATCGAATCATCGAGACGGAAACGCACCGGCCAGGTCTTGGGCGTGGTGCGCAGCACCGCGAGCGGCGGACCGGGCGAGTCGGCGGCCTTCGCATAAATGAAGAGTGTCGAATCGGGCTGCACCCGGGCCGCGAGGCGGCTGTCGATGGCGACCGTGCCGGAGACTTCGGCGCCCTGCGCCGCGGCGGGCGCGCTCGCACCCTGTTTGCCCGCGACCGAGGCAGCGACGGGGTTGAGCCCCGCGAGGCGCGTGTCCTCGGCAATGTTGCCGTCGATGACGCGCGCATCCGATGAATCCGCGGGCAACACGGCACGAAGCTTGTGCCACCAGGTAAGCGCATCGGCAAAGTGGCCTTGCTCGTGGGCCTGGCTCGCCTTGAGCCACAGGGACTTCGCGTTGGTCGGGTCGAGGGCGAGCGCCTCATCGATGGCGCTGCCCGCGGCACCGGCGAGCGACCCGCCGGCGAGCGAGCCTAGCACATCGGCGTAGTCGGCCCAGGACTGCGCCGTCATGCCGTGCAGCGCCACCACCTTCGCCAGCGCATCGCGCGCCGCCGGATTATCGTGCCGCTCGCGGTAGAGCTCCGCGAGGGTGAGCCAGGCGGACGCATCGCGGGGATGATCGTGGACTCGCTTCTGCAGCTCCCCGAGGGAGGCTGCCGGCGAGGCAGAGGCAGCGGCGGGGGCCGCTGCCGGGGAAGCGCCAGCGTTGCCGGCCGCGGCGGCCTCCGCTATCAGGGTCTCCATGCTCATCGCGGCCGCGCTCCCGCCGGCGACGCCGGGCGATGGGCTCGCGACGTGCGCGCGCGCCCGCTTCGCATCGTCGGCGCGCCCCAGAAAATCGTAGGCTTTGGCGAGGAGCTCCCAGTCGGCATCGCTTCCGCCCTGGCTCGCGAGGCGCGCCTCGAGCGTCGCGACCGCGGCCTCCATCGATTGCGCCGGAGGCGCTGAGGCAGCAGTGCCGCCAGGCGCTGCAGCAGCGACGGCAGCCAGGTGTGGGCTGGCGGCCTGTGTGCGGCGCGAGGAAATCGCGAGGTGGATGATCGTTGCCGCCACGGCAAAGGCGAGGATGAGCCCGCCCGCGACGGCATACGACTGGCGCGCGCGGAGCAGTGCGCTCGCGCGCGGCCACAGCCGCGGCGCGAGCCAGCAACCCACGATGCCGAGCACGAGGCCGGCGATGAACCAGAGCGTAGCTATGACGGGGCTCCCGGAGGTCGGACGTTCCCGGACGCGGGCAACATAACACCCCGGCGGCGGCGGAGGCATGCTGTCTTTCCCCACCGACAGCGTCGCAAGGTGCCGACAGCTATCGGGATTCCCGCCAGCTCTGGGTGCGGGCAGTGCAGCAAAAAGCTGGTTACCGACAGCATCGGCTATTGTTAGAGTTAACGCAGGTCCCGCGCAGGAAAGCGCGGCGATCCTGTGAGTCATATCACAGAGCAGGCGGGTCATCTGTTGCTCAATTGCCCGCCTGTGTCGGTAATGCTTCGGAGGTACGGTACCCCACCGTGCCGCGCATTGGTGTGGTCGCGATGGATGCTCTGACCTGGTTGTTTTACCTCGTTCCCGCGCTGGTGCTGCTTCTGTGGCATGCCCGGCGGCGGCGGCGCCTCGAGCGGATCAGTATCGCCGCACAGGAGAAGACCGGTGCCGCCGAGCCGGCCTCGATCCATCCGGCGATCAATCCGACCCGCTGCATCGGCTGCAAGTCGTGCATCAAGGCCTGCCCCGAGCAGGCGCACCACGACGTCCTCGGCCTGGTCGGCGGCCGCGCGGTGCTCGTAAGCCCGGGCGACTGCATCGGCCACGGCGCGTGCAAGACCGCCTGTCCCGTCAATGCCATCACGCTGGTGTTCGGCAGCGAGCGCCGCGGCGTCGACATTCCCGTCGTGACGCCGCACTTCGAGTCCTCGGTGCCCGGCATGTTCATCGCGGGTGAGCTCGGCGGCATGGGGCTGATCCGCAATGCGCTCGAGCAGGGCCGTCAGGCGATGGAATCGATCGCCACCCGCCGCTCGGGGGGCGCCGCGGCCAACGGAACGCTCGATGTCCTGATCGTCGGCGCCGGCCCCGCCGGCTTCGCGGCCACCCTGACCGCCAAGATGAAGGGCATGCGCTATGTGACCATCGAGCAGGAGTCCTTGGGCGGCGCCGTGTTCCAGTATCCGCGCGGCAAGCTGGTGATGACCGCGCCAGCCAACGTGCCGCTCCTCGGCAAGGTAAATTTCCGCCAGACGAGCAAGGAGGCGCTGCTGCAGTTCTGGGTGGACGCCGAGAAGAAGACCGACATCAAGATCAACTACAAGGAGCGCGTCGAGGACATCGCGCGCAACGGCGACACGTTCACCGTCAAGACGAGCAAGGCGACCTACCAGACGCGCAGCGTGCTGCTCGCGATCGGCCGGCGCGGCACGCCGCGCAAGCTCGGCGTGCCGGGAGAAGAGATGTCGAAGGTAGTGTACCGCCTGATCGACCCGGAGCAATATGCCGGCCAGGAAGTGCTGGTGGTCGGCGGCGGCGACAGC
Source organism: Gammaproteobacteria bacterium (assembly GCA_027307325.1). Classification (GTDB taxonomy): domain Bacteria; phylum Pseudomonadota; class Gammaproteobacteria; order Steroidobacterales; family Steroidobacteraceae; genus 13-2-20CM-66-19. Next base: position 12,683 of record DAHUXE010000139.1, on the reverse strand, counting down.
GCGCTCGAGGCTGCGGCCAGCATCGCCGAGGCCGGCAGCAAGGGTGTGGTGCTATCGTATCGTGGTGCGGAGTTCGATCGCGCCAAGGCGCGCAATCGGGAGCGTATCCAGAGTGCGGCGAGCAACGGCAAGATGAAGGTGCTGATGAAATCCAACATCAAGCAGATCGATGACAAGGCGGTCGCGATCGAGCACGAAGGGTCGACGGTCAGCGTCGACAACGATGCTGTGATCGTGAGCGCCGGCGGCGTGCTGCCGTCGGAGTTCCTGAAGCGCATCGGCATCAACGTCGAGACCAAGCGTGGCCAGGAGTAACTACGCGCTGGCGCTGCTTGCCCTGCTGGCCGCGGGCACGGCCTCAGGGGTATCCCGGCCGGCCGATCCACTCGACGGCGTAAAGGCCTCGATCCGCCTCAAGAACTTCACGGCTGCGGCGAGCGAGCTGCAGCGCCTGGCCGAGGGCGGTAATGCGGAAGCGCAGTACATGCTCGCCGTGTTCTATCTCAACGGGCTGCGCGGCCCGCCCGATCCGGCCACGGCCCGCTCGTGGCTCGAGAAGTCGGCGGCGACGGGCAACGCACGCGCCGCCTACAGTCTTGCGAGCCTCTGCACGGATGCCAATCCGCCCGATCCCGCGTGTGCTGCCCATTGGCTCGCGCGTGCCCGGGAGCTCGGCTTTCGCGCCCCGGCGCCGCCGGCGGGCGCGGCGGGGCCGCGCCAGGAGCTCCCCTCGAGCCTGCTGCCCGCAGCGCAGCTCAAGGATCCCGCCGTGCGGCGCGAAGCGCTGTGGCTGGCGGCCGCAGACGCCGACATGACCGACTTAGGCACGCTCGCAGATCCCGCGCTCGTCAGCGCTCGCGACGAATTCGGGCGCGGCGCGCTCGCGCGTGCGGCGCAGGCCGGTTCGGCGCCGGCGATCGAGCTTCTCATCCGCAAGGGCGCACCGGTCGATGCCGCCGATGCGCACGGCACGACGCCGCTCATGCTGGCCGCACGGACCGGCGATCCTGCCGCAGTGGGGGCATTGCTGGCGGCGCAGGCAAACGTCGCCGCCGCCGACCAGGCCGGCAATACCGCGCTCATGTACGCCGCGATCAGTGGACGCATCGATGTGGTCGACCGGTTGCTGGCGGCGGGTGCGAGCGTGACGGCGCGCGATGCCCAGGACTGGTCGGCTCTCGACTTCGCACAGCAGCGGGGCGCCGCCGACGTGGTCGCACGGCTGCAGGCCAAGGGCGCGACCTCGTTGGCGCGTCATGCGGTCGAGGCGCCGAGCCCGCCGACCAGCGTACAGCGCGCCCAGCGCGACCTCTACGCGGGCTGGCCGGATCTGGCCGTCGCCGCCGCGCGCCCGGCTCCCGAGCTCCTCAAGACGGTCCTGACGAAGGGCGCCGATCCGAACGCCACGACCCACGACGGACTCGCGATGCTCGACGTTGCGGTGGTGAGCGGCACGCCGGCGGCCGTCGAGACACTGATCGCAGCCGGCGCCCGGACGGTGCACGCCGACCCGCACGGCACCTCGCCGCTGCTGCTGGCGACACGCGAAGGCCGCGCGGACATCGTCAGCGCGCTGCTCGCGCACGGCGCCTCCGCCGACGGCTCCGCCCAGGACCCCGAGCCACCGGTGGTGGCCGCCGCCAAGGGCGGGCACGGCGCGATCCTCAAAGCCCTCATTGCCGCTCACGCCCATCTCGAGGCGCGCGACGCCTACGGCACCACCGCCCTCATGATCGTCGCGCAGTCTACCGACCCCGAGGGCGTGCAGGCGCTGCTCGACGCGAGCGCCGCCACCGAGGGTGTCGACAAGGCGGGCCGCACCGCCCTGTGGTACGCGGCCCGGGCCGGACGCGCGGACAACGTGCGGGCGCTGCTCGGGAACAAGGCCAGTCCCGACCATGCTGACTCGAATGGCGTCACGCCGCTCGCCGCTGCGTGCGCCGCGGGAGCGGCGCCGGTGGTCGAGCTGCTTCTCGGCAAGGGCGCGAGCACGAGCCCACGCACCTCGCGCGGCGACACCATGCTCATGCTGGCGGCCAACGCCGGCAACGCCGACATCGTCGAGCGGCTGCTCGCGCACCATGCGGAAATAGACGCGCAGAACACCTTCGGCGACACCGCGCTAATCGTCGCGAGCCGCAACGGCGACAGCGCTCTGGTCGGCAAGCTCCTCCAGGCAGGCGCGAGCACACGCCTGCGCAACAAGGATCGCAAGACCGCGGCGGACGTGGCGGCGGCGCGCTCCTTCGCGGCGATCGCCAAGCTGCTCGCCGGCGCCTGACGGCGCTTCAGGCCGCCTCAGCCCTGCGCGCGCCGCGCGTCGGTATGAAGCCCCCTTGTGTACAATCATCGCTGCACCCGTGCCTGGGTGGCGAAATTGGTAGACGCAAGGGACTTGAGCAGAGTTGAGCACCCGGCGCGGAAACGGCCGGTGTGAATGGGGTCAAAGTCGGTGGAACAGCAGCACGTGCGGGTGGCTGCAATACCGAGCTAAGCCCTGGTGCGCGTCGGGCTTCCTTTGCGAGCGGCAAGCGGCGTCGAAACGCGACCGGGGAAAGTGTAGAGACTTGACGGCCCCTGCCTAATCCGTGCGCACGCGCGGCGTGTGACGGGATGGCAAAGGTAAAGTCCAGACCACAAATGCATGGCTCGTGCGTGCAGCGGCGAAAGCCGTAGTGGTACGAAAATCCCTTGGGGGCAACCCCGTGCCGGTTCGAGTCCGGCCCCAGGCACTCCTGACAGACGACAGAACCTCGATCAGCTGACTCTGTTTACAGACAACGGCGACTTACAGACAGCGGCTCATGTGGCACCAACTCCATGAATTTGGGAGACTCGCGCGCCGGAGCCGCACCGGATCCGTCAGCTGATCGCGCCGAAAGTGATGTCGAACGAGACCCTCGAAGTCGAGAACCTGCATTTGTGGCGCGGCGACCGGCACGTGCTGAAGGGCGTGTCGTTTACGCTCGCCGCCGGCGCCTGCCTCGAGGTCACGGGCCCGAACGGCTCGGGAAAGACGAGCCTGCTGCGCACGCTCTGCGGGCTCATGTACCCGGAAGAAGGGCGGGTGCTGTGGGGCGGACACGACGTGCGCGGCGATCTGCGCGCTTTCCACACGGCTCTTGCCTATCTCGGGCATGAGCCGCCCCTCAAGGCCGACCTGAGCGCACGCGAGAATCTCCACTACTGGATAGGCGTGCGCCGGCCGCTCTCCGCCGCCGAGCTCGACACGGCGCTGGCGCGCGTTGGCGCGCGTACCTGGTGCGAGCGGCTGGTGCGTACGCTCTCGGCGGGACAGAAGCGCCGCGTGGCGCTTGCAGGCCTCGCGCTGCTGGCAGTCCCCCTGTGGCTGCTAGATGAGCCCACCACCAATCTCGACGCCGAGGGACGCCGGCTGGTCGGCGGCCTGATCGCCGAGCAGCTCGCCCGCGGCGGCGCAGTCGTGGCGGCGGTTCACCACGAGCTCCCGCCAGAGGCGGGTCCCGCAGGGCGCCTGGAGCTGGCGGCATGAGCAGCCGGGTCTCATCTGCGACGGGCTCCGTTGCCACGCGCGCGGCAGCGGAGCAGGGCGCCGCGTCCGCAACCGTGGCAGCCGAGACCGCCGCGGCGCTGCGCGCCGCGCGGCTGGCGCTGCTGCGCGACCTGCAGCTCGCATTCCGCAAGCGCAGCCAGCTGGTGCAGCCGCTCGCGTTCTTCGCCCTGGTCACCATGCTGTTCCCGCTCGCGGTCTCGCCCGAGCTCTCGCGCCTGCGGGCGATCGCCCCCGGGGTGCTGTGGGTGGCGGCGCTGCTCGCCTCGCTCCTCGCCCTCGAGTTTCTGTTTCGCGACGACGCGCACGACGGAACTCTGGAGCAGTATGCGCTGTCAGGGCAGTCGCTGACATGGCTCATGTTCGCCAAGACCGCTGCGCACTGGCTGTTGACGGGCGTGCCGCTCGCGCTCATGGCGCCGCTCGCCGCCCTGTCGCTCGGCGCCTCGCCCGCGGCGCTACCCGGCATCGTGGCATCGGTGACCGTCGGCAGTGTGACGCTGAGCCTCATCGGCTCGATCGGCGCCGCGCTCACGCTCGGCATCAAGCGCAGCGGGGCGCTGCTCTCGCTGCTGACGTTGCCGCTGTCACTGCCGGTGCTGATCTTCGGGGCGCGCGCCACCGAGCTCGCGATGCACGGCGCGCCGCTCGCCGCGCCGCTCGAGCTGCTCGCGGCGCTGGCGGTGCTCGGAGTCACGCTGGCGCCGCTCGCCGCCGCGGCGGCGGTGCGTATCAGTCTGGAGTAGCCTTACGCAGGACCTGACATGACCTGGACCTGGTTTCACCGCCTCGGCTCACCGCCATACGTCTACGCGCTCGCGGCGCGGCTCACGCCGTGGTTCGCGTGGCCGGCGGCGCTGCTGATCGCCGGCGGCCTGTGGGGCGGACTGGTGCTCGCACCCCCCGACTATCAGCAGGGCGATGGCTTCAGGATCGTTTACGTCCATGCGCCGAGTGCATGGATGTCGCTCATGGTGTACATGACCATGGCGATTGCGGCCGCCATCGCGCTCATCTGGCGCATCAAGGTGGGGCACGCGGTCGCCGCGGCCTGCGCGCCGATCGGCGCTTCCTTCACCTTCGCCGCACTGGTAACCGGCGCCTTGTGGGGCGAGCCGATGTGGGGTACCTACTGGGAATGGGATCCGCGGCTGACTTCGATGCTGATTCTCCTCTTCTTATATCTCGGCTACATGGGCCTGCGGGCCGGGCTCGAGGACACGCAGCGTGCCGACCGCGCCAGCGCGCTGCTGGCGGTCGCCGGGAGCGTGAACGTCCCGATCATTCATTACTCGGTGACCTGGTGGAACTCGCTCCATCAGGCGCCCTCGGTGATGCGCTTCGGCAAGCCGACCATGGCGTTGTCGATGCTCGTGCCGCTGCTGATGATGCTGGCCGGGTTCACCCTGTATTTCGTGGCATTGCTGCTGGTGCGCCTGCGGGGCGAGGTATTGAGCCGCGAGCGCGCGGCGAGCTGGATTCCTGAGGTACTGAAGACGTGAGCCGATTCCTCGACATGGGCGGATACGCGGCCTTCGTGTGGCCGGCGTATGCCGTGACCTTCGCGATCGTGTTTCTCAACATCATCTGGGCCCGGCGCGCGCTGGCGCGCTCACGCGCGGAAGCGCGCCGGCGGCTGGCGATGCGCGCGGAGAGCTCATGACACCGCGGCGGCGTCGCATGGCTCTGGTGCTCGGCATCGTCGCGGGAGTGGCCATCGCGGGCGCGCTGGCGCTGAGTGCTTTCCGCAAGAACGTCACTTTCTTCTTCGATCCGACCCAGGTGACCGCCGGCAAGGTGCCGCCGGGCGAGGGCTTCCGGCTCGGGGGAATGGTGACCAAGGGGAGCCTGAGACGCGACCCGGGGAGTCTCGAGGTGCACTTCGTGGTCACGGATTACCGGCATGACGTGCCGGTGAGCTATACGGGCGTGTTGCCCGACCTGTTCCGCGAGGGCGCAGGCGTGGTTGCCCACGGAAGGATGCAGGGCGGGACCTTCGTCGCCGACGAGGTGCTCGCCAAGCACGACGAGAAATACATGCCGCCCGCGGTCGCCGAGTCGCTCAAGCGTCACGGCGAGTCCCGGGAAGGCCTCGCGGCGCCGGCGGCGGCGCCGCCGCGCCCCGCGCCGCCTGCCGCGCCCCCGACGGGGACGTCCCCCACTGCAGGGAGCTGACCATGCTGCCGGAACTCGGACACTTTGCGCTCATTCTCGCGCTGCTGCTCGCGGCGCTGCAGGCATTCTTCGGCATCGCCGGGCCGATGTTCCGCCGCGAGCGGTGGGTGTCGGCGGTGACGCCAGCGGTGGCGGGGCAGGCGGTCATGGTCGCGGCCGCGATGGGCTGTCTCATCGCCTCGTTCGTGAACGAGGACTTCTCGGTCGCCTACGTGGCCGAGAATTCCAACTCGGCGCTGCCGCTGTTCTACCGGGTAGCGGCGCTGTGGGGCGCGCACGAGGGATCGCTGCTGCTGTGGATCATGCTGCTCGCGGTCTGGACCGTCGCGGTCGCGGTGTACGCGACGCGCCTGCCGCGACTATTCGCGGCGCGCGTGCTCGGGGTGCTCGGGGTCATCAGCTTCGGCTTCCTGCTGTTCACGCTCGCGACCTCCAATCCCTTCCTGCGCCTCGATCCCCCGGCGCTCGACGGGCGCGATCTCAACCCGATCCTGCAGGACCCGGGGCTCGCCGGGCATCCGCCCGTGCTCTACACCGGCTACGTCGGCTTCGCGGTCGCGTTCGCCTTCGCCTGCGGCGCGATGCTCCAGGGCCGCATGGACCAGAACTGGGCGCGCTGGACGCGCCCGTGGGTGACGGCCGCCTGGGCATTCCTCACCTGCGGCATCGCCATGGGCAGCTTCTGGGCGTACTACGAGCTCGGCTGGGGCGGCTTCTGGTTCTGGGACCCGGTGGAATGTGCGTCCTTCATGCCGTGGCTGGTGGGTACGGCGCTCATCCATTCACTCGCGGTCACCGACAAGCGCGGGCTCTTCAAGAGCTGGACACTGCTGCTCTCGGTGCTGGCGTTCTCGCTCAGCCTGCTCGGCACCTTCCTGGTGCGCTCCGGCGTGCTGGTGTCAGTGCATTCCTTCGCCGCCGATCCGAGCCGCGGCGTGTTCATCCTCTCGTTCCTCATCGTGATGATCGGCGGCGCGCTCGCCCTCTATGCCTGGCGCGCGCCGCTGCTGAAATCCCCGGCGGGATTCGAGCTCGGCGCGCGCGAGTCGTTTCTGCTCTTCAACAACGTGCTGCTGGTGATAGCCGCCGCCACGGTGCTGGCCGGCACGCTGGCGCCGCTCATTTCGGGCGCGCTCAAGCTCGGCACGGTCTCGGTCGGGCCGCCGTTCTTCAATCCCATGTTCATGCTGACGATGCTGCCGCTGCTCGCGCTGTTGTCGATCGGCATCCACGCGAGCTGGAAGCGCGGGCGGCTCGGAACCCAGCAGCGCACGCTCCTCTATACGTTCGTCGCGGCCGCGGTGCTCGGCTGCGGGCTGGTATACGGCATCTATTCCCACGGGCACCTGCTGACACCGGTCGGCGCGACGCTCGGGTTGTGGATCATCCTGTCCTCGCTCGTCGACCCGGTGGATCGCTTGCGCCGGCGGCTGTCGCTGCCGCGCGCCGTCGTCGGCATGACCATCGCGCACATCGGTCTTGCGATCGCGGTGATTGCGCTCACCACCGTCCAGTCCTTCACCAACGAGCGGGACGTCGCCATGGCGCCCGGCGGCAGCGCGACCGTCGGCGGATACCAGTTCCGCTTCGACGGCGTCCGCCCGATCGAGGGCCCGAACTATGACGGAGTGGGCGCCACCCTCGTGGTGACCCGCAACGGCTCTGCGGTCGCGGTGCTCAAGCCGCAGAAGCGCCAGTACTGGGTGCAGCACCAGGTGACCACCGAGACCGCGATCCATTACAGCCGCGGCAACAACATCCTGGTCGCGCTCGGCGACGACCTCGGAGCCAGCCGCTGGAGCGTGCGCATCCAGATCCGGCCGCTGGTGAGCTTCATCTGGATCGCCGCGGTCATCATGGCCCTGGGCGGCGCGCTGGCGCTCTCCGACCGCCGCTACCGTCTCGCGAGAGAGGCCGCGACCGCACCCGCCGGGACCGCGCCGGAGCACGCGTGATCAACCGCTTCCTCATCCCGGTGGTGGTGTTCGCGCTGCTCGTGGTGGTGCTCGCCATCGGCATCAAGCACTCGCCCGAGAAGGGCATCATTCCCTCGCCGCTCATCGGCAAGCCGGCACCGCAGTTCTCGCTGCCGAGCCTCGGGGACCCGGCGCGTACCGTGAGCTCCGCGACGTTGCGCGGGCGCTGGTACCTGTTGAACGTGTGGGGCAGCTGGTGCGGCACGTGCCGCGAGGAGCATCGCATGCTCCTCGAGGTCCGCCGCTCTGGCCGGGTGCCGCTCATCGGCCTCGACTGGAAGGACGACGACAGCCAGGCGCTTGGCTACCTGCAGCAGCTCGGCGACCCGTATGAATTCGTCGCGGCCGATCGCGACGGCCGCACCGCCATCGACTGGGGCGTGTACGCAGCTCCCGAGAGCTTCCTGGTGAACCCCGCTGGGATAGTCGTCTACAAGTGCATGGGCGAGCTGACCCCCGACATTTGGGAGAAGGAGATTCTGCCGCGGCTGCCGCAGGCGCAGGCGGCGCGGTCATGAGGCTCGGCATCGCGATTTGCGTTGCGGGCGCGGGCCTCGCCCTGGCGGGTGCCGCCTGGGCGATCGACACCACGCAGATGCCGACGCCCGAACTGCAGGCGCGCTACGAGGGTCTCACGCACGAGCTGCGCTGCGTGCAGTGTCAGGACAACGACATCGCCGATTCCCCCGCGGGAATAGCCGAGGACTTGCGCCGCCAGGTACGCGAGATGCTGCTCGCCGGCAAGTCCGACGACGACGTCCGCAACTTCATGCTGGCGCGCTACGGAGACTTCGTGCTCTACAGTCCGCGCTTCGCCCCTAAGACCGCGTGGCTGTGGATCGCGCCGGAGGTGCTGCTCCTGGTCGGCGCGCTGGTGGCGTGGCGCGTGGTGCGCAAGCGCTCCCGGCTCGTGAGCGCGGACACCGAGCCACTTCCCGAGGACGGATCTCCCTAGATGCTCAGCTTCGTACTGCTCTCCGCGGCGCTCACCATGATCGCAGTGGCCGCCGTCGTGATTCCCCTGGTGCGGCGCGGCTCAACCGCGACGACGCCCGCACCGTGGGCCGCGCTCGGCGCGGGCGCGCTGCTGCTCATCGGCTCGGCGGCACTGTACGTCAGCTGGAGCAACTGGCCGTGGTCGGCTCCCGCGGGCGCGGACTCGCCGCAGCGGATGGTCGGACGCCTGGCGCGCCGCATGGAGCGCGATCCGGGCAATCTCCAGGGGTGGCTGCAGCTCGGGAACTCCTACGTCGCGCTGCAGGAGTACCACCTCGCGGTACGCGCCTTCGGGAAGGCCGATGAGCTGAGCGGCGGCAAGAGCGCGGAAGCACTCACCGGCGAGGCCGAGGCGCTCGCGCTTAACGACGAGAGCGAGCTCGACGGTCGCGCCGGGCGTCTCATCGAGCGCGCGCTGCTCGTCGATCCTGACTCGGGCAAGGCACTGCTCTTCGGCGCAACCACCGCCGAGAGGCGCGGCGACCTGCCGCTCGCGCGCCAGCGCTTCGCGAAGCTCCTCGCGATGAATCCTCCCGACAGCCTGCGACCGCTACTCGAGCGGCAGCTGCGGATGATCGACGAGAAGCTCGCAGCGGGCCCGGCAGCGGCCGCGCCTGCGCAGAAGGGCTCGGCATCTGCGCCTGCGGCGGCGGGCGGCGCGGCGGTGGTCCGCGTCAACGTCACCCTCGCGCCGTCCATGGCGCGGGTTACCGACGGCGCACCGCTCTTCGTCTTCGTGCGCGACCCGCAGCAGGCGGGCCCGCCGCTCGCGGTCAAGCGTCTCGAGAGTCATTTTCCGCAGACCGTGGCCCTCACGCCGGCGGACTCGATGATACCGGGGCGTCTGTTCTCGGCCGGGCAGAGCGTGCAGGTGGTCGCGCGCATCGCGCGCACCGGCAGTCCGGTGGGCGCGAGCGGTGATCCCTTCGGCGAGGTCAGCTATCGCGTCGGCAAGGATGGCGTCGCAAGTCTGGTGATCGACCGCCTGACCCCCTGAGGACGAGGCCAACGGGCCGCGCTGCGCGGCCGTCTCCGGGCAGTTTTCACAAATCCTGCCCCCGGGCGTATGCTGCCCGCGGAGGGAGTCTCATTCGTCGGGCTTGCGCCGGCCTCGAAGGGCCGGGAGGAGAACAGCAATGGCTCAGGCAACGGAAGGACGGCTGTCGCATCGGGGGTTCGCCTCGATGAATTCGGAACGGCAGCGGCAGATTGCCAGTATGGGGGGCAAGGCCGTCCCTGATGAGAAGCGCAGCTTCTCGCAAAATCGCCGCCTGGCAGCCGAAGCCGGGCGCAAAGGTGGGCAGAGCGTGCCCAGATCCAAGCGCAGCTTCTCGCAGAACCGCACGCTGGCCGCAGTCGCCGGCCGCAAGGGTGGACAGAGCGTGCCGGATGAGAAGCGCAGCTTCTCGCAGCACCCGGAGCTCGCCGCGCAGGCGGGCCGCAAAGGCGGGCAGGCGAGCCACGGAAACGGCCGGCCGAGCTGAGAGTCGCGTCTGCGCCGCCGCGCCCGTTCGGGCGTGGCGGTGCGGAGCGCAGCGACGCACGCACGTTCGCAGCTGCCTGCCCACGGCATTGACCGCCGCGTCGAGTCGTACTACTTTCACGCCTGTTGCTAGGGGAGCCCCGGCAGGGGGCTGAGAGGCCATCGGCGCTCGAGGAAGCGCGGCATGGCGACCCTCCGAACCTGATCCAGGTAATGCTGGCGTAGGAAAGCTTTAGCTCGCCGATCCTTTCCCATGGGCAGCATTCGCCGGATCTTCTATGGCCTTACCGCCAGGAGTGTCTGATGAATGCTGAGAGCTGGCACGTCGTCGCTGAATCCTTCCCGGCCTCGCGCAAGGTGTATCGCGCCGGGCGTGTGCATCCGGACCTGCGGGTGCCGATGCGCGAGATTGCCCTGCATCCCTCGAGCGGCGAGCCGCCGCTGACGGTCTACGATTCCTCCGGGCCCTACACCGATCCTGCGGCGACCATCGACATCGCGGCGGGCCTCGGCCGGCTGCGCGAGCGCTGGATTGCCGCCCGCGGCGACACCGAGGCCTACCCGGGCCGCCGCGTGCAGGCCCTGGACAACGGCCTCGCCGCAGGCGGCAAGGCCGCGCCTGAATTTCCCGTGCGCCAGCCGCCGCTGCGCGCCCGCCCGGGTAAGGCGGTGACCCAGCTCGCCTACGCGCGCGCCGGGATCGTGACGCCCGAGATGGAGTACGTCGCGCTGCGCGAGAATCTCGGGCGCGAGAGCCGCGCGGGCACACCGCGCGACGGAAATTCCTGGGGGGCGGCCCTGCCGGAGCAGGTGACGCCGGAGTTCGTGCGCGCCGAGATCGCCGCCGGGCGCGCCATCCTGCCCGCGAACGTGAACCACCCGGAGTCCGAGCCGATGATCATCGGGCGGAACTTCCTGGTGAAGATCAACGCCAACATCGGCAATTCCGCGGTGACTTCCTCCACCGCCGAGGAGGTCGACAAGATGGTGTGGGCGATCCGCTGGGGCGCCGACACCGTCATGGACCTCTCGACCGGCCGCAACATCCACACCATCCGCGAGTGGATCCTGCGCAATGCGCCGGTGCCGATCGGCACCGTGCCGATCTATCAGGCGCTCGAGAAAGTCGGCGGGGTAGCCGAGGATCTCAGCTGGGAGGTCTTCCGCGACACGCTGATCGAGCAGGCCGAGCAGGGCGTCGACTACTTCACCATCCACGCCGGCGTGCGCCTTGCCTACGTGCCGCTCACCGTCGCGCGCGTGACCGGCATCGTCTCGCGCGGCGGATCGATCATGGCCAAGTGGTGCCTGGCGCATCACCGCGAGAGCTTTCTCTACGAGCACTTCGAGGAGATCTGCGAGATCTGCCGGGCCTACGACGTGAGCTTCTCGCTCGGCGACGGACTGCGGCCCGGGTCGATCGCCGACGCCAACGACGCCGCGCAGTTCGCCGAGCTCGAGACGCTCGGAGAGCTGACGCGCATCGCCTGGGCGCGCGACTGCCAGGTGATGATCGAGGGCCCGGGGCACGTGCCGATGCACAAGATCAAGGACAACATGGACAAGCAGCTCGCCACCTGCGGCGAGGCGCCGTTCTATACCCTGGGTCCCCTCACCACCGACATCGCTCCCGGCTACGACCACATCACCTCCGCCATCGGCGCCGCCATGATCGGCTGGTTCGGCACGGCGATGCTCTGCTACGTCACACCGAAGGAGCACCTCGGGCTCCCCGACCGCAACGACGTCAAGACCGGCGTCATCACCTACAAGATCGCGGCCCACGCTGCCGATCTCGCCAAGGGACATCCCGGGGCACGCGACCGCGACGACGCGCTGTCGCGCGCGCGCTTCGACTTCCGCTGGCAGGACCAGTTCAACCTGTCGCTCGACCCGGATACGGCGTGCGCCTTCCACGACGAGACGCTGCCGAAGGAGGGGCACAAGGTCGCGCATTTCTGCTCGATGTGCGGACCGAAATTCTGCTCCATGAGAATCTCGCACGAGGTGCGCGCCGAGGCGCGCGCACAGGGCATGCGCGAGATGGCCGAGAAGTTCCGCGCCGGCGGCTCGGAGCTGTACGTGCCGGCCGCGCAGGAGGGCTCCAAGCCGTGCGGGTGACGGTGCGGGGCGCGGGAGTCGCCGGGCTCGCTTGTGCGGTGGAGCTCGCCGAGCGCGGCGCCCGCGTCGAGGTGCTGGAACGGTCCGCAGCACTCGCAGGCGCCGGTTGCTCGTGGTTTGCCGGCGGGATGCTGGCTCCCTGGTGCGAGCTCGAGAGCGGTGCTCCCCTCATCGCGCATCTCGGCGAGGAGGGGATCGCCTGGTGGCGGCGCTTATTTCCCGCGACCGTGCAGCAGGGGACGCTGGTCATCGCCCACGGACGCGATGCGGGCGAGCTGCTGCAGTTCGCGCGCCGCACCGAGCGCTTCGACACCCTGGACGCCGAGGACCTGGCGGCCCTCGAGCCCGATCTCGCCGGCCGCTTCGGCAGCGCACTGCACTTCGCCCACGAGGGGCACCTCGA
>DAHUXE010000116.1 GCA_027307325.1 Gammaproteobacteria bacterium | reverse complement strand
ATCGATCTGCACGAATGGATCACCATGTCGCTGCAGCGCGCGGTCGACGGCGTGAACAGCAAGCTCAACGGTGGGCTGGGCCTGCTGGCGACGGTGGGCTCGACGGCGCCGTTCGTCGGACTGTTCGGCACGGTGTGGGGCATCCTGAACGCGCTGGTCGGCATCGGCATCGCCGGCCAGGCGAGCATCGACAAGGTGGCCGGCCCGGTCGGCGAGGCGCTCATCATGACGGCGCTCGGCTTGTTCGTGGCGGTGCCCGCGGTGTGGGGCTACAACTGGCTCCTCGGCCGCAACAAGGTGCTTCAGGACTCCCTGCGGAACTTCGCCAGCGACCTGCATGCCTATCTGGTAGGCGGCGTGAAGGTCGAGGGTGGCGCTGGCGGCGGCGGCGCGCGTCCGGCCGCGGCCAAGGCCGCGCCGCGCGTTCGCTGAGGATGCGGCCGCGTGCGGCCGCCGCGCGGGATGCGTCCGCACCCGCGTGGAACGGCAGGCCGGCGCGATGCACTCTCTTAAGGAGTAGCTGACCATGTCGATGAACGTGGGCGAGACGGGCAGCGGCGGCATGATGGCGACCATCAACACCACGCCGCTCGTCGACGTGATGCTGGTGCTGCTCATCATCTTCCTGATCACGATCCCGGTGATCACCAAGACTGTGAAGGTCGATCTGCCCAAGGCCGTCAACATCCCGACGCAGACCAAGCCCGAGAACATCACCATCGCGGTGGACAGGGACGGCAACATCTACTGGAACGAGAAGAGGATGGCGAACCGCCAGGTGCTGCTCGGCTACATCAAGGAAGCGGCGGTGCGGGTACCACAGCCCGAGATCCACATCCGCGCCGACCGCGAGACGCGCTACGAGTTCGTCGGCCGCGTGATGTACGCCATCCAGCGCGGCGGCATCGTCAAGGTCGGCTTCCTCACCGAGCCTGATCGCGGCATGCGCGGCTACCGCTGAAGTCCCAAGGAGCGATTACATGTCTATGCAGGTTGGCGGTGCTGGCGAGGAGATGTGCGACATCAACACGACGCCGCTCATCGACGTCATGCTGGTGCTGCTCGTGACCCTCATCATCACCCTCCCGGTCATGACCCACGCGGTCAAGCTCGACATGCCGCAGGTCAACCAGCCGCCGCCGCCCGATCAGATCAAGCCCGAGGTCATCGATCTCGAGATCGACTTCGACGGCACCGTGGTCTGGAACGGCACGCCGGTTCCGAACCTGGACACGCTCGAGGGCTACTTCCATACCTACGCGGAGAAGGATCCGCAGCCGGAGATTCACCTGCGCCCGGATCGGCGCGCCAGGTACGACGTGGTGGCCAGGGTGCTGGCCGCCGCGCAGCGCAACCGCATGAAGAAGATCGGCTTCGTCAATACCTCAGAGTTCGCCGAGTAACGGTCAGGCAAGGGCACACATCAGCATGAAGATCTCCTCGAAGCTCGTCGCGGCGGTCGCCGCCGCCGGATTGCTCGCCCCGCTGGCGGCACTGGGCGCCGATAACCCGTCCAAGCCGACCAACAGCCCGAAGCTCGCCAAGCCCCTGAAGGAGGCGCACGACGATCTCAACGCGAAGAAGTACCCCGAAGCGATCACCAAGCTGAAGGAAGCCGACGGCATAGCCGGCAAGACCGCTTACGATCAGCACCTGATCAACGACATGCTGGCGTTCGCTTACATCCGCACCAACAACTACGCGGACGCCGCCAAGGCGATGGAGGCGGAGATCGAGGACGGCTTCACGCCGGCGAACGAGCAGCAGCAGAAGGTCCGTGCTCTCTCAGCGCTCCACTACCAGCTCAAGAACTACGACAAGGCGATCGAGTTCGGGCAGTGCGCCCTCAAGGGCGGCTTTGGGGAGGAGGAGACCAAGAAGATCGTGGGCCAGGCCTACTACCTCAAGGGCGACTGGAAGAACACGCTGAAATTCGAGGAGGGGTTGGTCGACGCGGCGATCAAGTCCGGCGCCAATCCGAACAGCGAGTCGCTGCAGCTGGTGTTGAGCGCGTGCGTGAAGCTGGAGGACGCCGCCTGCCAGACCAAGGCGCTCGAGAAGCTCGTGACCTACTACCCGAAGCCCGAGTACTGGTCGAATCTGCTCTTCGGCCTGATGAAGGAGACCGCCAGCAGCGACGCCAACACGCTGCAGACCTTCCGCCTGATGAACGAGGTCGACGTGCTGAAGAGCCCCGACGACTTCATCGAGATGGCACAGCTGGCGATGGACGCCGGCTCACCCGGCGAGGCACAGCGGGCGCTGCAGCGCGGGTTCGACAAGAACGTCTTCACCGACCAGCGCACCAAGGACAAGGCGCAGCGGCTGCTCGAGAAGGCGAAGCAGAAGTCAGCCGCCGATCTGCCGACGCTCGACAAGACCGCCAGGGAAGCCGACGCATCTCCCACCGGCCCCAAGAACGCCGGCATGGGGCTCGCCTACCTCGGTTACGGCCAGTACGACAAGGCGGCCGATGAGCTCACCAAGGCCGTGACCAAGGGCGGGCTGCGCAACGCGCCGGAAACGCAGCTGCTGCTCGGCATCGCCGACCTCAAGGCCGGCCACAAGGACGATGCCGTCAAGGCCTTCAGGGCCGTCAAGGGCGATCCGGCCCTCGAGCGCCTGGCGAGCCTGTGGGTGCTGCACGCGCGCCAGGCGTGAGAGCCGGAGTTCCAGAGTAAGGAGGACGAGCCGCCATGGCGATAAAAGCCGGTGAGCGCATGCCTGCGGGCACTTTCAAGCGCATGACCAGGGAGGGTCCGAAGGACCTGACGACGGACGAGCTCTTTCGGGGAAAGCGCGTCGTCCTGTTCTCGGTGCCCGGCGCTTTCACGCCGACCTGTGACGCCAAGCATCTGCCGGGCTTCGTGCAGCTCGCCGACCAGATTCTCGCCCGGGGCGTCGACACCATCGCCTGCATGGCGGTGAACGACGTATTCGTGATGAACGCGTGGGGCAAGGCCTCGGGCGTCGGCGAGAAGGTGCTGATGCTCGCCGACGGCAACGGTGACTATGCGCGCGCCCTGGGGCTGGAGCTCGACGGGAGCAAGTTCGGCATGGGCAAGCGCGGCCAGCGCTTCGCGATCATCGTGAAGGACGGTTCAGCGACGCACGTCGACCTCGAAGAGCCCGGCCAGTTCAAGGTCTCATCCGCCGAGCACGTGCTCGGTCAGCTCTAGCGCGAAGTCTCGCTCCTCAAGGGTGTTTTCCGGGCCGCCGTAGACCCGTCCCTGGGGGCTGCGGGAAAAACGTCCTGTTTTTCACGCCCCGGAAAACACCCTTTTCGGATCGAGCCTTCATCGGGTCTAGCTGCTCACGAGTTTCTCGAGCTCGGGGATGACCTGGAAGAGGTCCCCGATCAGCCCGAAATCCGCCACCTCGAAGATCGGGGCTTCGCCGTCCTTGTTGATGGCGACGATGGTGCGCGCGTCCTTGATGCCCGTAAGGTGCTGGATCGCCCCGGAGATTCCCACCGCCAGGTAGAGCTCCGGCGCGATGATCTTGCCGGTCTGTCCCACCTGCATCTCGTTCGGTGCGTAGCCGGCGTCGACCGCGGCGCGCGAGGCGCCCACCGCCGCTCCGAGCTTGTCGGCGAGGCTGTAGAGGATCTTGAACCCCT
Organism: Gammaproteobacteria bacterium; assembly: GCA_027307325.1. Taxonomy (GTDB): domain Bacteria; phylum Pseudomonadota; class Gammaproteobacteria; order Steroidobacterales; family Steroidobacteraceae; genus 13-2-20CM-66-19. Next base: position 5,227 of record DAHUXE010000116.1, on the reverse strand, counting down.
CGGCGCTGCCGAGTGCCCGGCCGCCGGAAACGACTCTTGCGGCGGTCTGCAGGTCCGGCCGGTCGCTCTTGGCCGCCGACACCGAGATGAAGCGTGTGTGAGCCGGAATCTCCACCGACACCGCTACCTTCTCGATGGGGGCCGGGCCGCCGGCGCCCACCGCTTCGAACGAGGCCATGCGCACCGTGCCGACGACTTTCGCGCCGGCCTCGGCCTCGACGGTGAGGATCGCGTTGCCGGCGTAGATCGGGCGCCGGAAGCGCACCGGGCTCTCCAGCCCCATGATGTCGCTCACCTGCGGAGCGCCGAGGAGTCCGGCGACGCGCGCCATCAGGTCCTTGCCGTAGGTGGTGGAGGGACCGAGCACATGAGTGAAGGGGCCCGCGAGCGCCACGATCTGCGGCGCCAGCACCGCGGCGAGCGCATGCGCGTTGGCCGGGTTCGCCACCGCGAGCACGCGCGCGACGCCCTCGAGCTGCGCCGCCTGCGCGGCGACTGCGCCCGGGTCGGTGGCGCACACGGCAATGGTGATCTCGGCGCCAGCCAGCGCGCGCGCACAGCTCACGCACCTGGCGGTGCTGACATTCAGCCTGGTCCCGTCGTGCTCGGCGACGATGAGAATCTTAGGATTCACAGGATCCCCTTCTTCTTCAGCTGCTCGACGAGCTCCGCGGCATCCTTCACCCGGATGCCCTTCTGCCGCTGCGGCGGCGGCTCGAAGCGCACCAGCTTCAGCTGCTGGCGCGGCTCCACGCCGAGCGCGGCGAGGCTCGAGGTCTCGAGCGGCTTCTTCTTCGCCTTCATGATGTCCGGAAGCTTCACGTACCGCGGCTCATTGAGGCGCAGGTCGGTGGTGATGACCGCCGGCAGATCGATCTCGAGCGTCTCGAGGCCGGCGTCCACCTCGCGCGTCACGCGCGCGGTCGTGTCGCCGACGATCTCGAGTCTGGACGCGTAGGTGGCCTGCGGGCGGTTCCACAGAGCGGCGAGCACCTGGCCGGTCTGGCCGTTGTCGTCGTCGATCGCCTGCTTGCCGAGGATTACGAGGAACGGCTGCTCGCGCTCGATGAGCTTCAGCAGGGCGCGCGCCGCGACCAGGGGCTCGATGACGCCGTCCGCCTGCACGTGCAGCGCGCGGTCCGCGCCCATCGCGAGCGCGCTGCGCAGCTGCTGCTGGGTGTCGGCGGGACCTACGGTCGCGACGATCACTTCCTCGGCGCCGCCGCGCTCCTTGATGCGCAGCGCCTCCTCGAGCGCGATCTCATCGAAGGGGTTGACGCTCATCTTGACACCGTCGGTGACCACGCCGCTGCCATCGGGCCTGACCCGGATGCGGACGTTGAAGTCGACGACGCGCTTGATACCGACCAGGATGCGTTTCATAAGCCCCGCAGTATAGCCGGCGGCACCCGGCCCGGTTGCCGGGAGACGCCGCGGCGTTGACGGATTGCGCGCGTGCTCCCTAAAGTCGGCGCCCATGCTGAGCTACGCGCTGCGTCGCATCGCCGTCGCCTTACCGACACTCCTCGTCATCATCACCCTGTCATTCGTCCTGCAACGCCTCGCCCCCGGGGGTCCCTTCGATCAGGAGCAGACACTCCCCCCGGCGGTTCGCGCCAATCTCGACCGCGTCTACGGGCTCGACCGGCCGCTCCCCGTGCAGTACGCGCGCTACCTCGGCGCGTTGGCGCGGGGTGACTTCGGGCCGTCGCTGAGCCAGCGGGATTTCACCGTCGCCGAGCTGATCGGCCAGGGATTGCCGTTGAGCGCCACGCTCGGTCTCGCGGCGGTACTGCTGGCGATCCTCGTCGGCATTCCGGCCGGCATTGCCGCGGCGCTCGCGCGCGGCGGCGGCACCGACTACGCGCTCACCGCGCTCTCGACGCTCGGCATCGCGCTGCCGACCTTCGTCACGGGTCCGGCGCTCGCGCTCCTGTTCGGGCTGCACCTGCACTGGCTGCCGGTGGCGGGCTGGGAGCGCGGCGCGCCGCGTTATCTGGTGCTGCCGGTCGTGACGCTGGCGCTTCCGGTCGCGGCCTATCTCGCACGCCTGACGCGCACCAGCCTCCTGGAGGTGCTGCGGAGCAACTATATCCGTAGCGCCCGTGCACGCGGGCTCGGGGCAGGGCGGGTGCTGTGGCACCACGCGCTGCGACCGGCGCTGCTGCCGGCGGTGAGCTATCTGGGTCCCGCGGTGGCCTTCGTGGTCACGGGGTCGCTCGTCATCGAGACGGTCTTCGGCCTGCCGGGCAGCGGCCGCTACCTCGTGCAGGGCGCGATCGACCGCGACTACCCGCTCGTCTTAGGGATGGTGATCGTGTACGCGGCCCTGACCCTGGCCTGCAATCTCGCTGCCGACCTCGTCTACGGCTGGCTCGATCCCGGAGCGCGGCGTGGGTGAGGCGCCCGGGGGCGGCCGCGGCCTGTGGCGCGCTGCCGCGCGCCGCCTGCTCGCCAAGCGCGCCGCGCGCGGCCCTGGTGCTGCTCGCGGGGCTGATACTGCTCGCGCTGCTCGCGCCCCCGGCGAGCCCCTGGGCGTTCGACAGCCTGGACTGGCGCCATCTCGCGCAACCCCCGGAGCTCACGGCCGCGCACTGGTTCGGCACCGACCGCCTGGGGCGCGATCTGTTCGTGCGCACGCTGCACGGGGTGCGGCTCTCGCTGCTGATCAGCCTGCTCGCGAGTGCCATCGCCGTAGGTCTCGGGGTGGCGTGGGGAGCGCTCGCGGGCTTGGTGGGTGGGCGCACCGAGGAAGTCATGATGCGCTTCGTCGACGTGCTCTACTCGCTCCCCTACCTGTTCTTCGTGATCATCCTCAGCGCGCTGCTCGGTCGCGGCAGCGTCGCGGTGCTGCTGCTCGCTATCGGCGCGGTCGGCTGGCTCACGACGGCGCGTATCGTGCACGGCCAGACGCTGCAGCTCAAACGCCGGGAGTTCATCGAGGCGGCCCGCGCCACCGGGCTCTCGACCGCGGCGATCCTCGCGCGCCATGTGGTGCCGAACCTCGCCGGCACCGTGGTGGTGTATGCGGCGCTCACGGTGCCGCAGATGATCCTGTTCGAGAGTTTCCTCTCCTTCCTCGGCCTCGGCGTGCAGGAGCCGTACGCGAGTCTCGGCAACCTCATCAACGCCGGGGCTCAGGAAATGGAGTCGGCGCCGTGGATGCTGCTGGTGCCGGCGGCCTTCCTGGTGCTGCTGCTCGCCTGTCTCAACCTGCTCGGCGATGGCCTGCGCGATGCCCTCGACCCACGCGAGCACTGAGGCCGCCGCGGGAGCGGCGGCGCCCGCGGTGCTCGCGCTCGAGCGCCTCACCGTGACGTTCGCGGCCGCGGCGGGCGCCGTCGCCGCCGTCGAGAACCTGTCGCTCTCGGTGGCGCGCGGGGAATGCTTAGGTGTGGTCGGCGAGTCGGGCGCCGGCAAGAGCCAGGCGTTCCTTGCGGTCATGGGGCTGCTCGCGGCCAACGGCCGTGCCTCGGGCAGCGCGCGCTTCGCCGGCACCGAGCTCATCGGCCTCGCGCCGGCGGCGCTCGATCGCGTGCGCGGCTCGCGCATCGGGATGGTGTTCCAGGATCCGCTGACTTCGCTCACGCCGCATCTGACGGTCGGCGCGCAGCTCGCCGAAGTAATGAGGCGGCACCTCGATCTGCCCCGCGCCGCGGCGCGCAGCCGCGCTCTCGGACTCCTCGAGCGCGTGCAGCTGACCGATCCGGCGCAGCGCATGCGCCAGTATCCGCACGAGCTCTCGGGCGGCATGCGTCAGCGCGTGATGATCGCGCTGGCGCTCGCCTGCGGACCGGAGCTGCTGATCGCGGACGAGCCGACCACGGCGCTCGACGTGACCGTGCAGGCGCAGATTCTCGCGCTGCTCGCCGGGTTGAAGCGCGAGCGCTCGATGGCGATGGTGCTCATCACCCATGACATGGGTGCGGTGGCGGGCATCGCCGACCGCGTGGCCGTCATGCGCGCCGGCCGCCTGGTCGAGACGGCGGCGGTGGCCACCGTCCTCAAGTCGCCGCGCGACCCTTACACGCGCGCGCTGCTGCGAGCAGCGGCGCCCCCGGCGGCCGGCGTGCCCCCGGCGGGCTCGACGCCGCGCCCGACGGCACTCGCGCTAGCGGACGTCAGCGTCGAGTTCGCGGTCGGCCGCGGCTGGCTCAAGTCCCGGGCGCGCCTCAAGGCGCTGCGCGGTGTGACCCTGGAGCTCGCCACCGGGGAGGCGCTCGGCGTCGTAGGCGAGTCGGGCGGCGGAAAGTCGACTCTGGCGCGGGCAGTGCTCGCGCTGCTGCGCCTCTCGGGCGGCGAGGTCGTATGGATGGGGCGCAGGCTCCTCGCGCTTCAGCCCCGGGAGCTGCGCGCGCTGCGCGCCGAGCTGCAGATCGTGTTCCAGGACCCTTTGGACGCCCTCGATCCGCGCATGACGGTGCGCGAGCTCGTCGCGGAGCCGCTGGTCGTGCATCGCCCGGAGCTCGACACGCAAGGCCGCGCGCAGGCAGTAGCTGAGATTCTGTGCCGGGTGGAGCTCGATGCCGGCCTGCTCGGCCGCTATCCCCACGAGCTCTCGGGAGGGCAGTGCCAGCGCGTCGGCATTGCGCGGGCCATGATCCTCGAGCCGCGGCTCCTCGTATGTGATGAGCCCCTGAGCGCCCTCGACGGGCCGACGCAGCGCGAGATTCTGGCGCTGCTCGATACTCTGCGGCGCGAGTCAGGGATGAGCCTGATTTTCATCAGTCATAACCTCGGGGTGGTCAGGTGGCTGTGCGAGCGGGTCCTGGTGCTCTATCTGGGAACCATGATGGAGCTCGCGCGCTCGGAGACGCTCTATGCGCGACCCCGGCATCCTTACACCCGCGAGCTGCTCGCCGCCGTACCCGTGCCGGACCCGGAGGTGCAGCCCGCGCGCCTCAAGGACGCCCGCGTGGGGGAGCCGCCGTCGCCGCTCGCGCCGCCGAGCGGCTGCGTCTACCGCACGCGCTGCCCGCATGCGATTGCTCTGTGCGCCGAGCGCGCTCCGGCCTGGGAGGACGCCGGCGGCGGCGCGCGGGTCGCCTGTCATCGGTGGCGGGAACTGGTATGAAGCTCGCAGCGGGCCTCGCCCGCGTGCCTCGTCAGATACACGCGGCTTAAGCGCCACGGGCGAGTTATTCTCCGCGTATGAGGACCGAATCCGGCATTCGCCCGAGTGAAGCCCTAAGGCACGTCCGCTACGAGATCCGCGGGCGCCTCGCCC
>DAHUXE010000111.1 GCA_027307325.1 Gammaproteobacteria bacterium | reverse complement strand
CCGAGTGCGGCAGCGAAGAGACGCTGGGGGTGGGGCGCGCCTGCGCCGATCGCGGCTTCGCCGGCTGTCGGCGAGCGTCCTGCGCGACAACACGCCGATGACGAGCCTGGCGACATCCCTCGGCTTTCGTTCCGAGAGGGTCGAGGGCAACGTCTGCAAGCTGACCCTCGAGCTGCACCCCGCGGCTGGTGCGCACGCCCGCCCCTGCGACTCCTGAGCCCGTCGAAGTGGGCGCCCGGCGCGAACGCCTGGTGCACGCGCCCGCCTGAGCTCAAACCACCCTGGCTCCCGGAAGGCGGTATGCTGCTGCCCTGCATCAGCCAACTGGTAATCGATCTTTATCTCTCTAAAGATCGATTTAAGATACCTAAGATTCTTGCCGACGTGATCATGAGGGAGTAGCATTATTATCGATTAATCGAGCGTTAATGGAGAAACGCATGATTAAACGAGCATGAAAGTCACCCAATCCGCCCTCCTCAATGCGAGCCAGACCGAGGAAGCAAAGAAGCTCGGATCGGCCCTGGCGCGCCTGCGCATCGCGCGCGGGGTCAAGCAGGACCAGGCGGCGCTGCGCGCCGGCGTGTCACGAAACACCGCCTATCGGCTCGAGAAGGGCGACCCGGGAATCGCGATGGGCCAGATCCTGCGCTATCTGGATGCCATCGTGCCGGGCAAGACGCTGCTCGAGCTGCTCTCCGAGACGGATCCGGCACTGGCCGCCCTCGGCGCGAAAGAGCGCCGGCGCCGGGCCCGCGACCTCTCCGGGCGCGAGCTCGACGAGATCGACTTCTAAAGCCATGAGCGCGAGCGAGCAAAAGCTGTTCGTCTTCGTCTACATCGACACGGAGTGGCTGCCGTGCGGCCAGCTCACGCTGAGCGAGGACGGAGCGAAGCTGCTCGCCTCGACGTTCGCGTACGGGCTGCGCTACCTGCTGCGTCCCGGCGCTCTCGAAGTCGACCCGGTCGCGCTCAGCATCCGCGACAAGCTCAGCGTACGCGGCAAGGCCCTGTTCCCTCCCAACAATCTCCCCTCGTTCGGTGGCATTCGGGATGCCGCCCCCGACGCCTGGGGCCGGCGGGTCATCGAATCGCGCCTCAAGGTACCTGCCAACAGCCTGCCGGAGTCCGCCTACCTGGTGCACGCGGGCAGCCAGCGCGTGGGGGCGCTCGACATCCGCGCATCGCGGGACTCGTCCGCCACGCCGGGCTTTGGCACCTGGAACAACCTCGAATATCTGATGGACGCCGCCCAGCGCATCGACGAGGGGCTGCCGGTTCCCGCCCCGCTCGAGGAGATCTTCGCGGAGGGCAGCGCCCTCGGCGGTGCGCGGCCCAAGGCGACGGTGCGTGACGACGAGCGGGTGCTGTGGCTCGCCAAGTTCCCGAGCCGCAACGACCCGCTCGCCGTCCCGGTCGTCGAGACGGCGACGCTGCGGCTCGCAGCCGCCGCGGGTCTCAGCGTACCGCAGGTGAAGCTGATAGAGCTCGGCTCCCGGACCGTCATGCTGATCCGGCGCTTCGACCGCTACTGGGCCAAGGCG
>DAHUXE010000189.1 GCA_027307325.1 Gammaproteobacteria bacterium | reverse complement strand
GGCACCAGCGCCAAGCTCGCCTGCCTCGCCGCGGACGGTAAGCTCGCGGAACACCGGGAGTGGGTGCAGGAGAGCATCATCGGCAGCACGTTCCGGGCCAGCTACCGCCGCGGCGGCGGCGCCGCCGTCGTCCCGACCATCCGCGGCACCGCCTACGTGAATGCGGATGCGACCTTGCTGCTCGAAGAGCGGGATCCGTTCTGCTTCGGCATCCGGCGTTAATCGTGCCGGGAGAATGAACGCGCCGCGGTCCGCGACGCACTTACGAGCGGCGCACCATGGCGCCCCACTCATGCCAGGTGCGCGAATGCGCCACTCATCTCTCAGACACCGTTCCCTCGGGCTCGGCCTCCTCGCCCTGGCGCTGGCGAGTGCGCTGCCCGGATCCTTTGCGACGGCCGCCGACGCCGGCTGGATAGCCGATCCGGCCGTGCAGCGGCGCCTCGCCGGGCGGGAGGTCGTAGTGCAGGCGGCCGCGGCGGTCGATACGAACCGTCCGCGCGGACGGGTCCGCGCCGCCGTGCTCATCAAGGCCCGGCCCGAGGCCATCTGGACCGTGATGACCGACTGCACGGAGGCCCTGCGGTTCGTTCCCGGACTCAGCCTTTGCCGCCGGATCGACGGCGCCCCGGACGGACGCTGGGCGGACATCGAGCAGGAGATCCGCTATTCGTGGTTCCTGCCCGCCGTCCGCAACGTCCTGCGGGCAGACTGTGACCGCCCGCACCGCATCGACTTCCACCGCCTCAGCGGCGACCTGAAGCAGGAAGAAGGCTCGTGGGTGCTCACCTCGACTCCCGACGGAGCGGCGACGGTAGTCGAATATGAGATGTACGTAGATGCGGGGTTCTGGATCCCCCAGGTCCTCGTCAACCGCTCGCTGCGCAAGGACCTGCCGGCCGCGCTTGCCGGGCTGCGCGAGCGCGTCGAGCGTTTGCCTGAAGGCCGGCCGCATTAGTGTTCTACCGCTGCTGCCGGTAATCTCCCGAACGCTAAGGCTGCAGTCGCGGCCTTCGGAGGGGTGTTTGGCAGGCGGACATACCACGGTCATCCAGCGGGTCCTCGAACGGCGCGGCCAGAGGCCGCCGGCCAGCGACGAGGGAACCACCGCGACGGTGGCGGTCATGGTGCGCGTGTTGCCGCCGCCGAAGGCGCTGCTCGCCTTCCAGGACGTGCCCATGCGGGCCTTCATGGAGCGGCGGGTGCGCCCCGACATGCTCGACTGCGAGTCCGCGGCCGACGAGGCCGAGGCGCTCAGGTGCTTCGAGGCGGAGTTTCGCCCGGTGGTGCTCACCGACAACCCCGAGCTCGTGCGCAAGATCCGCGCGCGCCCGGCGCAGCGTGCGCCATACATTCTATATGTCGCGGAGCTCGATGAGTCGGCGGAGCGCGAGGCGGGACTCAGCGCCGGCGCGGACGACTGCGTCGGGCGCCGGGTCTCGGATCAGGAGTTCGAAGCGCGCGTAGGCGCCGCCAAGCGCATCGCCGAGCTCGAGGCGGTGCTGCGGATAACGCTCGCCGAGAACCGCAAGCTGTCCGCGACCGACGATCTCACCAAGGTCGCGAGCCGGCGCTTCTTCGGCAAGCACTTCCCACGCGAGGTCGAGCGCGCCGCGCGCTACGGGCGCGCGCTGTCGCTCGCGCTGTGCGACATTGATAACTTCAAGAAGATCAACGACACCCTGGGTCACGCCGCCGGCGACGACATACTCAGGCAGTTCGGTCCGCGCCTGCAACGGCAGCTGCGCAAGGGCGTCGACTGGGTGGCGCGCATCGGTGGCGAGGAATTCGCCATCGTCATGCCGGAGACGGATTACCAGTCGGCGGTGGGGGTCGCGCGCAAGCTGCGCGCCGCGGTAGGCCACGCCGCGTTTCGGGCGACGAGCAAGAAGCTCGAGGTAACCGCCAGCTTCGGCGTCTGCGGGATGGATCGGGTGCCCGTCGGCGAGGGGCGCCTCGCCGAGCGGGTGATGAAGATTGCGGATGCGGCGCTCTACCGAAGCAAGAAGGACGGCCGCAATCGCGTGACCGCGGCAATTCTCAAGGGGCGCGGCGGCTGAGGCGCGCTTCTCCGAGACCCCGCCGAGGGCCGCGTCGAG
>DAHUXE010000182.1 GCA_027307325.1 Gammaproteobacteria bacterium | reverse complement strand
CACGCGGCCGGCCGGTATCGCGGTCGGTGATGAGGCTTACGGACTCGACGGTGCCGTGCTGAGCGAACAGCTCGCGGACCTCGGCGTCAGTGGCGGAGAAAGGCAGGTTGCCCACATAGATCTTCGTCATGCAATCAGACTCCTGAAACAAACAAACGACAGGCAGGAGTGCTGACCGGAAATCGAAGACTCATCGGCGCGCACACTGCCACCTGGTCGGGAACGATTCGGCTTTTCAGACTCCGAAGCCGACTCGCAAACGAGCGGGCGGCAGGCGGCAGGAAAGGGAAAGGTCACGATCCGGCGCGGACGATACCCTAACGGCGGGGCGTGGCACAAGCGCGGCCTCTCGGGCGGCGGGGCGCAGCCCGCTCAGCCGCCCGACTCAGCCACCTGACATAAGGGACACATACGCCAGCAGCAGCAGCAGCAGCCCGAGTGCGGTGGCGACGGGGAACAGCGGACGCGGAAAGATGAACATGGTGGCTATACCTCGGCTTCCGATGGGCACAACTTAGGCTCCGAGGCTGTCTTTAAAAACCAGCTAATCGCGAATTTATTGTTCTGGATTACCTTACAATCACGGGGTGGATCAGCTGGTATGCATGAAGAGCTTCGCGCGGGTCGCGGAGCTGCGTTCCTTCACCCGCGCCGCGGATGCTCTCGGGGTGTCGCGCGCCGTAGTCAGCACCCACGTGGCGGAGCTCGAGCGGCATTTGCGCTGCCAGCTGTTCCACCGCACCACCCGCCGCGTGGGACTGACGAGCGACGGCACCGAGTACCTGGCGCGCTGCCAGCGCATCCTGGCCGAGATCGAGGCCGCCGACGAGGCGGTGCGCCGCACGCGGCTCGCGGTGCAGGGGCGGCTGCGGGTCGACGTGCCGGTGGCCTTCGGCCGGGCGCTGCTGATCCCGGCGCTGCCGCGCTTCACGGCGCGCTATCCGGAGCTGCAACTCGAGGTGCAGCTCAACGATCGCGTGATCGACCTGATCGCGGAGGAAGTCGACCTGGTGGTGCGTCTGGGGCCCGTCAGGGAGCCGCACCTCATCGCGCGCCGCATCGTCGGCACGCGCCTCGTAACCTGCGCATCTCCTGAATACCTGCGCGAGCACGGCATCCCGGCCGATCCCGACGAGCTGCGCCGCCACAAGCTCATCGGCCAGCTCTCCAACACCAGCCATCGACCCTACAAATGGCTGTTCCAGCGCGGCGCGGTTCGGCGGCAGCTGCAGCTGCCCTTCAACGTCTCCTTCAACTCCGTCGAGGCGCGCATCCAGGCCGCGATACGCGGCGTGGGCATAGTGCAGACGATCGACCTCATGGTGGCGGAGGCGCTCGCCGCCGGACGGCTGCAGGTGGTGCTGCACGAATGGTCCGCGCCGGGTGCGCCGCTCATGGTCGTGTGCCGCAACGCGCTGCACAGCTCGCCCAAGATCCGCGTGTTCGCTGACTTCGCGGCGGAGCTGCTGCTGCAGTACCGGCGGCGCGTGGACGCGCTGCTGGCTGGTTGAATTGGCAGAAATCGCAGGAAGCGATTTCTGCGGACATCACTTCGAATGCCGCCGGCAAGAGGCGGGGCTCGATGCGCATCGCCCCGATCACCTCAGAAGCCGAGCACTCTGTAACAAAGTTGAGCGCACGGACTCTTGCCGCCTGCGCACCGGGGAACGATTTCGGCGGAGAGTCAGCGCTTGCTGCGCCCGGCGAGCTGGTCGAGCGCACGCAGCTGCGTGACCGTCGCATCCGAGGCCGCCAGCAGCTGGTTGGCGCGGCGCACGAACGGCGACACCTCGGCGACCGGCAGCGGCCGGCTGATGAGATAGCCCTGCGCGAAATCGCACCCGAGGCGCCGCAGCAGGCTCCAGGCCTCGGCGTCCTCGACGCCCTCCGCGACCACCTTGAGCCCCAGGCTGTGGCCGAGCTCTATGGTGGAGGTGACGATGCTCACGGAGCCGGTCAGCGCCTGGCTGATGAGCGAGCGGTCGATCTTCAGCTCGTCCACCGGCAGGAGCGAGAGCTGCGACAGCGAGGAGTGGCCGGTGCCGAAGTCGTCGATCGCGAAGCGCACGCCGGCGATGCGCAGCAGCTGCATGTTGCGCGCCGCGCCCTGCGGATCCTGCATCACCGCGCTCTCGGTGATCTCGAGGAGCAGCGAGGTCGGATGCACCGAGTGCGCACGCAGCAGCGCGAGGATCTGGTCGCCGAGCTCGGGGTCGAGGATGTCGGGCGCCGAGAGGTTCACGGCGAGCTGCACGTCGAGCGCCTGCTCGCGCCACTCGCCCATCTGGCGGATGGCGGTCTTCAGCACCCAGTCGGTGAGCCGGCGCGAGCCGCCGGTGCGCTCGGCGAGCGGCACGAACTCGCCCGGCGAAACCGGCCCGAGCTGCGGGTGGGTCCAGCGCACCAGCGCCTCGAGGCTGCGCACCGTGCGCGCCGCCATGGTGACGAGCGGCTGGTATACGAGCGTCAGCTGGTCGCCGTCGATGGCCGCACGCAGGTCGGTGACGAGCGTCAGCCGGCGGCGGTGCACGTCGTCCTGGCCCGGGCGGAACAGGGCGACGTGCGAGGGCGCATCGTGCGCGTCCTCGAGCGCCACCTGCGCCCGCTGCAGCAGCTCCTCGGTGGTGCGGCCGTGATCGGGCAGGAGGCACACGCCGCAGGCGACGTGCAGCTCGAGACCGACGCCCGCGACGTGAAAGCCCGAGTGGATGAGGCCGGCGAGCTGCTCGGCGTAGAGCAGCGAGCGCTCGGCGGTACAGGCGCGGACGATCACCAGGAATTGCGCCTCGCCGAGGCGCGCCACGGTGTCGCCGTCCGGGACATTCTGCCGCAGCCGGTGGGCGACCTCGCGCAGCACGTCGTCGCCGACCGAGAAGCCGAGGGATACGTTGATGTCGCGCAGGTTGCGCAGGCTCACCAGGATCAGCGCGCCGCGCGCACCGTCCGCGGCCTCGCGTGCGGCGCGCTCGAGCACCTGGGTGGCGAACCAGCGGTTCGGCAGCTGCGTCAGCGGATCGTGCTGCGCGTGGAAAGTGATGGCCGCTTCGCGCTCGGCGATGTTCCGCTGCATCGCGTTGAAGGTGCGGGCGAGGCTGCGGAACTCCTCGCCCCCTGAAACGCTGACGGCGGTCTCGTACTGCCCCTGCTGGATGCGCTGTGCCGCGCGCGCCAGCTCGCCGCTGGGGCGCGCGGCGGTGCGGCCGAGCACCGCGCCGACCAGCGCCGCCATGATGAGCGCGATACCGTCGATCGCCAGCATCGCATCGCGCAGCTCGCGGTAGGGCGCGAGCACTTCGCGCTGCGGTTTGAGGAGCCGCACCTCGACCAGGTCGCCGAGAGCCTCGAGCGGGCGGGCCAGGGTGAGATAGTCGGTGCCGGCGAGGCGCACCAGGTGCGGGGCCTCGGCGCCCGTGGCGAGGCCGGCGGCCGGTCCCGCCGCGGCGAGCAGCTCGCTGCGCTGGTCGGCCGGGAGCGTGGCGGATACGTGGGTGACGCCGTCGTGCCCGTGCACGGTGAGCGCGACCTGCGAGCCGACCCGGTCGCGGATACGCTGCACGAGCGCGTCGTCGGCGATGAAGCCCATCGCGACCCAGGCGATGGTCTCGGGAGTGCGCACCGGGGCGACCACCAGCTGATAGGCGCTGGGGCCGAGAACGATGAAGGCCGGCTGGTCACGCGCGCCGGGGTCCTCGAGCAGTTGGGCGATGGAGTCCGCAGCGTCGGCGTCGGCCGCGACGGTCGAGGCGATCACCTTGCCGCGGGTATCGAGCACCATGACCATGTCGGCGCCGACGCGCCGGGAGTTGTTGCGGGCGGCGGACAGGATGGTGAGCGGATCGCCACTCGCCACCGCTTCACGGAAGCCGAAGTCCGCGGACGTCACGGACACGCCGTTGGCGAGCTCCCCCGACCGGAAGCGCATCAGCTGCAGTGCCAGCGAGCCGCCCGAGCCGAGCTGCTCCTTGGCCCGTTCCTCCACTGCTCCCCGGGTGCTGGCCAGCACTGCGGCCAGCGTCACAGTTTGGGTGACGATGACCAGCCCGATGATCAGCACGAGAAGCCGTTTGCGGAAACTGCCCATTCAATGCGCTCGAATGCCTTCAGTATCGTAGTCGTCCCGCCATCAGGGGAGCGAGCAAACGAGTGCGGGAATGAGACCTCCGGCACGTCCGCGCAGCGAGAAATCAGCCTTCCGGGCCCTCGGGTGCCTGACGGCCCTGCTGTGCACGCTCGCCGCCGGGCCCCCGGTGCGGGCCGCCATGCTGGTCATCACCGTGCAGACCTCCGACGGCCGGCCGCTGCCCGGCGTCGTGGTAGCGGCACACTCCCTCGACGTCCCGGAGCGCAAGCCGCAGCCCGTCAAGGCGGTCATGGACCAGGTCAACCGCGCCTTCACGCCGGACCTGCTGGTGATCCCGGCCGGCTCGACGGTGACCTTCCCGAACAGCGACACCGTGAGCCACCAGATCTACTCTTTCTCCCCCAGCAAGCGCTTTCAGCTGCCGCTCTACCGCGGCACGCCCTATCCGCCCGTGCATTTCGACCAGGTGGGGGTAGTCACGCTCGGCTGCAACATCCACGACGAGATGGTCGGCTATGTCGTGGTCACGGACGCGCCGTACTTCGGGCGCACCGATACGAAGGGCGCCTGGTCGAACGACCTGGCGCACGGCCGCTATCGCATCACGATCTGGCACCCGCGCATGCGCGATGCGGCCGCCGACCTCGAGCGCGAGCTCACGGTCGGCGAGACCGACCGCGCCGAGCTCACCCTGCGCCTCACGAAGTCTCTCACCCCTGCGCCGCTCGCCGAACGGCAGCATTCCTGGGATTACTGACGATGCTGCCTCGCGCCTCGCTGCTCCAGCCGCTCGCCTCCCTCGCGCTCGCCTCCCTCGTGCTCGCGACCTACGCGCGCGCCGACGGCTGGGAGCTCGACCTCGACGGGCGCCTGGTGAGCTCCGACGCCAATCCCTCCTACACGCAGGGCGGCGTCAGCGGCGTGCGCTTCGACCAGGATCAGTCGGGCCTCAGGCTCGGCCGCGCGCGCCTAGCGCTCACCGAGTCCCTCGGCGAGCTCTGGAGCGTGCACCTCGATGCTTCCGCGTGGGGCGATCACGACCGCATCCCCGTCGGATTGACGGAAGCCTACCTGCAGTTCCGCCCCTATCCGTTCTCCTCAGGCTACCGCCTGCGCGTCAAGGCCGGCGCCTTCTACCCGCCCGTGTCGCTCGAGAACCGCGCCGCCGGCTGGGAATCGCCCTACTCGCTTTCCTACTCCGCGATCGACAGCTGGCTCGCGATCGAGGTGCGCACCATCGGGGTCGAGGCCACGCTCGACTGGCTCGGCCGGCGGCAGGGCCACGACTTCGACCTCGGCGCGACCGGCGGCGTGTTCGGCTGGAACGAGGGCGCCGGCGGCTTCATCGCCGGCGACGGCTTCACGCTCACCGACCGCCAGACTCCCTACGGCGGGCGCGTGGGCCTGCCGGGCGATCCGGTGCTCCTCAATTTCGAGCCGTTCCGCCAGCTCGACGGACGCGCCGGCGTCTACGGGGGCCTGGAGCTCCGCTGGCTCGATCGCGTGGTGGTGCGGGCGCTGCGCTACGACAACCGCGCCGACCCGACCGCTTTCGACACCGCCAGCTTCGCCATCGCCTGGGAGACGAGCTTCGACAGCTTCGGCGTACGGGCCGAGAGCGCCGACGGCTGGACCGGCATCGTGCAGGGCCTCAAGGGCAATACGGCCATCGCGCCCGGCGGCTTTTACATGGACTGGCCGTTCAAGGCCGGGTACGCGCTGGTGGCGAAGCAGTCGGGCAAGCACACACTCAGCCTGCGATACGACCGCTTCGCGGTCGACACCAACATGCCCGGACTCGGCGGCGCGGAGATCGGGCACGCCTGGACCGCGGCTTACGTCTTCAAGCCCGACCAGCGCTGGCGCTTCACGCTCGAGTGGCTGCGCGTGACGAGCAATTCCTACAACCGCAACGACGCCTTCGGCCTCCCGGCGCTCGCCGCCGAAACGCAGCTGCAGCTCGCGGTGCGCTACGCGCTCGGCTCGGCGACGTACTAGTCAATTGGCCGAAATTGCAGGAAGCAATTTCGGCGGACATCACTTCGATTGCCGCCGGTGAAAGGCGGGGCTCGATGCGCATCGCCCCGATCACCTCAGAAGCCGAGCACTCCGTAGCAAAGTTGCCGCACGGACTTTCGCCGGCTGCGCATCGGGGAGCAATTTCGGCGGATATCAGCTCCTAGCGATACCGCGAGAGGATCTTCTCGAGTCCCTTCGACCCCGGCGACAGCGCTTCGTAAGGCAGGCTGTTGAGCGGCCTGGCCGGCGTCGAGTTCACCTGGTGGAATTCGTGCTGCGCGGTCTCGTCGAGGAACAAGAGGCCTGTCAGGTATTCGCCGGCCTTCATGCGCTCCTGGATGTGGGCCGAGGCGGTGGCGCGATTGGTCGGATCGTAGCCGGCGTCGAGCTTCCTCAGCACGATGCGGCTGCCGTCGTGCATGACCACCGGGACGGCCTCGCCTTCGCGGTACTCGACGCTGATCTCGCGCTCGAGCGGCACGAAATCCGCCTGCACCGCCGGCTCGTAGTGCTCGCGCGTGTAGGCGTAGCTCTTGGTCGAGCCCTCGTGGTCGTTGAAGGTGACGCACGGCGAGAGCACGTCGATCAGCGCGAAGCCCCGATGCTTCAGGCCCGCCTGGATGAGCGGCACCAGCTGGCGCTTGTCGCCGGAGAAGCTGCGCGCCACGAAGGACGCCCCGAGCGTCATGGCGAGCAGCACCGGATCGATCGGCGGCTGCACGTTGGTCTCGCCCTTCTTGGCCCTGGTGCCGATGTCGGCGGAGGCCGAGAACTGGCCCTTGGTGAGGCCGTAGACGCCGTTGTTCTCGATGATGTACAGCATGTCGAGATTGCGGCGGATGGCGTGGCAGAACTGCCCGAGCCCGATCGAGAGCGTGTCGCCGTCGCCGGAGACGCCGATGTAGCTCAGGTTGCGGTTGGCGACATTCGCTCCCATGGCGATCGAGGGCATGCGGCCGTGCACGGAGTTGAAGCCGTGGCCGCCGGAGACGAAGTAGGCGGTGGTCTTCGACGAGCATCCTATCCCCGAGAGCTTCACCACGTTCTGCGGCTCGAGGGCGAGGCCCCAGCTCGCCTCGACGATCGCGGCGGTGATCGAGTCGTGGCCGCAGCCGGCGCACAGCGTCGACAGCGCCCCCTCGTAGTCGCGCCGCGTCAGGCCGAGCGGATTGCGCGGCAGCGACGGGTGGGCAACCTTGGGCTTGGCGATGAAGGTCATGTCGAGGCTCCGTGCCGGGGCGGCGTCGCGTTCTCAGCCATGGGCTGCGTCCTTCGGTTTCACGCGGCGCTCGTGCTGCAGCTCCGCGAGCACCCCATCGACGATGAATTCCGAGGAGATGGGGAGCCCCGAGTAGTGCAGCAGCGAGCGCAGCTTCGATTTCTCCACGGCGGTCTCGAGCGTGAGGAGCGAGCGCAGCTGGGCGTCGCGGTTCTGCTCGATGACGAACGAGAGCTCGTGGCTCACGAGGAATTCCCCGACGTCCTCGCTGAACGGGAAGGCGCGCACGCGCATGTAGTCCACGGCGATACCGCGGCGCGCGAGCACGTCGCGCGCCTCGCGGATCGCCCCATCGCAGCTGCCGAGCGAGACGAGGCCGATCTTCGAGTCCGCGGTCGCGTCGATCAGCGCGCGCGGCACCAGGCGTTTCGCGGTCGCCCACTTGCGCAGCAGCCGATCGAGCACCACCTGGTAGTCGGCCGCGTCCTCGGTGTAGGCGCCGTACTGGTTGTGGCCCGAGCCGCGGGTGAAATACGCCGCCTTGGGGTCGACACCTGGGAGCGTGCGCCAGGCGATGCCGTCGTCGTCGACGTCGAGGAAGCGGTAGAACTTCTTGAGCTTCAGCACCTCCTCCTTACCGAGCACCTTGCCGCGGTCGGGGCGGTAGGCGTCGTCCCACTTCAGGTCGCGGCACATCCAGTCGTTCATGCCGATGTCGAGATCCGAAAGCACCAGCACCGGAGTCTGCAGCCGCTCGGCGAGGTCGAAGGCCTGCGCCGCCATGTAGAAGCATTCCTCGGGATTGGCGGGATACAGGCACACGTGGCGCGTGTCGCCGTGCGAGGCGTAGGCGGCCAGCAGCAGGTCACCCTGCTGCGTGCGGGTCGGCATGCCGGTCGAGGGTCCGACGCGCTGTATGTCGAAGATCACCGTCGGCACCTCGGCGTAATAGGCGAGTCCCAGGAACTCGTTCATGAGCGAGATGCCGGGACCGGAGGTCGCGGTGAAGGCGCGCGCGCCGTTCCACATGGCGCCGATCACCATGCCGACCGCGGCGAGCTCGTCCTCCGCCTGGAGGAAGGCGAAGTTGCGCTCGCCCGTGTCCTTGTCGACGCGGGTGCGGTCGGCGAACATCTTGAACGCGTCCATGAGGGACGTGGAGGGAGTGATGGGGTACCAGGCGGCCACCGTCGCGCCGGCGTAGAGACAGCCGAGCGCGGCGGCGGTGTTGCCGTCGATCATGACGTGGCCGGCGGTCTGGTCCATCTTCTCGACGCGCAGCGGCAGCGGGCAGGAGAAATGCTCGCGCGCGTAGTCGTAGCCGAGCTGGATCGCCTTCATGTTGCTCTCGACCAGCTGCGGCTTCTTCGCGTAGGTCTCGGCCAGCAGCTCGCGGATGCGCGCGATGTCCAGGTCGAGCAGCGCCGCCAGCACGCCCGCGTAGCAGATGTTCTTCATCAGGATGCGGGTGCGCACGCCGTTGAAGCTCTCGTTGCAGAGCCTGGCGAGCGGCACGCCGAGCACGGTGATGTCGTCGCGCTTCAGCAGCGCCGGCCGCGGCCAGGTGGAGTCGTACACCAGGTAGCCGCCCGGAGCGACCTCGCGCACGTCGCGCGCGTAGGTCTCGGCGTTCATCGCCACCATGAGGTCGACGCGGCCGGAGCGCGCGACATAGCCCTCGCGGGTGACGCGGATCTCGTACCAGGTGGGCAGGCCCTGGATGTTCGAGGGGAAGTAGTTCTTGCCCATCACCGGGATGCCGCTCCTGAAGATCGACTTCATGAGCAGCGTGTTGGCGCTCGCCGAGCCGGTGCCGTTCACCGTGGCGATCTTGATGGTGAAATCGTTGACGCGTGTGGCTGTGGGGGACATGAGGGCTCGGGGACTCGAGAATGGCTCAGGCGATCTTCTTGGCCGGCTCGGCGGCCACGGGTTGCGGCTGGTCGGCGGCCTGCGGCCAGTGCACCTCGGATTTCTGCATGTCCCAGGCGGCGGTCGGACAGCGCTCGGCGCACAGCCCGCAATGCACGCACAGGTCCTCGTCCTTGACCATCACGCGGGCGGTCTGCGGCAGCGCCGCCGACACGTACAGCGGCTGTGCCAGATTCTTCGCCGGCGCCTTCAAGCGCTGACGCAGCTCGGCCTCCGCGCCGTTGTGGGTGATGGTGAGGCAGTCCACCGGACAGATGTCGAGGCAGGCGTCGCACTCGATGCACAGCTTCGCCGTGAACACCGTCTGCACGTCGCAATTGAGGCAGCGCTGCACCTCCTGCTCGACCTGCTCGGCGGTGAAGCCGAGCTCGACCTCGATGTTGAGCTTCTTGAAGCGCTCCTTGATCGACACGTGCGGCATCAGCCGGCGCTCGACCGGCGTGTAGTCGTTCGAGTACGACCACTCGTGCATGCCCATCTTGCGGCTCTGCAGGTTGACGCCGGGCGGCAGCCGCGCGGCGACCGGCTCGCCCTGGCAATGGCGGTGGATCGAGATCGCCGCCTGGTGTCCGTGCTCGACCGCCCAGATGATGTTCTTCGGCCCGAAGGCCGCGTCGCCGCCGAAGAACACGCCCGGCCGCGTCGACTGGAAGGTCACAGGATCGATGCGCGGCACGTTCCACTTGTCGAACTCGATGCCGAGGCCGCGCTCGATCCACGGAAAGGCGTTCTCCTGGCCGATGGCGAGGATCACGTCGTCGGCGGGCAGAAACTCCTCGCCCACTACGCGCTCGGCGGTGATGCGCCCGGCGGCGTCGAGGTCGTACTCCATCCTGTCGAACATCATGCCGGTGAGCTTGCCGCCCTCTATACGGAAAGCCTTCGGCGAGCGGTTGACGACTATCCCGACGCTCTCCTCCTCGGCGTCCTCGAGCTCCCAGGCGGAGGCCTTGAAGAAGGCGCGCGGCTTGCGAGCCATGACCTTGACGCTCTCGGCGCCGAGCCTGAGGCTGGTGCGGCAGCAATCCATGGCGGTATTGCCGACGCCGATGATGAGGACCCGCCGGCCGATGCGCTCGATGTGCCCGAACGCCACCGACTCGAGCCAGGCGATGCCGATGTGGATGTTGGCGGCACCCGCCTCGCGCCCCGGGAGAGTGAGCTCCTTGCCCTGCGGCGCGCCGGAGCCGACGAACACTGCATCGAAGCCGCCCGCGCCGAGGAGCTCGCGCATACTCCCGACCGGCGTGTTGAGCCTCAGGTCCACACCCATGCCGGTGATCATCGCGATCTCCTCGTTGAGCACCGCCGACGGCAGGCGGAACGAGGGAATGTTGGTGCGCATCAGCCCGCCGGGCTCGGCGTATTGCTCGAAGATGGTCACTTCGTAGCCGAGCGGCATCAGATCGTTGGCGACGGTGAGCGAGGCGCAGCCGGCGCCGATACAGGCGATGCGCCTGCCGTTCTTCGCCTGCGGTATCACGGGCAGCCGGCCCGCGACGTCGTCGCGTTGATCGGCGGCGACGCGCTTCAGCCGGCAGATGGCCACCGGCTTCTGCTCGATCCGTCCGCGGCGGCAGGCGGGCTCGCAGGGGCGGTCGCATACGCGCCCGAGGATGCCGGGAAAGACGTTCGAGTGCCGGTTCACCATGTAGGCGTCGGTGAAGCGGCCCTGGGCGATCAGGCGGATGTACTCGGGGACATCGGTGTGGGCCGGACAGGCCCACTGGCAATCCACAACTCGATGGTAGTAGTCGGGACGGGAGGTGTCGGTCGGTTCCATTCGAGCCCTATGCGCCCTCGGGGACCGTGAGTATAGGGGCGCGACGCCGCTTGTGACCGTTGTTAACGCATCCGTAATGCGTAACCAATCGCAAGTTTGGCGGCGCAAATGGCCCTGATCCCCTGCAATGCTGCACTGCAAAAATACTGCTGGCCGCTACTGCCTATACTGCGCTTTGCATGCAGGGTCCGATCGCCACCGAGCTGAGACTGCGCCGCGCGGCGCGCGTGCTCGAGGTGAGCTTCGCCGACGGCAGCCGCTTCGAGCTGCCCTTCGAGTACCTGCGCGTGCACTCCCCGTCCGCCGAGGTACAGGGCCACGGCCCGGGGCAGGAAGTGCTGGTGCTCGGCAAGGAGAGCGTCGGCATCAGGGCGGTGGAGCCCGTGGGGCAATACGCCGTGAAGCTCGTCTTCGACGACGGGCACGACACCGGGCTCTACACCTGGAAGTACCTGCACGAGCTCGGTCGCGAGCGCGCGGCGAAGTGGGCGCGCTACGAGGAGCGGCGAGCGCAGGCACGCCCGAAGACTTAAGCGCGCGCCTTGAAAAGAAGACGGGCCGGACATCGCTGTCCGGCCCGCCAGTTGCAAGACCCCCCTGAACGGGCGCGATTCTAGCGCATCGCCTGCGGGTGGGTGCAAGCCATGCAAAGCGAAGTGCTTTGGTCCGATCGACTAGAATGTGTCTCGTCACTCACCTCCCCGCACCCCATGGCCGACGAGCGCTCCACTGACTTCGGCTTTCAGCGCGTGCCACTCGAGGACAAGGCGCGGCGCGTGCGCGGCGTATTCGATTCCGTCGCGGACCGCTACGACCTCATGAACGACCTGATGTCGGCCGGCGCGCACCGCTGGTGGAAACGTTTCACGCTGGCTCTCGCGAATTTGCGTCCCGGGCAGCGCGCGCTCGATGTGGCCGGCGGCAGCGGGGATCTGGCGGCGGGGCTGGCGCGGCAGGTGGGTGAACGCGGCCTCGTCGTGCTCACCGACATCAACGCCGCCATGCTCGCGCGCGGGCGCGACCGGCTGATCGATGCCGGCCTGGCGGCGAATGTCGCCTGCGTTCAATGCGACGCCGAACGGCTGCCGTTCGCGGAGGGTACCTTCGACTGCATCACCATCGGCTTTGGCCTGCGCAACGTGACCGACAAGGCGGCGGCGCTCGCCTCGATGCGCCGCGCGCTCAAGGCCGGCGGGCAGCTGCTGGTGCTCGAGTTCTCGCAACCACGGCTCCCCGCCTTGAAGCCCCTGTACGATGCATACTCGTTCCGCGTGCTGCCGCTGCTCGGGCGCTACGTGGCGGGCGATGAGGCGAGCTACCGCTACCTCGCCGAATCGATCCGCATGCATCCCGACCAGGAGACACTGCTCGCGATGCTGCGCGACGCCGGCCTCGAGAACTGCCGCTACCACAACCTCGCCGGCGGCATCGTCGCCGTGCATCGCGGCTACAAGTGCTGATCGAGACGCTCGGCAACCTCCTCAACCGCGGCCTGCCGCGCTCGGTGCGCGCGCGACAGCTCACCGCCGAGCTCGCCGGACGGAGCCTCGCGCTCGAGGTGCGCGGCTTCGGGAGCCTGCGCCTCGAATCGAACGGCAGCACCATCGCCGTGACGAAGGGCGGCGACCAGGCGCAGGCCGATGCCGCCCTCGCCGTCGGCCCCCTGAGCCTGTTCGCGCTCGCCGGCGAGGGCGCGCAGGCCGCGGTACAGCGCGGCGACGCCGCGATGTCGGGCGATCCCGAGATAGCCGCCAGGTTTCGCGAGCTGCTGACGCTCCTCAAGCCCGATCCCGAGGAAGAGCTCGCGCTGGTGCTCGGCGACGTGGTGGCACACCGGCTCGGGCGCCTCGCGGCGCTCACCGCCGCCCTGGGCTCGCGTGCCGCCGACACCGCCTGGCGCAGCACCGCCGATTACCTCGCCCACGAGCGCGCCGACCTCGTGCCGCGCCACGAGGGCGAGCAGTTCCTGCGCGGCGTCGAGGCGCTGCGCGAGGACCTCGATCGCCTCGCGGCGCGCATCGAGCTGCTCGCGCGGCGACGCGGGACGGCGGCGCAGCGGCCGCGCGCGCCGTGAAGCCGCGGGTCCTGCTGCGTCTGCTGGAGATCCAGCGCGTGCTGCTCAGGCACCGGCTGGACGACTACGTCCGCGCCACTCATCTATATAGGCCGCTGCAATTCCTCCTCTATCTGTCGCCCGGCGTATGGCTCGAGCGGCGCCGCGGCGGGGCGCGCGGCGAGCGGCTGCGGCTCGCGCTGCAAGAGCTCGGGCCGATCTTCGTCAAGTTCGGACAGGCGGTCTCGACGCGCCGCGACCTCCTGCCGCCCGACATCGCCGACGAGCTCGCGAAGCTCCAGGACCGCGTGCCGCCCTTCGACGGCGCCGTCGCGCGGCAGCTCATCGAGGCGAGCTGCGGGCAGCCGGTCGGGGAGATGTTCGCCGCCTTCGACGAGACCCCGCTGGCCGCCGCTTCCATCGCCCAGGTGCACCCGGCGAAGCTGCCGGATGGCAGGGAGGTCGTGGTCAAGGTGCTGCGCCCGGGGATGCGCGCCGTGATCGAGCGCGATCTCGAAGTGCTGCACGCGCTCGCCGACCTCGCCGAGCGCTACTGGCGCGAGGGGCGGCGCCTCAAGCCGCGCGAGCTCGTGGCCGAGTACCACAAGACGGTGCTCGATGAGCTCGATCTCATGCGCGAGGCCGCCAACGCCTCGCAGCTGAAGCGCAACTTCGCGGGCTCCGACCTGCTCAGCGTCCCGGAGGTCCACTGGGACTACTGCCGCACCGACGTCATGGTGATGGAGCGCATCCACGGCGTACCGATCAGCGACCTGGCGGCGCTCAAGGCCGCGGGCACCAACATCGCACGCCTCGCCGAGAACGGCGTGCGCATCTTCTTCACCCAGGTGTTCCGCCATAATTTCTTCCATGCCGACATGCACCCGGGAAATATCTTCGTCATCATCGACGACCCGCAGCGGCCACGCTACGCCGCGGTCGACTTCGGCATCGTCGGCACGCTCGATCCTCGCGACCAGCACTACCTGGCGGAGAATTTCCTCGCGGTGTTCGAGCGCGACTACCGGCGCGTCGCGCAGCTGCACCTCGAATCGGGCTGGGTCCCCTCCGGCACGCGCATCGAGGAGATGGAGTCGGCGGTGCGCACCGTGCTCGAGCCGATCTTCGACCGGCCGCTGAAGGACATATCCTTCGGACGGATACTGCTGCGCCTGTTCGAGATCTCGCGGCGCTTCGACATGCAGATCCAGCCGCAGCTGCTGCTGCTGCAGAAGACGCTGCTCAACGTCGAGGGCTTAGGGCGGGAGCTCTACCCCGAGCTCGACATCTGGAGCACCGCGAGCCCGATCCTGCGCGAGTGGATGCGCGAGCGCACCAGCGTGCGCGCACTCTTCTCGAGCCTGCGCTCGCACGCCCCGGAGATCCTCGCGACGCTGCGCGAGCTGCCGGCGCTGCTCGCAGCAGCGCTGCGCCGCGGCGCCCGGCCTGCCGAGCGCGCACCCCCGGGCGCCGACCTCGCCGAGCTGCGCGCCCAGGGGCGGCGCCGCGAC
>DAHUXE010000174.1 GCA_027307325.1 Gammaproteobacteria bacterium | reverse complement strand
GTCGATCGGCACGTGCAGCTCGTCGAGTACCTCGAGTACGCCGACGTGCGCGGCGCCGCGCGCGCCACCGCCGGAGAGCACCAGGCCGACCCGCGGACGCACGCGCGCGGGCTGCGCAGCCGCAGACGGCGGGTCGTCGCTGGCCAGGGCGGCTGCCGCGAACGCGAGGCACTGAACTGCGAACAGCAACCTCAATGCCCCGAAGCGGGACATGACCGCCCGTGGTGAACTCACGGCGGGGAGAATACCAGTATGTGCCGTACGCCGCGCCCTTCGCTCGCGCTCCTCTGCCGCCGTCGCGGATAATGCCGCCATGAGTCACTCCGCCTACAGCGCGCGCGCCGCTGCCGTCTCGCTCGCCGCGCTCGCGCTCGGCGCGGCCGCGGGCGCGCCGGCGCAGTCTCCCGAGGCGAGCGACTGGGGTTACTACGGCGGGGACATGTTCGGCCAGCGCTTCTCGAGCCTCGACCAGATCAACCGCGGCAACGTCAAGCACCTCGGCGTGGCCTGGATCTACCGCACCGGGGAGCTCGGCGCCGGCAGCGCCCAGGCGCGACGCCTGACCTTCGAGGCGACGCCGGTGCTCGCTTTCGGGCGGCTGTACCTCGAGACCGGTACCAACATCGTGATCGCGCTCGATCCGGTGACCGGGCGCGAGCTGTGGCGCTTCGATCCGCGGGTCGACCGCACGCGCCGCTATGCGGAGTACACCGCGCGCGGCGTGAGCGTCTGGGTGAGCAGCGACCCGCACCCAGGTGCGGGGCCGTGCGTGCGGCGCATATTTACCGGAACGGTCGACGCACGCCTGCTCGCGATCGATGCCGACACCGGCAGCCCGTGCGCGGATTTCGGCAGCGGCGGGCAGGTCGACCTGACTCGCGGCCTCCGCATCCGCGACCGCCCCGCTTATCTCGTGACCTCGCCGCCGGCGATCTACGCCAACGTGGTCATCGTCGGCTCTTCGATCGGCGACAACCGCGCCGCGGACGTCGAACGCGGCGTGATCCGCGGCTACGATGCGCTGACGGGCGCCCTGCGCTGGTCGTTCGATCCGCTGCCCGACTCCCAGGCGCATCCCGCCGCCGCCGAATGGAACCTCGCCCAGGCCGCCGGCACCGGCGCCGGCAATGCCTGGGGGGTGATGTCGGTGGACGAGGAGCACGCGCTGGTGCTGGTTCCGACCGGCTCGGCAAGTCCCGACTTCTATGGCGGCACGCGCTCAGGGAGCAATCGTTTCGCCGACTCGCTGCTCGCCCTCGATGCGCGTACCGGCAGGCTCGTCTGGCATCAGCAGCTCGTGCACCACGATCTGTGGGACTATGACCTCGCGGCGCAGCCGGTGCTCGGGGATCTCGGCGTACAGGGCGTTCCGGTGCCGGCCGTGATCGAGGCGACCAAGACCGGCATGCTGTACGTGTTCGACCGCACCAATGGCGCCCCGCTCTTCCCCGTAACCGAGCGCCCCGTGCCGCGCAGCTTCGTGCCCGGCGAGCAGGCCTGGCCGACCCAGCCGTTCTCGGCGCTGCCGGCGCTGGTCCCGCAGCGGCGCGTCGACCCGGCGGATGCCTGGGGCATCACTTTCTGGGACCGGGGCAAGTGCCGCGAGAAGCTCGCGGCGCTGCGCAACGAAGGCATCTTCACGCCGCCCGACACGCACGGCACTCTGGAGTTTCCCGGTTACGCCGGAGGCGTGAACTGGGGCGGCGTGGTCTTCGACGAGCAACGCGGGCGCGTGATCGCCGCCGTGAACGATCTGCCGATGCAGGTGACGCTGATCCCGCCGGCCGACCTCGAGACGCAGCAGCTCTCCGGGCTATACCCGCGCGCCGAATTCGGCCGCCAGGCGGGCACTCCCTACGCGGTGCGGCGCGAGCCGCTGCTCTCGCCGTGGGGACTGCCGTGCACTGCGCCACCCTGGGGAACGCTCGCGAGCGTCGATCTGAACACCCGGCGCATCGTCTGGCAGGTGCCGCTCGGCTCCACCGAAGACTTCACGCCGTGGCCGCTGGTGCGCGACTTCGGCATGCCCGGCATGGGCGGCCCGATCGCCACCGCCGGCGACCTGGTGTTCGTCGGGGCGGCGATGGACAGCTACTTGCGCGCCTTCGACATCGAGACCGGCCGCGAGCTGTGGAAATACAAGCTGCCGGCCGGCGGCCAGGCGACGCCGATGACCTACCGCGCCGGCAAGAACGAGCAGCAGTATGTCGTCATCAGTGCCGGTGGCCATGGCGTGCTCGGCACGCCGCGTGGAGATTACGTGGTGGCCTTCGCGCTGCCGCCGGGCGCCGCGACGGTACGCGCCGGCGCAGCGCACTGAGCACCGAAGGAGCCGAGCCTCATGTTGTTCCTCATCGTCTCGATCGTCATCCAGGCGGGGCTCATCGTCCACGTCATCAAGACCGGGCGTAACCAGCTGTGGATCTGGGTGCTGATACTGCTGCCCTTCGGGGTCGGGGCACTCGCCTATCTCGCGGTGGAGATCCTCCCCGAGCTGCTGGGCAGCCGTACCGCGCGGCGCACGGCCCGCGGTTTCCGTCGCGCGATGGACCCGGGTGCGGACCTGCGCCGTTACGAGGACGAGGCGCGCGTCACCGGCAATGTCGCGAGCCGTCAGCGCTACGCCGAGGAGCTCACGCGTCACCAGCGCTACGACGAGGCGATCGCCCAGTACACCCAGGCGCTCAGCGGACTCTACGAGCACGACCCCAATCTCATGCTGGGCCTCGCGCGGGCGCAGTTCGCGAGCGGCGACGCGCGCGCCGCGCGCGCCACGCTCGATGAGCTCATCAGGCAGAACCCCGGCTTCCGCTCGCCCGACGGGCACCTGCTCTACGCGCGCGCGCTCGCGGCAGAGGGCGAGGTGGCTAGGGCGCTGGAGGAATACCGCGTGCTCGCTCCCTCCTACCCGGGCGCGGAGGCCGCGGTGCGCTATGCACAGCTGCTCGAGGCGCAGGGTCAGCACGCCGAGGCGCAGCGCGTGGTGCGCGAGCTCCTCGAGCAGGCGCGCATCGCGCCCCGGCACTATCGCCACGCGCAGCGCGAGTGGCTCGAGGCGGCGCAGAAGCTGCTGTAGTTACGCCGATTGCCGCCGGCGAAAGACGGGGCTCGATGCGCTCTACCGCGATCACCTCGGCAGCCGAGCACTCCGTAGCAAAGTTGGACGCACGGACTTTTCGCCGGCTGCGCCCTGCCGGACCTCCGCGGCGATTTCGTCGGACATTACTTCGGTTTCCGAGCCTGGCGCCCGGCGCCGGGGGCCGGCTTGCCCGCGGGGATCTGCTGCGTGATGCAGTGGATGTTGCCGCCGCCGAGCAGGATCTCGCGGGCCGGCACGCCCACCACGCGCCGGCGGGGAAACAGCTTCTTCAGACGGGCTGCGGCCCGGCGGTCGGTGCGCGCATCGAACAGCGGCATGACGATGCCGCCGTTGGCGACATAGAAATTCACATAGCTTGCGGCGAGGCGCTGGCCCGCGACGCGCGCGCGCGTGCCCTTGTGGCGCAGCACGCCGGCCGCCTCCTGCGCGCTCATCGTGAGCGGCGGGGGGCTCGCCAGCCGCACCACCTTGAGCCGCCGGCCGCGGGCATCGCGCGCCGCGTGCAGACGCTCCCACGCGTCGTGCGAGATCGGGTACTGGGGATCGCTCCGCTCGCCCGGCCAGGTGAGGCACACGACGCCCGGGCGCACGAAGCAGGCGAGATTGTCGATATGGCCGCCGGTCTCATCGTCCACCACGCCCTTGCCGAGCCAGATGACCTGTCGGACGCCGAGGTAGTCGCGCAGCTCGCTCTCGATCCCGGCCCGCCCGAGCTGCGGATTGCGATTGGGATTCAGCAGGCACTCTTCGGTGACCAGCGCGGTGCCCTGGCCGTCGACGTGCAGCGCGCCGCCTTCCATCACCAGCGGCGCCCGGTAACGGTCGAGCCGCTCGATCTCGAGCACCTTGTGCGCCACCTGCTCGTCCTGATCCCAGGGAAAATACAGGCCGCCCTCGAGGCCACCCCAGGCGTTGAAGCGCCAGTCGACGCCGCGCACGGTGCCGCGCTCATTCGTCACGCAGGTCGGGCCCACGTCGCGCATCCAGGCGTCGTCGTGTGCCATCTCGACGAGGCGCACTGCTTCCGGCAGCAGCGCGCGCGCTGCCGCGTAGTTCGGGGTCGACACGCCGACGGTCACGGGCTCGAAGCGCGCGATCGCGGCGGCCACCTGCGCGAAGGCGAGTTGCGCCGGCCGCGCCGCCTCACGCCAGTTGTCCGGGCGCTCCGGCCACAGCAGCCAGCAGCCCGCATGCGGCGCGAACTCAGCCGGCATCGCGAAGCCGTCCCTGGCCGGCGTGCTCGCCATGGTGCGGGTCATCGGTGCAGGCGGCTGTGTGTGAACCCGTAGAAGGCGTAGATCGACATGCCGATCGCAGTCCAGATCACCAGCCGGATCCAGTTCTCGAGCGACAGCGTCAGGGTCAGCGCCAGGCAATAGACCGTCCCGACCACGCAGGTGACCGGCGCCCAGGGGACGCGGAACGGCCGGTGATCGTTGGGGCGCGTGTAGCGCAGCACCAGCACGCCGGCGCACACCACCGCGAACGCCAGCAGGATGCCCATGGAAATCAGGTCCGCCAGCAGGTCGAGCGGGAAGACAGCGGCAATCAGCGCCGCGAATACTCCGGTCCACACCGTCGCTACATGCGGGGTCTTGAAGCGCGGGTGACAGCGGCTGATCGCCTGCGGCAGCAGGCCGTCGTCCGCCATCGACAGCAGGATGCGCGGCTGGCCGAGCAGCGAGGTGAGGATCACGGAGGTCATGCCGGCGATCACCCCGATCTTCACCAGCGGCGACAGCCAGGCAAGCTGCGGATGCGCATCCAGCGCGACGGCCACCGGGGCGTCGGAGTTCAGCTTCTGGTAGGGCACCATGCCGGTCAGCACGCTCGCCATTGCCACATACAGTACTGCGGAGATGAGCAGCGCGCCCAGGATGCCGAGCGGCAGGTCGCGTTGCGGGTTGCGTGCCTCGAGCGCGGTGGTGGAGGCGGTATCGAAACCGACGTAGGAGAAGAAGATGATGGCGGCGCCCTTGAGCACGCCGCTCCAGCCGAAGTGCCACCATTCGCCGGTGTTCGGCGGCACGTACGGTCGCCAGTTGGACACATCCACGTACCTGAGGCCGGCGATCACGACGATGACGATGATGGAGACCTTGAGAGCCACCATGACGGAGTTGGCGCCGGCCGAGCCCCGTACGCCGATGTACAGCAACACGGTCATCGCCGCGATGATCAGCACCGCGGGTACGTTGATGATCGCACCGGTGCGCATCACGTGCTCGTGCGCGT
Organism: Gammaproteobacteria bacterium; assembly: GCA_027307325.1. Classification (GTDB taxonomy): domain Bacteria; phylum Pseudomonadota; class Gammaproteobacteria; order Steroidobacterales; family Steroidobacteraceae; genus 13-2-20CM-66-19. The sequence goes on along the minus strand of DAHUXE010000174.1, from coordinate 4,910 downwards.
CCAGGGCGAGAGGAGCGTTGACCAGCACCGCCGGCAGGTGGATGTGGGCGTCGTTGAGCAGGCTCACCACGTAGGCCGACCAGCTCACCGCGACCGCCGACGCGGAGATCGCATACTCGAGCAGCAGGTTCCAGCCGATGAACCAGGCGAGCGCCTCGCCGAGCGTCGCATACGTATAGCTGTAGGCGCTGCCGGGAATCGGCAGGAACGCGGCGAACTCCGAGTAGCACAGCGCCGCAAGCCCGCCGCCGAAAGCGGCGATCAGCAGCGACAAGGTGATCGCCGGGCCTGATTGATTGGCGGCCACGGTACCGGTGAGCACGAAGATTCCCGAGCCGATGGTGGCCCCGAGACCGATGGCGATCAGTGCCCGCGCGCTCAGCACCTGCCGCAGGCGCCCCTTGCCGGCCGGCGCCGGGTCGATCGGCCGCACGGCGCACATCTGGCGCAGCACCGAGCTCCGCGCGGCGCCCCGGTCACTCTTATTTATGGCGCTCGACATACGCTCTGTTTGACCCCCTCGAGACGCAGCGCACCGGTGAGTCTCTCACACGCCCGCCTCGCCCGGCACTCGGTCGGCACTCCGCGGTGGCTGTGCTAGCATGACGCGCCCGGCGGGACCTGCCGTCCGAGCGGAGAAGAAGCCATGTCCACCGCCACAACCCCCAAGATCGCCCCGCCCCCGCAGGGCGCGAAGATCGCCATTCGTAACGGCAAGCTCGCCGTCCCCGACAACCCGATCATCCCCTTCATCGAGGGCGACGGCACGGGACCGGATATCTGGCGCGCCAGCGTGCGCGTCATGGACGCGGCGGTGGCCAAGGCCTACGGCGGCAAGCGGCGCATCCACTGGATGGAGGTCTTTGCGGGCGAGAAGGCCAATCGCCTCTTCAATACCTGGCTGCCGGATGAGACGGTCGCGGCCTGCCGCGAGTATCTGGTGTCGATCAAGGGGCCGCTCACCACCCCGGTCGGCGGCGGGATCCGCTCCCTCAACGTGGCGCTGCGGCAGATGCTGGACCTCTACGTGTGCCTGCGCCCGGTGCGCTGGTTCAAGGGCGTGCCCTCGCCGGTCAAGCATCCCGAGAAGGTCGACATGGTGATCTTCCGCGAGAACACCGAGGACATCTACGCGGGCATCGAGTTCGAGCTGGGCACACCCGACAACCAGAAATTCCTCGAGCTGTTCCGCCAGGCCTTCCCCAAGGCCTACGCCAAGATCCGCTTCCCGGAGAGCTCCGGAATCGGCATCAAGGCGGTCTCGAAAGAGGGCTCCGAGCGGCTGATCCGCGCGGCGATCGAGTACGCGATCGCCAACAAGCGCAAGAGCATCACCCTGGTGCACAAGGGCAATATCCAGAAGTTCACCGAAGGCGCGTTCCGCAACTGGGGCTACCAGCTCGCCGAGCGCGAGTTCGGCGGCGCCACCTACACCTGGGAGCAGTGGGAACGCACCAAGGCGGCCCGGGGCGAGAAGGACGCCAACGCCGAGATGGACGCAGCCAGGAAGAGCGGCCGCGTCCTCGTCAAGGACGCGATCTGCGACATCACGCTGCAGCAGGTGCTGACGCGTCCGGAGGAGTTCGACGTCATCGCCACGCTGAATCTGAACGGCGACTACCTCTCGGATGCGCTCGCCGCCCAGGTCGGCGGCATCGGCATCGCCCCGGGGGGCAATATCAATTACCTCACCGGGCACGCGGTGTTCGAGGCGACGCACGGCACCGCGCCCAAGTACGCGAACCTCGACAAGGTGAACCCGGGCTCGGTGATCCTCTCCGGCGAGATGATGTTCCGCTACCTGGGCTGGCTCGAGGCGGCCGATGCCATCATCGCCGCGATGGACCGCACCATCGCACAGAAGACGGTGACCTACGACTTCGCCCGGCTCATGGACGGGGCGAAGGAAGTCGCGACCAGCGCGTTCGCCGACGCGCTGATTCGCAATCTCTGAGCGCGCGCGCGGCACTCACCATGCGAGGTGCACGCCGCCCGGCCGCCGCCGCCCCGGGAGGCGGCTACTCGGGCACGCCGCTCGCGAAGAAGCTCGGTATCGGGCCGGGTTGCCGCCTGTGCCTGCGGCAGGCGCCGCAGAACTACGCGGCGCTGGTGGCGCCACTGCCCGCGGGCGTGCGTGCCGACACGGTGCTGTGGGTGAGCTGGCCGAAGAAGTCCTCAGGGCTCGCGAGCGAGCTCGGCGAGGACCAGGTGCGCGAGCTCGCATTGCCGCTCGGGCTGGTGGATGTCAAGGTTTGCGCGGTGGACGAGACCTGGTCGGGACTGAAGCTGGTGGTGCGCAAGGCGCTGCGCGCGAACTGGCCGCGGCGCCGGGCGGGCGGGCGGATCTCGTGAGCACGCGGGAGCGCGTCGCGGCGGTCCTCGAATGGGCGCGCAAGGTGCAGGCGATCGCGCAGAACGGGCTCGCCTTCAGCCGCGACCCGTTCGACCGCACACGCTATCAGGAGCTGGCGGAGCTCACCGCGACGATGCTCGCTACGGAGCTCGCGGCGCCGCTCGCCACCGTGCGCGCCTTCTGGGAGGGCGAGCACGGCTACGCCACTCCCAAGGTCGACGTGCGCGGCGGCGTATTCCGCGGCGATGAGGTGTTGCTGGTGCGCGAGCGGACCGACGGACGCTGGACGCTTCCCGGAGGCTGGGTCGACGTGAACGATGCGCCATCGAGCGCGGTGGCGCGCGAGATTCTCGAGGAGTCCGGCTATAGCGCGCGCGCGGTGAAGCTCGCCGCGCTGGTCGACAAGAACCGCCACCCGCACCCCCCGGGCGTGTATCACATCTACAAACTCTTCTTCCTCTGCGAGCTCACCGGCGGCAGCCCTGCCACGAGTGCCGAAACCGACGCCGTAGCGTTCTTTCCCGTGCACGCGCTCCCCGAGCTCTCCACCGGGCGCGTGCTGGCGCCGCAGATCGAGCGGCTCTACCGCCATCAGCTCGACCGCTCCCTGCCCACCGATTTCGACTGAAAGTGCTCGCGCCGGCACGTGGATTACGCCCGCCACCTCGTCGAAGCCTTCGCCAGCTACAACGCGGAGTTTCGTGCCATCACGCGCCGCGCACCGCTGCGCTTCGACGACCGCGACTGGAAGGGCAGCCAGCGCGACGCCGTCGAGCGCATCGAGCTCTACGACCGCTTCGTGAACCAGACCATCGCTCAGCTGCGCGCCGCCGCCGGCGACGAGGCGCCCGACCGCGAGCGCTGGCGCCAGATCCACGCAGAGTTCGCCGCGCTCATCCCCGATCTGCCGGATCCGGAGTTCACCAAGACCTTCTTCAGCTCGGTCACGCGCCGGCTGTTCGGCACGGTGGGAGTCGCCCCCGACATAGAGTTCGTGGCGACCGATCTCGATCCGCTCGCCAGCATCCATTCGAGCGTCGGCACCAACGTCTACCTCAACCACGGCTCGCTGCCGCTGCTGTTCGAGGACCTGCTCGGCGACGTACGCTTCCGCTCGCCGTGGCGCGACCTCGACAAGAGCGTTGCGCACGTCGCCGGGGAAGTGCGCGCCTATCTCGAGGCGCGCGAGGAGCGGCGCGCGGTCGAGAAGGTCGAGGTCATCCGTCCGGTGTTCTACCAGGTGTCGCGAGCCTACATCGTCGGCCGCATCGTGGGACCCAGGCTGCTCGTGCCGCTGGTGATAGCCCTGAAGAACACCGACAGCGGCATGCTGGTCGATGCCGTAATGCTCGCCGAGGACGACGTCAGCATCGTCTTCAGCTACACGCGCTCCTACTTCCACGTGGACCTGGAGCGCGTCGCCGAGGCGGTGGTGTTTCTGCGCTCGATCATGCCGCGCAAGCCCGTGAGCGAGCTCTTCACGGTGCTCGGGCGCGCGCGGCAGGGCAAGACCGAGCGCTACCGGGAGCTCGTGCGCCACCTCGAGCGCACCGACGACCTGTTCACGCACGCCGCCGGTGAGCGCGGGCTGGTCATGGTGTGCTTCACGCTCCCCTCCTTCGACGTCGTCTTCAAGGTCATCCGTGACCGCTTTCCTCCGCCGAAGACCGTGTTGCGCGAGGAAGTGGTGGCGAAGTACCAGATGGTCTTCATCCACGACCGCGCCGGGCGCCTGGTGGATGCGCAGGAGTTCCGCCGCCTGCGCTTCGCCCGCGAGCGCTTCGCCCCCGAGCTGCTCGCGGAGCTCGAGCACGAGGCCGCCAGCAGCGTGCACCGCGACGGCACGGACCTCGTGTTCGACCACATGTACGTCGAGCGGCGCATGACGCCGCTCAACCTGTATCTGCGCGAGGCCGGCCACGAGGCGGCGGTGCGCGCCGCGCTCGATTACGGCCAGTGCATCCGCGACCTCGCCTGCACCAATATCTTTCCCGGCGACCTGCTGCTGAAGAACTTCGGCGTCACGCGCCACGGGCGCGTGATCTTCTACGACTACGACGAGCTGTGCCGGGTGACCGACTGCAACTTCCGCGATCTGCCGCAGGCGCAGAACCCCGAGGACGAGATGCGCGGCGAGGCGTGGTTCTACGTCGCCGACAACGACGTCTTTCCCGAGACCTTCATGCGCTTCCTCGCCTTCGGCGACGACGAGCGCGCCGCGCTGCTGCGCGCGCACGCGGAAATCCTCACCGCGAAGTTCTGGCGTGACGTGCAGCAGCGGCTGCGCGAGGGCGAGGTGCTCGAGGCGCTGCCCTATCACGCGCACCGCGTGCGCATTGCGAGCAGCGCCTGAGCTATCTCGAGAAGACGATGCCGTGCACCAGCGCCGCGCCCATCCAACCGTGGGGCCAGGCGCGATTGCCGGTATCGAATCCGGGATTTCCGGCGCCATCGTGGAAGGCGCGATCGAGCGCCAGCGCACCGCTCCCTGGGTCAAAGGTCAGCATGAACACGCGTGCCTCTCCATAACCCGACACCGCCAGGCGCTGCGTCTGCG
>DAHUXE010000166.1 GCA_027307325.1 Gammaproteobacteria bacterium | reverse complement strand
GAACACCTATCTCTCGGGAGCGGATGTGGCCGAGGAGCACAAGGGCACGGAGCTCATCCGCTCGACGGAGGAGGAGAAGCAGGATCAGGTGGCGGCGGTGCGGGCCTTCCAGGCGCGCAACGCCGAGCGCTCCGGCGCGGCCCTGGTCGCGCTGCAGCGGGGCGCCGCGGGCGGCGGCAACGTGTTCGCGGAGCTCATGGAGAGCGTCAAGATCTGCTCGCTCGGACAGATCTCGCAGGCGCTGTATCAGGTGGGCGGGCAGTATCGCCGCAACATGTGAGGTCGGGCTCTCCGAGCGCGGCGAGGATGGCCGCGCGCGCCGCATCGCGCAGCACCGGCACGGCCTCGCCCGCGGCGCCGGGAGGTGAGGTGATCGGCGGGAGGATCTCGAGCTCGATCGCCCCCGGCCGCGGCAGCGCACCGCCCGGCCAGAGCGCCCGGCGCGTCCCGCGCAGCACCGCCGGCACCAGCGGGCAGCCGGCGCGCACCGCGCTCGCGAACGCCCCGGCGTGGAACTTGTGTACCCCGGGCCTGGGGTCGAACGTGCCCTCGGGGAAGAACACCAGCGAGTTGCCGCGGGAGGCGTCGCGCAGCAGCCGCCGGGCATCGGCCGAGGCCTGCGTGCGGTTACGCTCGACGAACACGGAGCCGAGCCGCCGCAGCACCATTGCGGCGAGCGGCACGGCGGACATCTCGCGCTTGATGACGAATGCGAAGCGCGGCGGCAGCGCCGCCGTCACCACCGGCCCGTCGAGGTAGCTCGCGTGGTTGCACACCACGACGCATTGGCCCTCGGGGAGCCGCTCCTCGTGCTTCACCGTGAGGGGCATGGCGACGAGCCAGAGGAAGATGCGCGCGGCGCGGCGCCCTGCCGCGCGCCGCCGGGTGATGCCGGGGACCACCAGCATCAATGCCACCGCGGACAGGCCGACCGCGAGGAAGGTGAGCGCCACCCACAGCGCATACGCAATCTTGAGCGGAGCAAGGAGCAACGTGCGCAGCCGGAACGGCCGCCGCGGGGGCTGTACGGTCATGGGAGGGGGACGCTGCGCCAACTGCGGATGTGAACTGGTTCTCTTTATGTTAATGCCGAGAGGCAGATGTGAAGGTCATCACGTCGGTGCATCTGTCGCGCTCACCATACTGCCCCTACCACATTACCCGGAAGTCGGGGCTCTGACACGGCGTGCCGCGCCCGCGGGCGTCCCGAGGACCAGCGAGACAAAGACTTGTCAAACCAGGCTGCGGCTCTCTCCATGACCACCAACGCCGATTCCGCGGACCCGGCGGTTTCCCGCTTCCTGGATGCGGTCTGGATGGAGCGGGGCCTGTCGCCGAACACGCTCGCTGCCTACCGCGCAGATCTTACCGCGCTGGCGCGCTGGCTCGCCGAGCGCAACGTGCCCATCATGCGCACCTCGCGCCTCGACCTGCAGGAGTTCATCGCCTCCAGAGTCCGTGGCGGGGCGCGGCCGCGCTCGACCGCGCGGCAGCTGTCGAGCTTCCGGCGCTTCTTCCGTTACTACATGCGCGAGGGTGTGATCCGCGAGGACCCCACCGCGCAGATCGCCATGCCCAAGATCGGGCGGTCGCTGCCGCGCTCGCTCACCGAGGAGGAGATCGAGTCGCTGCTCGCCGCCCCGCTGGCGAGCGACCCGCTGGGCAACCGCGACCGCACCATGCTCGAGGTGCTCTACGCCACCGGCCTGCGGGTGTCGGAGCTGGTGAACCTGCGCCAGGGGCAGATCAACCTCAACCAGGGCGTCATCCGCATCCTCGGCAAGGGCGACCGCGAGCGGCTCATCCCGCTCGGCGAGGAGGCGATGCGCGCACTGAAGGAATTCGCGCGCGGCCCGCGCGGGGAGATTCTGCTCGAGCGTCAGACCGATTACCTGTTTCCGACGCGCCGCGGTGATCGCATGACGCGCCAGGCGTTCTGGCACATCATCAAGCGCTACGCGCGCAAGGCCGGGATCGGCAAGGAGCTCTCGCCCCATACGCTGCGCCACGCGTTCGCGACCCATCTGCTGAACCACGGTGCGGACCTGCGCGTCGTGCAGCTGCTGCTCGGGCACAGCGATCTCTCCACCACGCAGATCTACACGCACGTCGCGCGCGAGCGCATGAAAGAGCTGCATTCGCAGCACCATCCGCGGGGCTGATGGCTGCACACGGCGCGCGCCGCACCGGCACTCGCGTCGCTCTGTTAGACTCCGGTCGACCTTCTCGAGGGAAGGGCGCGCATCGAACGAACCACGCCCGCGAGAGTCCAAATCCCCGCAGTCGGCGAATCCCCGCAGTCGAGCAGCCAAGCCAAGTGAAAGTCCCCATGCCTTCGACGAAGTCGTTCCTGTTGCTGGTGCTCGCGGCGCTCGCGCCCTGGAGCCCGGTACCCGCCGCGCAGCCCGCCGCCGCCCCGGCTGTGGCTGCCCCCACCGCCCCCGCTGCCATCCCCGACCCGCGCGAGGAGATCGCGCGCCACATCCCGGGGGCCAGCGCCGAGCAGCTGCGCGTCTCTCCGATCCCCGGGCTCTGGGAGTACACGCACGGCGGCGACATCGCCTATGTGACCGCCGACGGACGCTACGCGATCGCGGGCGATCTCTATGATCTGAAGTCCAATGCCAATCTCACGGAAACGCACCGCCGCGAGGTGCGGCTCAAGCTCCTCGCCCAGGTGCCGGAAAACTACATGCTGGTGTTCGGACCCAAGGATCCGAAGTACACCGTCACGGTATTCACCGACGTCGACTGCCCCTATTGCCGCAGGCTCCACAGCGAGATCGGCGTGTACAACCGCTTAGGCATCCGCGTCCGCTATCTGCTCTATCCCCGCACCGGCCCCAACACGCCGTCGTGGACCAAGGCGGAGCAGGTGTGGTGCGCGGCGGATCGCAACGACGCGCTGACGCGCGCCAAGCTCGGGCAGGTGCTGCAGGACAAGCCCTGTGCAGGCAATCCGGTAGCGGCCACCTACGCCCTCGGACGCGAGTTCGCCATCGACGGAACGCCGGCCATCGTGATGTCGAACGGTGAGGTGCTGCCCGGCTATCTGCCGCCCGACGTGCTGCTGAAGCACCTGCAGGGAGAATTGCATTAGGCGCGCCGCCCTGCACGTTGCGTAGCGGGCAAAAGCCCGTGCGCTCAAACTGCTACGGAGTGCTCGGCTTCTGAGGTGATCGGGGCGATGCGCATCGAGCCCCGCCTTTTGCCCGCGGGCACCCTTGCTCTGTAGGGTTGGCCTGCTCGCCGGGCCGCAGGCGCGGCGAGCCAAATCGGACTAGCGCTCCAGCAGCTTCAGCTTGTCGGGCTTTCCTTCCCACTCCTTGGCGTCCTCGGGCGCGGCCTTCTTCTCGGTAATCACCGGCCACTGCTTGGCGAGCTCCGCGTTCAGCTGCTTGAACTGCTCCTGACCCTTCGGCAGCTCCTCCTCGGAGAAGATCGCCTCGACCGGGCATTCCGGCTCGCACAGCGTGCAGTCGATGCACTCCTCGGGATCGATGGTGAGGAAGTTCGGCCCCTCGTGGAAGCAGTCGACCGGACAAACCTCGACGCAGTCCATGTACTTGCACTTGATGCAGTTCTCGGTGACTACAAAAGTCATTCAGTTTCCTTGCGCGCTCGCCTCGGGTATTTTGCCACGAGGGCACCGCGCGGGTCAGATCGCCTTCGGCCGCGGCCGCGACCCCGTGGTTATGAGGGGCCCGCGCCCGGGGACTTCAGCCGCCGGTCGATGGTAGTGAAGTGGTGCGGCTCGCGCCCGGCCGCGGTGTCCTCGAGATAGCGCCGCAGGGCGAACTCGGTGCGGGGGAATGCCAGCACGCCCCACGGGATATCCGTGGGCGCCACCAGCGTGACCTCGAGGCTCTCGGCGCCCGGCCCGTAATCGGCGCTGCGCAGCGCGGCGCGGAAGAATACGTGTACCTGCCGGGCGTGCAGCACGTGCACGACCGCGAGCAGCGAGCCGATGTCGACGCGCGCCAATGCCTCCTCGTGCGACTCGCGCGCCGCGGCCTGCTGCAGCGTCTCGCCGTTCTCCATGAAGCCGGCCGGGACCGTCCAGTAGCCGAGCCGCGGCTCGATTGCCCGGCGGCACAAGAGGATCCGGCCCTCGTACTCGGGAACGCAGCCGACGACCAGGCGGGGGTTCTGGTAGTGGATCGCGCCGCAGGCGTCGCACACGTGGCGCGGCAGGTGATCACCGGGGGGCACGCGCAGCTCGACCGGCGCGCCGCACTCGCTGCAGTAGTTCATGGTGTGCTTCGAGGATACGGGCGGGTGCCTGCGCTTGTCGACATCCGCGCCGGCCCGATCAGAGCAGCCCGAAGACCGCCACGCCGTCGCTAGCGGCGACGAACACCTTGCCGTCGGCGATCGTCGGCGTGATGAACTTGTTGGCGCTGCCGATCGCGTCGCGCGCGCCCGCCTGCGTGCTGTTGTAGAGCTCGGTGGCGAGATTGCCCGCGTCGTAGGCATGCAGCACTGCGGCGCCCGAGCCGGCGTTCTCATAGGCCCACACGATGCCGTTGGCGGTGCCGTGGGCGGAGATCGCAGGCGCCGTGCCCGGATAGCCGAAGGCGAGCGCGGAGTGCGACGAGGGCGCGCCGGGGAGCATCGCGTTCGTCACCCTGAAGGCGAGCAGCGCCCCGCCGACCGGACCGTAATAGAGGGTGCCGTCGAACCAGGCGGGGGTCGAAAAGACGCCGCCGGAGAGCGCGCCGGCGAGCTCCTGCCAGATCTGGCTGTTGTTGGTCGGGTTGAACCTGCCCATCGAGTCGCGGTTCACGACGTACAGGTTGCCGTCCTTGCCGGCGCCTACCGCGAGGTGACGCGTCGTGCCGCCGGAGTCCGTGAGGTCCGGGAGCAGCATGATGCCGCCCGAGCCGAGATCGACGTCGCCATTCGACTCATCGACCTCGTTGTACATGGTGAAATAGTCGGCGACCGTCAGCGCGCCGCCGCCGGTGGCGATCTTGACGAAGGAATTGCCGTAGTCGCCCTGACTCGGGAAGCCCGCGGCGTCGAGTGTGGTATCGAACACGCCGTTGGCGGTGAGCACGTAGACGTTGCCGGCGGAGTCCGCCGCCGGCCCGCCGCCCGCCATCCAGATGGACGGGCCGCCTCCGGCGCTGTTGGCGGCGATGTTGAGCACGCCGGTCTGCGCGAGCGTGCTCGAGCTGTAGGCGATCACCCAGCCCGTGTAGGGCGAGCTGTCGCAATGCGAGGTCCAGGTCGTGTAGATGGCGCCGTTCAGCAGCAGGAGTCCGGCGCGCTCCTCGTACGAGCCGGCCTCGAAGGTGTTGGAGCCGCCGGCGGCGGCGGGATAGATCGCGGCAATCTCGGCGGGCCCGCTGAATTGCTCCGCGCCGGTGGTCACATCGAGCGCATGCAGCCGCTGGTGATAGCTCTGCGACGCATCGAGCGACATGGCGACGAGGTAGATGACGCCGTGGGCGCCGGCGCTCCGATCGATCACCGCGGTGGCGGTGACGCCGATCGTCGGCGTCACCTGGCCACAGCCGCGATCGTCGCTCGGTTTCTCGCCGGCAGCGAGGAGCGTCCTCTGCCACAGCACCGTGCCGGTGTCGCTGTCGAAGGCGTAGACGGTGTCGTTCTCGCTCGCCACGAACACCACGTTGTGGGAGGCGCCGGCGATCGTGAGCCCGGAGAGATAGAGCGGCTGCGCGTCGACCTTGCCGTCGGTGGCGAGGAAGCGCAGTTTGCCGAAGGCCGAGCTGTTGACGTTGGCAGGCGTCAGGACCGACTCGGTGAGGTTCGCGCCGCTGCGCGCCAGGTCGTTCTTGTAGGTCACGACGTCCGTTCCCGAGCCGACCGGTGGCGGAGGCGGTACCGGCGGCGGCGGGGAGGAAGCAGAGCCGCCGCCGCCGCAGGCGGCGAGTGCCAGAACGAGCGGCCACACGAGCAGGTGCGCCGCACGAGCGCCGGGCGGCACGGTTTGGGGGCGGTCAGTCATGGGTGCGACTCGCTCACGGGCCTCGAGTCACGATGACGGCGCCACGCACTTCACGCAAACCGTCGGTGGGGAGAGACGATTCTATGGCGATGGTGCCCGAGGTCGGAGTCGAACCGACACGCTTTTAAAGGCGGCGGATTTTCGTGCCACTTCGGCTTTCGCCGCCCCGGGGCGAGTCGGCCGCGGGTTCGTGGTCTGGAGCACGCCATCACCGTGGCCCGTCAAGGCTGTAGGTGCCCGCCGTCTGCTCTCTACACCTTCCCCAGCGCCTGGGCCGTGGGGCTTGGCTCGGCGTGAGCTCGAGGCGCGCATGCCTCAGGGCCTTCACCGAGTTTGACGGGCTTCACCTCGGGGATTTCTCCCCGAGGGCTCAAGTTGTTACGTCTGAGTCCGCTGCGTCTACCAATTCCGCCACTCGGGCAACGGCTTTCAGTATACGGTTCGGTGATTGGCAGGGCCATCAGGTATTCGTCCCGTAACTGCGACCTTTTTTCCCGCTCGTGCATCTAAGACTTCCGTGACCAGACTGGTGGAAATCGCCGTCCCGGAGGCGGTATGGCAACGGGCGTGCGCGGGGGAGGAGGGCGCGCAGCAGTTGATCTATGCCGCCGTGGCGCCGGCCACTTTCGCGCTCATCCGCCGTCTGATCGGCAATCGCAGCGCCTCCGAGGACGTATTCCAGGAGACCATGATGAGTCTGTTCGAGCGCCTCGCGGACTTCCGCCGCGAAGCGCCGCTCGGTGCCTGGTTGCGCCAGATCGCGATCTCGCGCTGCCTGATGCAGCTGCGCTCGCCGTGGCGGCGGATGCTCACGTGCCTGGAGAGTAGCGGCGACGGCGAGGCGCCGGCGCGCGCGTACCCCGCGACGGCAGCCCTGCCGCCCGAGGCGATAGACATGGAGCGCGCCCTCGCGACGCTCGCGCCGACCGCACGCGCGGTCGTGTGGATGTACGAGGTCGAGGGCTACTCGCATGCCGAGATCGCCGCGGCCTTCGGCCGCTCCGTCAGCTTTTCCAAATCGCAGCTCGCGCGCGCCCATGTAAGGCTGCGCGCCTGGTTCGAGCCGCAGGGGAACCGACCCACATGCATACTGAGCTAGAGCACTCGCGGCGCGTGGCACGGCTGCTGCGGGCGCTGCCGGACGACACGGCGCGACCCTACGACTTCAGCGAGTTTCAGCGTCGCGCGCGCGACGCAGCCCCCGGCGCGGCGCGCCTGGCCGGACCGCAGGCCCTGGCGGCCGCGGTCGTGATCGCGGTCGCGGTCGCGGTCCTGGCGGCGGTGATCCGCTTCGATCCGGGTGCGCGGCCAACTCACGCACCGGTGCCGGCGGTCGTCGCCGACAGCGCAGCGCCGGCCGCTGCGTCCGATGGCTCGCCCGCCGAGCCTGCCGATGCCGCCGCACAGTACTGGCTCGAGAGACTGCCACGCGAGCCGGCGCTGGTGCGCGTCGGTACCCGTGCGGCAGTCGAGGCACTCGAGGATCACATCGCGCAGGTCGACGATCTGCTCACCACCGAGCGCGCTGGCAGCGCGCCGGCGGCGCGCCTGCGGGTGTTGCAGCAGGAACGCGCGCAGCTGGTCAGCTCTCTGGTACAGGTCCGCTACGCCGAGACGCTCGCGGATGTGTCGCGCTGAACCGCAGGAGGATCCCATCATGAGTCGCTGTCCCGTATTCCTCACCTGGAGCCTGGTGCTGATGGCGGCCGCAGCGGCCGCGAGCTGCCGGCCGACGATCGCGCTCGCCGAGCCGACCGCCGCCAGTGCCGACAGCGGCAGGTTGAGCACCGGGAGCGCCGAGCGCAACGCCGACGAGCGCCGGCTCGATGAGCAACTGCAGGCGGCGCGCAAAGAGCTCGACGAGGCTGCGCACCGTGTGGCGGAGCTATCGGCACAGCTCAGCCGGCCCGTCATCGAGAGCTTCATGGACATGGGGCTCGACGGGCACGGCCGGGCGATCATCGGCGTGCAGCTCGAGGCGACGTCGGGGCAGGGCGCGCGGGTACGCGAAGTGAGCCCGGGAGGACCCGCGGCGGAGGCCGGCATGCGTGCGGGCGACGTCATCGTCGCGGTGAACGGCACCGAGGTGAAGGGCGAGAACCCCGCACGCGAGGTCATGAGGCTGATGCGCCCGGTGAAACCCGAAAGCAAGGTGAGTGTGCGCGCGCTGCGCGACGGCAGCGCACGCGATTTCACGCTCGCCGCACGGGCTGCTCCCGGGTTCTTCTTCGCGCAGTTCCCCGACTTCGGTCCCGAGCTGCTGCCCGGGCCGCGCGGGCCGCTGCTGCTGCACGGATCGGTCATGGACATGGAGCTCGCGACCCTGACTCCGCAGCTCGGGCGCTACTTCGGCAGCGACAAGGGAGTGCTCGTCGTACGCGCACCGGCCGATGGCGCCCTCAAGCTCGAGGATGGCGACGTGATTCTGGCCATCGACGGCCGGCAGCCTTCGAGCGGCTCACATGCGACGCGCATCCTCGCCTCATACCAGCCGGGCGAGAAGATCACGCTGCGCATCGTGCGGATGCACAAGACGCTCGACGTCGACACGACACTTCCCGCGCGGGCGGAGCACCGGCACGCTGCGACGGGCGGCAACCGTCTGTACCGCACCGTGCCGACGCCGCCGCTGGCGCCGCTGGCGCCGCTGCCGCAGTTGGCGCCAATGCCGCAGGTTTCGCCGCTGCCGCCACCCCCGCCTGACTCGCCCGCCGATCGGGTGATGGCGATGCGCGAGGGCGCCGACCAGACGTGAGTCGTGAGCGCCGCCCGCGCGCTTCCCGGCCGCCTTGCCGCCTGCGTGTAACATGCGCGCGTGCGCCGCCACGACTTCTCCTATGAACTGCCGCCCGAGCTGATCGCCCAGACGCCACTCGCCGAGCGCTCGGCGAGCCGCATGCTGGTGCTCGCGGTCCCAAGCGGCGCGCTCGCCGACTCCGCAGTCTCGGAGCTCCCCGCGTATCTGGCGGCGGGCGATCTCGTGGTGTTCAACGACACGCGCGTCGTAGCGGCGCGGCTCGCCGGGCACAAGCCGACCGGGGGACAGGTCGAGATATTTCTCGAGCGCGCGCTCGCGGGCAACGAGGCGCTCGCGCAGGTCTCCCCCGGCAAGGGCGTACGCGAGGGACTCGCCATCGCCACTGCGGGCGGCGAGGCGCGCGTGCTCGAGCGCTGCGCGGACCTGTGGCGCATCGCGCTGCCCGAAGACGCGCTCGACTTCTTCGAGCGCTGGGGAGCGGTGCCGTTGCCGCCTTACATCGACCGCGCGCCGCAGCCCGGCGACCGCGAGCGCTACCAGAGCGTCTTCGCCCGCGAGCGCGGCGCGGTGGCCGCGCCCACGGCGAGCCTGCACTTCGACGCGCCGCTGCTTGCGGCGCTCGCGGCCCGCGGTGTGGAGTGCGCCTTCGTCACGCTGCACGTCGGCGCCGGCACTTTCCAACCGGTGCGCGTCGACGATCTTGCCTCCCACAGCATGCACGCCGAGCGGGCGGCGGTGAGCCGCGCGACAGCTGAGGCGCTGGCGCGCACGCGCGCGCGCGGCGGCCGGGTGCTGGCGGTCGGTACGACCGTGGTACGTGCGCTCGAAGCGGGCGCACTGGCGGTGACGAACAGCACGCTGGCGACGAAGGACCATCGCACTGCACTGACGCTGGCGATGCCAGACCATCGCACTGCACTTACGCTGGCGATGCCAGACCGTCGAACTGCCATGGCGCTGGCGCCTTGGAGCGGCGAGACGCAGCTCTTCATCACGCCGGGCTTCCGCTTCCAGGTGTGTGACGCGCTGCTCACCAACTTCCATCTGCCCGAGTCGACGCTCCTCATGCTGGTGTGTGCCTTCGCGGGACGCGAGGCGGTGCTCGGCGCGTACCGGCACGCCATCGCGGCGCGCTACCGCTTCTTCAGCTACGGGGATGCGATGTTGTTGACGTCGAGGGGCGCGTGAGGCCGGGTTTCACCGTGACGGCGACCGGCGGGGCGGCGCGGCTCGGCCGCCTCGCGACGGCGCACGGGGTGGTCGAGACCCCGGCCTTCATGCCGGTCGGCACCTACGGCACCGTGAAGGCCATGACGCCCGAGGAGCTCGCCGGGCTCGGCGCCGGGATGGTGCTCGCCAACACCTTTCATCTGATGCTGCGTCCGGGGCCCGCGGTGATCGCCGCGCACGGTGGCCTGCACCGCTTCATGCACTGGGAAGGTCCGATACTCACCGACTCCGGGGGCTTCCAGGTGTTCAGCCTCCAGAGCCTGCGGCGCCTCACCGAGGAGGGGGTGCGCTTCCGCTCGCCGATCGACGGGCGCGAGGTGCGGCTCACTCCCGAGGACTCGATGGACGTGCAACGGGCACTGCGCTCCGATATCGCCATGGCGCTCGATGACTGCACCGCGCATCCGGCGACCGAAAGCCAAGCGCGTGCGTCGATGGAGCGCTCGATGCGCTGGGCGGCCCGCAGCCATGCCCACTACCACCGCGCGGACGCCGATGCCCCGCCCGGCGGACTCTTCGGGATCGTGCAGGGCGGCATGTACGTGCCGCTGCGGCTCGCCTCGCTGGAGGTGCTGCTGCGCCTCGACTGGCCCGGCCTCGCCGTCGGGGGACTCGCGGTGGGGGAGCCGGAGGAGGAGCGGCTGCGGATCCTCGAGGGGCTGCTCCCCCATATGCCGGCCGACCGGCCGCGCTACCTGATGGGCGTCGGCCGGCCGGAGGACATCGTCGCCGCCGTGCTGCGCGGCGTCGACCTGTTCGACTGCGTCATCCCGACGCGCCATGCGCGCAACGGCCACCTGTTCACCGCGACCGGGGTCATCAACATCCGCAACGCCATGTATCAGCACGACCTGGGGCCGATCGACCCGGCTTGCCTGTGCTACACGTGCCGCAACTACACGCGCTCGTACCTGCGGCACCTCGACCGCTGCAACGAAATACTGGGCTCGCGACTCAACACCATACATAACCTGCACTTCTACCTGGGGCTGATGCAGGCGCTGCGCACGGCCCTGGCCTCGGGGTCCCTCGAGTCCTGGGCGCGGGGGTTCCTCAGCGGACGGCGGACGACGGCTGACGCTATGGCATAATGCCGCCCTTTTCGCCCCCGGGACTTAAACTGCATGAACCCTCTGATTTCCGACGCCTGGGCACAGTCCGCGCCCAGCCCCACCGGCCAGTTCGCGCCTCTTCTGATGATGGTGCTGTTCGTCGGCGTGTTCTATTTCCTGCTGATCAGGCCGCAGCAGAAGAAGGCCCGCGAGCACCAGGCGCTGGTGTCGAAGCTCGCCACTGGCGATGAGGTGGTCACCAACGGCGGCATGCTGGGCAAGGTGACCGAGGTCGGCGAGACCTTCATCACTCTCGAGATCGCCGAGGGGGTGCGCGTGAAGGTGCAGCGCTTCCAGATCGCCTCGCTGATGCCCAAGGGCACGCTGAAGAGCGCCTGAAGAACATGCTGGAGTACGCGCGCTGGAAGTACATCCTGGTCGCGGCGGTGCTGCTGCTCGCGCTGGTCTTCGCGCTGCCGAACGTGTTCGGCGAGGACCCGGCGCTGCAGGTGGCGCGCAAGGATCACGCCGCGATCACCCCGGACGCCGCGCAGGCGGTCGAATCGTTCCTCAAGACGCACGGCGTGCATTTCGAGAAGAGCTACATCGACCAGGGCCGCCTCATGGTGCGCTTCGCCAGCGTGCCCGATCAGCTGGCGGCACGCGATGCGGTGAACGGCAACGACGACTTCAAGAACACCTACATCACCGCCGTGTCGTTCGCCCCGCGCACCCCCGAGGCGCTGCGCGCGCTGGGACTGAAGCCCATGCCCCTCGGACTCGACCTGCGCGGCGGGCTCTACCTCCTCTATCAGGTGGACGTGAATTCCGCCGTCGCCCAGGCGCTCGAGGGCTATGCACAGGATACCCGCCGGGCGCTCACCGCCGCCAACGTGCCCTTCAAGGACGTCGCGGTCGGTGCCGCGGCCGGACCGAGCACGATCCGCATCCAGCTCGCCCCGGGGGCCGACGTGAGCGCGGCGCGCACCGCGCTCACTCAGCCGCTGCAGGGACTGGCGATCACCACCGCGAGCGACGCCGCGGGCCAGGTGATCGAGGCGGCGATGACCAGCGCGCAGATCCGTGAGCGCCAGGACTACGCCAT
>DAHUXE010000164.1 GCA_027307325.1 Gammaproteobacteria bacterium | reverse complement strand
GACGAGGTGCAGCGCCTCGCCGAGCGCGCCGCCAACGCCACCAAGCAGATCGAAGTGCTGGTGCGCACCATTCAGACGGACACCAACGAGGCGGTCGTCTCGATGGAGCGCAGCACCACCGACGTGGTCGGCGGCGCGCTGCTCGCCGAGAACGCGGGCGCCGCGCTCGAGGAGATCGAGCAGGTGTCGAACCAGATTGCGAGCCTGGTGCAGAACATCTCCTCCAGCGCCCGCGCCCAGACCGGCGCGGCGCAGGGCATCGCCCGCAACATGCAGGTGCTGAAGGAGATCAGCGCGCAGACGGCCGAGTCGACCAGCGCGACCTCGGCCGCGATCGCCAAGCTCGCCGAGCTCTCCGCCGGGCTGCGTAAGTCGGCGTCGGGCTTCCGCCTGCCCGGCAGCGGGACCGGCGGCAGCAGCGTGCGCCTGAAGAAGGTCGAGGAGACCGGGCTCACCACCGCCAAGGTGCGCCAGATCTCCGCGCTCGGCGGCTCCTGAAGGTAACGAGGGCGCATGCCCCAGATCGCCTCCCAGACACTCGAGCTCGTCGGGCGCGAAGTCAACGCCACGCTCGCCGAGGCGCGCACGGCGCTCGAGAGCTATGTCGAGCAGCCCGACAACGTGCCGCTGCTCGAGCGCTGCGCGCAGGATCTGCGCCAGGTGCAGGGCGTGCTGCGGGTGCTGGAGATCTATGGCGCGGCACTGCTCGCCGAAGAGATGGAGCAGGTGGCGCAGTACCTGATCGCCACCGTGCACGAGCGCAAGGGGCAGGCGGAGAGTCTCGATGCGCTGATGCGCGCCATGGTGCAGCTGCCGAGCTATCTCGAGCGCGTGCTCGCCGGCGGGCGCGATCTCGCGCTGGTGCTGCTGCCGCTGCTCAACGACCTGCGCGCGGTGCGCGGCCATGCGCTGCTCTCCGAAGGCACGCTGCTGCTGCTGAACCTTAAGTCCGACAAGCAGGCGCAGCCGCAGGCGCTCACCGCCGGCGAGGCGCCGATGACGGTCGAGCAATGGGGGCGGCGGCTGCGTGCGCGCTACCAGCAGGGGCTCATCGGCTGGATCCGCGGCGAGCGGCCCGAGCAGAACCTCGAGGTGCTGGCGGCCGTCGCGCACAAGCTCGAGCAGATCGCCACCCGCCAGCCGGTATTCCAGCTGTGGTGGGTGATCGGCGCGGTCATCGAGGCCCTGCAGCACAACGGGCTCGAGGGCGGGCAGTCGGTGAAGCGGCTGCTGGGGCTCGCCGATCGCGAGATGCGCCGCCTCTACAAGCAGGGCGAGGCGCGCTATGCGCAGACGCCGCCGATCGAGCTGCTCAACAATCTCCTCTATTACGTGGGCCGCGCGGAGTCGAGCGGCGGCCGGGTGAGCGCGGTGCGCGCCTCGTTCCGCCTGGCGGAGCTGCTGCCGGTCGATGAGAGCATCGAGCAGGAGCGCGAGAACCTGTCGGCGCCCTCGGTGAAGCTGATGCGCACGGTGGCCGCCGCGATCCGCGAGGACCTGGGCCGCGTCAAGGACGTCCTCGATATCTTCGTGCGCCGCGGCGCGGGCCAGCCCGCCGAGCTCGCCCCGCAGGTCGAGATGCTGCGCAAGATCGGCGACACGCTGGGTGTGCTCGGCCTCGGCGAGCTGCGCAGCAGCGTGCAGCGCGAGACCGAGCGGCTCGGGAAGATGATCGGCGGCTCGGTGCCCGCCGATGAGGCCTCGCTGGTCGAGATCGCGGCGACGCTGATCAGCGTCGAGGACCGCCTCGATGACCGCCTGGTCGGGCTCATCCTGCCGAAGAGCACCGAGGCCGCCGAGGAGAGCGACGACACCGATTTCAAGCAGGTGCAGTCCGCGGTGCTGCGCGAGTGCATCGTCAACCTGGCGCGCATCAAGGAGGCGATCACCCAGAGCGTCGGCGGCACGCTCGATGCCGCCGGGCTCGACAGCTGGCAGGACCTGATGCGCGGCATGAAGGCCGGGCTCCTCATGCTCGGCAAGGCGCGCGCGGTCGAAGTGATCGAGGCGATCACCGCGCAGCTGAAGCGCGTCATGCAGCCCGGCATCCACGTGCTGCCGCCGGGATTCGTCGACCGCCTCGCGGATGCGATCGTCAGCGTCGAGTACTACATGGAGACCCTGCAGGCGGGACGCTCGGATCCCTGGTACATGCTCGACAACGCTCAGGTATGCGTGAAGGCGCTGGAAGAGCAGCCGACGCCCCCGGTGCCGACCGTCGAGCCGCCCGAGACTCACGGCTACACCCGCACCGTGGCGATCCCGACCGCCACGCCGCTGCAGCCTGCGGCGCGCGACGTGAGCGGAGTGGGCGTGGCGGCGCCGACGCTCTCGGCCACCAACAAGCTCGCCAAGCTCGCCGAGAACGCCGATCCGGAGCTGGTGCAGCTCTTCACCGAGGAAGCGCGCGAGGAGCTCGAGAAGATCCGGCGCGGCTTCCCGGCGTGGGAGCAGAATCCTCTCGAGCGCGATGCACTGGTCACGGTGCGCCGCTCGTTCCATACCTTGAAGGGCAGCGGCCGCATGGTCGGCGCGCGCGAGCTCGCCGAGTTCGCCTGGGCGATCGAGAATCTCCTGAACCGCGTGCTCGACAACACGCTGACCCGCTCGCCGCCGATTCTCGAGGCGCTGCGCGCCGCGGTTGCGGCGCTCCCTGAGCTCATCGAGCAGCTCGCGGGCGCTCCGCCGCCGCAGGCCGACACCGCCGCCATCGTGGCACGCGCGCACGCGCTCGCCGTCGGCCGCAGCGCGTCCGCCGAGGCCGCGAACGGCGGTGCCGCCGCCGAGGCGCCGCCCATGCGGCGGCCGGCTGCCGCATCCGCGTCGCGCGCGCGCAAGGCCCCCGCGTGCGCCATGCCGGACGGGCTCATGGACGCGCTCGAGGGTGCCGACGCCGTGGTCGAGGCGCCCGCGGCGGTCGCGGATAGCGCGCTCAGCGGCTCGCAGCCCGGCCTCCAGGACGACACGCTGCGCGAGATCTACGCGCGCGAGACCGCGACGCACATCGCGGCGGTACGCGGCTATCTCGGGCGCGAGGCCGCTCTGCCCGAGCCGCACCCGCTGCCCGAGGAGGTCTATCGCGCCTGCCACACGCTCTCGGGAAGCTCGAAGATGGCGCAGGCGCGCCACGGGATCAGGCTCGCAGAGCCGCTCGATCATTGGCTGCGGCGCGTATTCGGCAGCGGCCTGGGGCTGCGTAGCGACGAGCTGGCGCTGCTCGGCGACAGCATGGCGGCGATGCACTCCGTCGCCACCCACCTCGACGAGCCGACCGGCTACTTCGTCAATCACTGGGCACTGCTCGAGCGCATCGAGAAGGCCGAGCGCAGCCTCGATCAGCGCATCGCCGCGAGCGGCGCACCGGCAGCCCCGGCCGACGGCGCCGCAACCGCGTCGCCCGCGGCTGCCGAGAGCGAAGGCGCGCCACCGGACGAGGCCGCGGACTTCGATCCCGAGGTCGCCGCGATCTTCACCGACGAGGCCACCGAGCTGATCGACGCCTCGGAGCACGCGCTTTCCGACTGGCGCGCGCATCCGGGCAGCGCCGAGTTCCGCTTGAACCTGAAGCGTCCGCTGCACACGCTGAAGGGCGGCGCCCGCATGGCCGGGATCCTCCCCATGGGCGATCTCGCCCACGAGCTCGAGTCGCTCGTGCTGCAGGTCGACAACGGCAGCGTCACGGCGGATGCGGCGGTGTTCGACGTGATCCAGGCGAGCCTCGATGAGCTCGCGCGCATGCGCGAGCACGTATCCTCGGGTCAGCGGGTGACGCCGGCGCGTGCGATGCTGTCGCGCCTTCAGACCTTCACCCGGGGAGCATCCGCCGCGCCGGAGCATCCGGCACCCGCGCCACCGCCCCCGCCGGCGCCCGCACCCCCGCCGGCGCCCGCACCCGAGGACCGGAGGACGGCAGCGGCGCCGCCTCCGGCGCCCGTCCCGGCTGAGCCGAAAGCGGCCGCGCAGGCCCCCGCCGCG
>DAHUXE010000087.1 GCA_027307325.1 Gammaproteobacteria bacterium | reverse complement strand
ATGCTCCTTTGCCCTATACTAGCGTTAACGATGAGGGGCGACTGCGACGCATGACCGAACAACTCGCCGACACGTTCGACGCGGCCTTCTCCAAAGCCGTCGATCTGGGCAACCGCATTGCCGACAAGGACAAGGACGCGGATCTGTGGGATATCGCCGACGGCCTGCTGGCCGGAGCCCTGCAGTACTGGCTCTATTCGCGGCAACCGTGCGGTGATCCGCGCTGCCAGGACTGTCTGCCGATCAGCACCGCGCAGGGGCGCATGGCGGAGCTGAAACGTCTGATCGAGCAGCTCGCCTCCGAGAGCGAGTACTTTCACACGCCGACGGACGCGAACGCCGGGCGCGCCTAGTCGATCGGGCCGAAATCGCGGGAAGCGAATGCGGCGGACATCACTTCGATTGCCGCCGGCGCAAGCTGGGGCTCGATGCGCATCGCCCCGATCACCTCAGAAGCCGAGCACTCCGTAGCAGGTTGAGCGCATTCGCCGGCTGCGCTTCCAGATCAGTCCGGGCAGCGCTGCGACTTCAGCCAGCGGCGCGCGCGTACCCCGCCGTGCCCGCCACTTCCTCCAGCGCCTCCTCGAACAGAGAGCAGCCCTCCTTGAGGAGGGCATCGGAAATCGTGAGCGGTGCGAGGAAGCGGATCACGTTGGAGTAGATGCCGCACGAGAGAATGATGAGCCCGCGGCGGCCGGCGGCCTGCACCACGGCCTTGGTGAGCTCGGCGTCCGGCTCCGCGGCGCGCATGTTCTTCACCAGCTCGAGCGCCACCATGGCGCCGAGGTTGCGCACCTCGCCCACGCAGGGGAAGCGCACCTGCAGACCCTTGAGCCGCGAGCTCATGAAGCGCCCGATTTCCTGAGAGCGCTTGAGGAGTTGCTCCTCGCGCATCACCTCGAGCACCGCGAGGCCGGCGGCGCAGGCGAGCGGCGAGCCGGCAAAGGTTCCGCCGAGCCCGCCCGGTCCCGGCGCGTCCATGATCTCGGCCTTGCCGGTCACGGCCGAGAGCGGTACCCCGCCGGCGACGCTCTTGGCGATGGTGATCAGATCGGGTACCACGCCCGCGTGCTCGATCGCGAACATGCGCCCGGTGCGGCCGAAGCCCGACTGGATCTCGTCCGCGATCAGCACGATCCCGTGCGCGTCGCATACGCTGCGCAGCCGCCGCAGCAGCTCCGCCGGCGCCGCATAGAACCCGCCTTCGCCGAGCACCGGCTCGATGATGATCGCAGCGACGCGCGCCGGGTCGACGTCCGCCTTGAACAGTTGCTCGAGAGCATCGAGCGTGTGCTCGACGCTGATGCCGTGATAGGGCATCGGGAAGGGCAGGTGGTAGATCTCGGGCAGCATCGGTCCGAAGCCCGCCTTGTAGGGCTGCACCTTGCCGGTCAGGCCGATGCACGCGAGCGTGCGCCCGTGGAATCCGCCGGAGAAGCTGATGACCGCCGAGCGCCTGGTATGAAAGCGCGCGATCTTGATGGCGTTCTCGACCGCCTCCGCCCCGGTGGTCAGAAAGATGGTCTTCTTCGGTCCCGCGCCCGGGGCGAGCGCGTTCAGGGCCTCGGCGAGCGCCACGTAGCTTTCCGTCGGCGTCACCTGAAAGCAGGTGTGCGTGAGCTTCGCCAGCTGCGCGGCGATCGCCGCGCTCACCCGCGGGTGCACGTGACCGGTGTTGAGCACCGAGATGCCGCTCGCGAAGTCGATGTAGCGGCGGCCTTCGACATCCCACAGCTCGGCGTTGCAGGCGCGCTCGGCGTACACCGCGAGCGAGTTGCTGACACCGCGCGGCACGGCCTGCTGGCGGCGCGCGTGAAGTTCGGCGTTGGTTGTCAAGGTTCCTCGACGCTCGGCCTGTTAACGGGGACTAGTACTATACCCTGATCGCATGCGAGCCCAGGAAAGACCCTCTAGAATGTCGCCACCTTGAGCGAGACTCCGTCCAACGCCGCCGTGGCGGCCATCACCACCGAGGTGGTCGTCATCGGCGCCGGCCCCTGCGGCCTGTTCCAGGTATTCGAGCTGGGGCTGCTCGGCATTGGCGCCCACGTGGTCGATTCGCTGCAGCATCCGGGCGGGCAGTGCGCGGAGCTCTATCCCGACAAGCCGATCTACGACATCCCGGCGCTGCCGGTGTGCGGCGCGCAGGAGCTGGTCGATCGATTGCTGCGGCAGATCCAGCCCTTCAAGGCACAGCTGCACCTCGGGCACGAGGTGACGGAGTTCGCACGCGCCGCCAACGGGCGCTTCCACATCGGCACCGCGGGCGGCGCGCGCTTCGACGCGGGCGCGGTGGTGATCGCCGCGGGACTCGGGTCGTTCCAGCCGCGGCGCATAGGCGTCGAGGGCGCGGAGCCTTTCGAGGGCGGCGCCATTCAGTACCGCATCAGGAATGCGGCCGAGCTCGCGGGCAAGCGCTTGGTTGTCTTCGGCGGCGGCGACTCGGCGCTCGACTGGACGCTCGAGCTCGCTCCGCGAGCCGCGAGCCTCGACCTGGTGCATCGCCGTGCGGAGTTCCGCGCGGCACCCGCCTCGGTGGCGCGCATGCGCGAGCTGGTAGCGGCCGGCCGGATGCGCCTCTTCGAGGCGCTGCCGCACTCGCTCATCGCCGAGGACGGCGCGCTGCGCGGAGTCAACATCCGCGCCGCCGACGGCGCGGTGACCTCGCTCGCGGCGGACCGGCTGCTGGTGTTCTTCGGGCTCCATCCCAAGCTCGGACCCGTGGCCGAGTGGGGCCTCGCGCTCGAGAGGAAGGCACTCAAGGTCGACACCGAGAAGTTTCAGACGAGCCTGCCGGGCGTATTCGCCGTCGGCGACATCAATACCTACCCGGGGAAGAAGAAGCTGATTCTCTCCGGGTTTCACGAGGCGGCGCTGGCCGCGTTCGCCATCCAGCATCACCTCTATCCACAGAAGAAACAGTTTCTGCAGTACACCACCACGAGCCCGGTGATGCACCAGCGTCTGGGAGTACCGGACTGATCGAGGCCATGAGGAGATTGCCATGACATGGATGCACAGAACGCTCGCCGCCGTCACTCTTACCGCTCTGGCGTTGCCGCTCGCCGCACACGCCGACCCGTGCAAGGTGGAGATTTCCGGCAACGACGTGATGCAGTACGACAAGAAGGAGCTGGCGGTTCCGGCCACCTGCAGGGAGATCACCGTTACGCTGCACCACGCCGGCAAGCAGCCGCGCGAGGCGATGGGTCACGACTGGGTGCTGGTGAAGACCGCCGACCTGGCCGCGGTGGCGCAGGCGGGTATCGGGGCCGGGCTCGCCAACAACTACCTGGCGCGCGGCGACAAGCGCGTGCTCGCGCACACCAGCGTGATAGGCGGCGGTGAGACCACCAGCGTCACCTTCTCCGCAGCGCTCCTCACCAAGGGCGGAGACTACAGCTACCTGTGCACCTTCCCTGGCCACAGCGCCCTGATGCACGGCAAGTTCAAGTTCGCCTCAAGCTGAGGGAGGCGATGGACCACCGTCTCGCGGACCTGCTGCAGCTGCTCGAGCTCGAGCCGCTGGAGGTCAATCTGTTCCGTGGCGAGAGCCGCGACATCGGGGCGCCGCAGGTGTTCGGCGGGCAGGTGCTCGGGCAGGCGCTGACCGCGGCCGCCGCCACCGTCGAGGGCAGGGTGGTGCATTCGCTGCACGCCTATTTCCTCAGGCGCGGCGACATCAACGCGCCGATCGTCTACCAGGTCGACTGCAGCCTCGAGGGCCACAGCTTCAGCAACCGCCGCGTGATCGCGATCCAGCATGGCGAGCAGATCTTCAACATGACCACGTCGTTCCAGGTGACCGAGGCTGGCTTCGATCACCAGATCGACATGCCGCAGGTGCCGCCGCCGGAGAGCCTGCCGGACCCCGCGCCCCCCGCGGAGCTGCTGGAGACGCTGCCCGAGAAAGTGCGGCGCTTCTTCTCCCAGCCACGCCCCTTCGAGTTCCGCCTGGTGCAGCCCTTCGACTACCTGCGACCCAAGCCGGCGCCGCCGGTGCGCCAGCTATGGGTGCGCGCGGTAGGCAAGCTCGGCGACGACGAGATGCTGCACCGGCGGCTGCTCGCCTATGTGTCGGACTTCTTTCTCCTCGACACGGCGACACTCCCGCACGGCACTTCGTTCCTCAAGCCGTCCCTCATCATGGCGACCATCGATCACGCCATGTGGTTCCACCGGCCGCTGCGGGTCGACGACTGGCTGCTGTATGCGATGGAGAGCCCGAGCGCCTCCGGGGCCCGCGGTTTCTCGCGCGCCAGCATCTTCGCCCGCGACGGCCGCCTGGTGGCGAGCTCCGCCCAGGAAGGCCTCATCCGCCAGAGATAGCGGGCCGCGCAGGCTTAAGCTCGCGCCGGGTGCGCCCGGTCAGTGTGCGGCGCGCGCCGCGAGCGCGTCGATATCCTTCGTCAGCAGGGGATTGAAGCGCGCCGGCGCTTCCAGCATGAGGAAGTGTCCGCTGTGGGGCAGGACGTCGAGGGTGAAATCGGGCAGTGACCTCCTGATGCGCTCGGCGTCGGTGGGCACGAGGTCGGAGTTGATGGCGTACACCGGCACGTGCACCGACGGCAGCACCGTCGCCAGGTCGAAAGACAGGAGCTTCGCGAGCGTCGGCACCGCCACCGCGGGCGAGCGCAGCGACATGTCGTAGGCCACCTTCTGCACCAGCAGCGGATCGGCGCCCTTCTCGAACAGGCGGTCGGTTACCAGCGCGCGGGTTGCTCCAACGAAGTCGGCGCGGAACGGGGCGACTTTGGCCTCGATCTCCCCGGCGCTGAGCGGGGGCATGCCGACGGAGCGCAGCGCATCGACCGCGATCACGCCGATGACCCGTGGGCCGATGCGCGGCGCGGCCGCGAGCGCCACGTCGGCACCCATCGAGTGTCCGACCAGTACCAGGTGCGCGTTGGGGATCTGGCGCGCCACGGTCGCGACATCGGCGGCGTAGTTCGCGATCGACCAGTCGGTGCGATTGGCACCCGAGGCGCCGTGGCCGGCGAGATCGAGCGCTACCACCGTAAAGCGGCTCTTCAGGGCGTCGATCTGCGAGCGCCAGTACTCGGAGTTGCCGCACCAGCCGTGCACCAGCAGCACCGCCGGCTCGCCCTGCCCGGACACACGGTACTCGAGATGCACGAGGTCGTCCGACATCACGATGCGCGGCCCTTCCTCGGACGGCGCGCCAGCCGCAGCCGTCGCGGTGGCGGCAGGCTTGCCGCCGGGGCTGCAGGCCGCGAGACCGAGCACGGCCAGCAACAGCAACGACGCGCCCTGTGCCATCGGCATCTCCTTTACGCGCCGCGCCGACTTCATGCGCCGCGCAGAACCTTGCCCGGGTTCATGATGCCGTTGGGATCGAGCGCGCGCTTCACGGCGTGCATGAGGGCCAGCTCGGTGGCGGGAGCATAACGCTCGAGCTCGGCTACTTTCAGCCGCCCGATGCCGTGCTCGGCACTGAAGCTGCCGCCGAGCGCGGCCGCCAGGTCGTGCAGCGCACGCCGCACCTCTTCGCTCCGCTCGAGCAGCGCCGCGCCCTCGGCGCCGCGCCCCTGGAGATTGAAGTGCAGGTTCCCGTCGCCCACGTGCCCGTAGGCGATGAGGCGCGCGCCGGGCACATGGGCGGCGACCCACGCCGCGCCGCGCTCGACGAACTGCGGCAGCGCGCTCACGGGTACCGAGATGTCGTGCTTGAGGCCGGGACCCTCGTGGCGCTGGGCTTCGGGGATGGTCTCGCGGATCTTCCACAGCGCCGTGCGCTCGCGCTCGTTGCGCGCGAGCACCGCATCCTGCACCAGCCCCGAGGCGTGCGCGGCGCCGAGCGTCTCGGCGAGCAGCGCCTCGAGCGGCTCTCCCGGCCGGGAGGAGCTGAGCTCGCACAACGCGTACCAGGCGTGCGGCGCGCCGAGCGGGTCGCGCACCCCGGGGATGTGCGCGCTGGTGAGCTCGATGCCGATGCGCGGGATGAGCTCGAAGGAGCTGACCGCGTCGCCACTCGCATCGCGCAGCTGCGCGAGCAGCGTCACCGCGGCGCGCGGCTCGGCGAGTGCGACGAGCGCGGTCGCGGTGCTCCTGATCTCGGGGAAGAGCTTGAGGCTCGCGGCGGTGATCACTCCCAGCGTCCCCTCGGCGCCGAGGAACAGCGCGCGGATGTCGTAGCCGGTGTTGTCCTTGCGCAGCGCCGTGAGGCCCGGCAGCACGCGGCCGTCGGCCAGCACCACTTCGAGCCCGAGCACCAGGTCGCGCATCATGCCGTAGCGCAGTACGTGCACGCCGCCGGCGTTGGTCGAGAGGTTGCCGCCGATCTGACAGCTGCCTTCGGAGCCGAGGCTCAAGGGAAAATGTCGCCCGGCGGAAGCGGCGGCCCGCTGCACCTCGGCGAGCACGCAGCCGGCCTCGGCGATGAGCGAGTAGTTCCCGGGGTCGATGCTGCGCACCCGATTCAGCCGCGCGAGCGACAGCACCAGCTGCGTGCCCGTCTCATCGGGCGTGGCGCCGCCGCAGTAGCCGGTGTTGCCGCCATGCGGCACCACGCCGACGCGCGCTTCGTTGCAGGCCGCAAGAATGCGCGCCACCTGCTCGACCGAACGCGGCTGCGCTACGGCCAGTGCGCGCCCGCGGTAGAGGCGGCGATGATCGCTCTCGAAGGGCGCACACGCCTCGCCGGCGAGCAGATCCCCGCCGCCGAGAATCCCGCGCAGCGTCCCGAGAAGGTCCACCGCTCGAGGGCTACCTGGGCTTCAGCTCGTCGGGCCGAGCGCACGCAGCGCCGCGATGCGCTCATCGAGCGGCGGGTGGCTCATGAACAGCCGCCGCAGCCCCGAAGCGGCCGCGCCATCGGCGATCCCGAAGGCGGCGAACTGCTGTGCCGGCAGGGGCTCGTGCACCCGCTTCAGCTCCTCGAGCGCGGCGATCATGTTGGCGGTTCCGGCGAGATGGGCGCCGCCGCGGTCGGCGCGGAACTCGCGCCAGCGCGAGAACCACATGACGATCGGCGTCGCGAGGATGCCGAAGGCGATCTGCAGGACGTAGAAGGCGAGATACGAGGCGATGCCGCGGCCGTCGTCGGAGCGGAACACCGCCCGGTCGATGATGTTGCCGACGAGCCGCGCCAGCAGCAGCACGAAGGTGTTGACCACGCCCTGAATCAGGGCGAGCGTCACCATGTCGCCGTTGGCGACGTGCGTCATCTCGTGACCGAGCACCGCTTCGATCTCCTGCCGGCTCATGCGCTGCAGCAACCCGGTGCTCACGGCGACCAGCGCCGAGTTGCGGCTCATGCCGGTGGCGAAGGCGTTGGGCTCGGGAGAGTTGAAGATGCCGACCTCCGGCATGCCGACTCCGGCGTTGCGGGCGTGGTGCTCGATCACCGACAGCAGCCACTGCCCGGTGGCGTCGGCCGACTGCGGGGCGATCACCTGCACACCCATGAACATCTTGGCCTGCATCTTCGACATCGCCAGCGAAACGAAGGCGCCGCCGAAGCCGAACAACCCGGCCCATACCAGCAATCCCTGCAGACTCTGGCCGTGGGCTGCGAGGTAGGTGTCGATCCCGAGCAGCCGCGCGACGACGGTCAGCACCAGCAGGACCGCCAGGTTGGTCACTATGAACAGGAGAATGCGTTTCATGGCGCGACTGTACCGTTACCCCTCGTTGCTCGCCAGCCTTGGGGCGGGGCCCGGTTTTTCAAGGCCGTGGCTCTTGCCGCCCGCGGCGGCTTCAGGAGATCGCGACTCCCAACGCCCGACCGACCAGGAAGCTGAAAGTTCCCGCGCCGCCCCCGATCAGCACCATGCGCAGCGCGCTGCGCAGCGCGTCGCGCCCGGTGAAGAGCGACAAGCCGAGTCCCACGGCAAAGAGCGCCACTCCTGTGAGGGCCGCGGACACGGCGACCGCGGTGTTTCCGGCCAGCCCCGTGAGGAACGGAGCGAGCGGCAGCACCGCGCCGGCCGCGAAGGTCACGAAGGATGCGCTCGCCGCGCGCCACGGCCAGCCGAGGTCATCGGGGTTCAAGCCCAGCTCTTCGCGCGCCAGCACATCGAGAGCCTTCTCCGGGTGCGCGAGCAACGCGCGGCTCACGGCACGCGCCTGCTCGAGCTCGACACCGCGCGCCTGGTAGATGAGGGCGAGCTCCTCGGCTTCCTCCTCGGGGTATTCCTTCAGCTCCTCGCGCTCGAGCGCGATCTGGTACTGGTACATCTCGCGCTGCGAGCGCACCGAGACATATTCGCCCGCCGCCATGGAGAGCGCGCCGGCAAGCAGTCCCGCGGCCCCGGACATGAGCACGTAGCCACGCGCGGCGCCGGCGCCGGCCACTCCGAGCACCAGGCTCAGGTTCGACAGGAGGCCGTCGTTCACACCGAAGACCGCGGCGCGCAGGCTCCCGCCGAGGCTGCTGCGGTGACGCGCGCCGACTTCCGCGAGCGAGGTGGGCATGGCGTGACCGGCGATGCTGCCGGAGAGCCCGCCGTAGACCGAGAGGCCGCGCAGCTTCATCGCCGCCAGCACGGCACGGAGCGAGGCCGGCTCGAAACGCCCGAGCAGCCGCGCGACGATGCGGGCGCGCAGCGAGGGTGTGAAGACACGGGGCGCGGCACCGGCGGCGCCGCGCGCCGCGGCCTGCTCCCACCTGACGGCCTGCTCCTCGGCCGCAGCGGCAAGCTGCTCGAACAGCCGGCGCCGGTGTCGATCGGGCTCGGCCGCGGCAACCCGCAGGTAGAGCCAGGCGGATTCCTTCTCGTGATACCAGCTATCGACGCCGGGCGCGGTCAATATTCGTCCTGCTCTTCGTCGCCGTCTTCCTCGTCTTCGTCCCAGTCGTCATCGTCCTCGTCGTCTTCCTCGTCCCACTCCTCGTCCTCGTCCGACTCCTCGTCGTCGTCGGACCAGCCCTCGGGCTCGGCGATACGCTCGAGGTCCATCTCGTGCCACGCCTCGACGTCGAGCTCCTCGATGTCGCCGTCGAGGTACTCGATCTCGACCAGCTCCGAGTCCTCATCGACCGACAGCACGCGGAACTGCTCTTCTTCCTCCAGATTCTGGTACCACTGGCCGGGAACCGGTTCGTAATCTCTGCTCACCGCGCCGCCACCCTTCGTCGAGCATCTTCGCCGCGGCCAAGTTTAGGGGCAGGACCCGTACTTGGGCAACGCGAGTGCCGAATGCGTATAGTTTTCCCATCATGACCGCCCAAGCCCGGACCAACGCGGCGCCCCTGGTGCGGGCCCGGCGGCTCGTCGTGAAGGTGGGTTCGGCGCTCCTGGTCGGCGGTGGCAGCGGGCGCGTCAATCGCGCCTGGCTCGAGACGCTGGTCGAGGACCTGCTGCGCCTGCGCAAGCGCGGGCAGCAGCTGATCCTGGTCTCCTCGGGCGCGATCGCGCTCGGGCGCCGGCGGCTCGGGCTGCGCCCGGGGACGCTGCGGCTCGAGGAGAGCCAGGCGGCGGCTGCGGTCGGCCAGATCCGCCTCGCCCACGCCTACAAGGAGTTGCTCGAAGAGCACGGAGTCACGGTGGCGCAGGTCCTGCTGACGCTCGAGGACAGCGAGCGCCGGCGCCGCTATCTCAACGCGCGCGCCACGCTCGATGAGCTGCTGACCCGCGGCGCGCTGCCGGTGATCAACGAGAACGACACGGTCGCGACCGCCGAGATCCGCTACGGCGACAACGACCGGCTCGCCGCGCGGGTGGCGCAGATGGTCGGCGCCGACTGCCTGGTGCTGCTCTCGGATGTCGACGGACTCTACAGCGCCGATCCCAACAAGGATCCACGCGCGCGCATCGTGCCGGAGGTGCGGCACATCACCCCGGAGATCGAGGCCATGGCCGGCCGCAGCGCCTCGCAGGTGGGGTCGGGCGGCATGAGCGCCAAGATCCTGGCCGCGAAGATCGCCGTGGCCGCCGGTTGCCACATGTGCATCGCGGCGGGGCATCACCGGCACCCGCTGCGGCGCCTGGAGGAGGGGGCCGAATGTACCTGGTTCGTACCGAGTGCAACCCCGCTGGCGGCGCGCAAGCAATGGATCGCGGGGACGCTGCGCCCGGCGGGGGCAATCACCATCGACGTCGGGGCGCTGCGGGCGCTGCTCGAAGGCAAGAGCCTGCTGCCCGCGGGCGTCACCGGGGCGCGCGGCCGCTTCGAGCGCGGCGACACCGTGAGCGTGCTGACCGCCGAGGGCGTCGAGGTGGCGCGCGGCATCATCGCCTACTCCGACACCGATGCCGCGCGGATCATGGGCAGGCAGTCCTCCGAGATCGAGCAGTTGCTCGGCTTCCGCGGGCGCGACGAGATGATCCATCGTGACGACCTGGTGCTGCTGAGGGATGTGACTCCCGCCGCCGAGGCGGCGCGGGCACCGCGCGAGGCTCTGGTGCCGTGAACGCGCAGGGCATCGGCGAGCTGATGGAGGGGCTCGGCAAGGCCGCGACCGCCGCCGCCGGTACGCTCGCGCTCGCACCCACGGCGCAGAAGAACGCCGCGCTTCAGAGCGCGGCGGCCGCCATCCGCGGGCGCAGCGCCGAGATTCTCGCCGCCAACGCGCGTGACCTGGCGGCGGCACGCGCCGTCCGCATGAGCGGCGCGCGGCTCGAGCGTCTCAAGCTCGATGCCGGACGGATCGAGGCGATCGCGGCAAGCGTCGCCGAGGTGGTCGCGCTCCCCGACCCGATCGGGACCGTGGCCGCGGAGTGGCAGCGCCCGAACGGGCTCAGGATCCAGCGCGTAGTGGTGCCGATCGGGGTCATCGGCATCGTCTACGAGAGCCGCCCCAACGTCACGACCGACGCAGGGGCGCTGTGCCTCAAGTCCGGCAACGCCGCGCTGCTGCGCGGCGGCTCGGAGAGCCGCCACTCGAACGCGGCGCTGCACGCCTGCCTCGCCGCGGGACTCGCGGCGGCGCAGCTGCCGGCCGCGTGTATCCAGCTGGTGCCGACCACCGACCGTGCCGCGGTCGGGTACATGCTGGCCGGCATGACCGAGTATCTCGACGTCATCGTGCCGCGCGGCGGCAAGACGCTGGTTGCGCGCGTGCAGCAGGAGGCGCGCGTGCCGGTGATCGGACACCTGGAGGGCAACTGCCACGTGTACATCGACCGCGACGCCGACGTACGCATGGCGCGCACTATCGCGCTCAATGCCAAGATGCGCCGCACCGGCATCTGCGGCGCGGCCGAGACGCTGCTCGTCGACCGCGCCTGCGCCGCGACCCATTTAGATCCGATCGTGCGCGACCTGCTGGAAGCCGGTTGCGAGGTGCGCGGCGATCCGACCGTGCAGCGCTCGGACCCGCGGGTGCGCGCGGCGAGCGAGGACGACTGGTACACGGAGTACCTCGACGCCATCATCGCGGCGCGCGTGGTCGATGGAGTCGATGCCGCGATCGACCACATCGCCCGCTACGGCTCGGCGCACACCGAGTCGATCGTCACCGAGAACCAGGCGACGGCCGAGCGCTTCCTGCAGCGCGTCGACAGCGCGATCGTGCTGCATAACGCGTCCACGCAGTTCGCCGACGGCGGCGAGTTCGGCATGGGGGCCGAGATCGGCATCTCCACCGACCGCTTTCACGCGCGCGGTCCCGTGGGGGTGCAGCAGCTCACCAGCTACAAATCCGTGGTGCGGGGCGCGGGCCAGATCCGGCCGTAGTTTGAAGCTCGCATCGGCGCGCCGCCCGCCGCCTGCGGCGGCGGGCACGTCCGTGTGCCTTCAGCTGCGGGGGCCGGGGCTCGCCTGCCGGTGCTCGTGCTCGTGCGGGGCCGCGGCGCAGCGCTCGCAGTTCACCCAGCCCGAATCGCCGCCGGCGTAGTGCTCCTTCTTCCAGATCGGCAGCCGGTGCTTGATCTCGTCGATGATGTAGCGGCAGGCACGGAAGGCTTCGTCGCGATGCGGCGCGCTGACCCCTACCCACACCGCCAGCTCGCCTACGCGCAGGTCGCCGACCCGGTGCGCGCAGGACGCATGCGACACGCCAAAACGCGCGACGGCTTCGGCGACGATGCGCTCGGCTTCGCGTACCGCGAGCGGCTCGTAGGCTTCGTACTCGAGGTGCTCGACGCGCTGCCCCTCGTTGGAGTCGCGCACCCAGCCTTCGAAGGCCGCGTATCCGCCGCAGGCCGGGTCGGCGAGAGCCGTGCGCAGCGCGGCGACTTCGATCGGTACCCGGCTGAAGCGAAACGGGGCGCTCATGGGGTTGCCGGCCGGCGACGCCGGACTTCAGCCGCCCGCGACCGGCGGGATGAACACGACCGAGTCGCCGTCGGCGAGCGGCGCCGACCAGTCGCCGAACTCGGAGTTGATGGCGACACGCAGCACGGCCGGATCGAGCGAGAAGGGATAGCGGTGCGCCAGCTCGGCGTACAGCTCGCGGGGCGTGCGCGCGGTGGTCACCAGCGACTCCGTGCCGCGCCCGGCCTGCTCGCGCAGCAGCGCGAAGTACTGCACCGTCACGCGCCGCGTGGCGGGCGACAGGGAAGCGATGGTGCCCATGGCGGCAGCATACTCCTCGGGAGTGTTGGCGTTGTCGAGCGCACGCGGATTCGGCTCGTCGACGAGGCGCACGTCGGCCTGCAGCAGGAACCGGCGCGGGCAGTGCTGGCCGCGCGCCACGT
This sequence comes from Gammaproteobacteria bacterium, assembly GCA_027307325.1. Taxonomy (GTDB): domain Bacteria; phylum Pseudomonadota; class Gammaproteobacteria; order Steroidobacterales; family Steroidobacteraceae; genus 13-2-20CM-66-19. The sequence continues at coordinate 1,624 of DAHUXE010000087.1, read as the reverse complement.
AGTCGCTGATGGCGGTGCGGCTGCCGGGCTCGTACACCGCTCACAGCGGCTCGGGCAGCTGGTCGTGGCTCGAGCGGAACGCCGTCGCGAGATGCTCGGGGGCACGCGCGCGCAGCAGGCAGGCGAGCGTCGCCGCATCGAGCAGCGGCAGGTCGCACGCCAGCACCAGCCAGGCGCAGTGTGGGAAGCGTTGCTGCGCGGCGATGATCCCGGCGATGGGCCCCAGGTTCTCGCGCGTGTCCTCGATCTGCTCGAAGCCCGTGCGCAGCGGGTCGGTGTGCTGATCCTTGCGCACTGAGACGAAGGCGCGCTCGACGTGGGGCGCGAGCAGCGCCATCGCCTGCTCGAGCTGAGTGCGGGCGCCGACGCGCAGCGCCGCCTTGTCCTGGCCCATGCGGGTGCTGCGCCCGCCGGCCAGCACCAGGCCGTAGAGCGGCGCGCTCATGCGGCACGCCGCGCGCGCCGGCGCACAAAGGGACGCCGGCCGCCGGCCTTGGCCATGAGCCGCAAGTCCGTGATCTCGATGTCGTGGGAGAGCGCCTTGCACATGTCGTAGACGGTGAGCGCCGCGACCGCGGCACCGGTGAGTGCTTCCATCTCCACTCCGGTGCGGTGGTGCACCGCTACCCGGCAGCGCACCACGATCGCGCCCGCGCCACGCTGCGTAATCTCGATCTGGCAGCTCTCGAGCGGCAGCGGGTGGCAGAAGGGGATGAGCTCATGGGTGCGCTTGGCCGCCATGACGCCGGCGAGGATCGCGGTATCGAACACCGGGCCCTTCCTGGTGCGGTGACCGCTCGCGCGCAGCGCGCGCGCCACCCCGGACGGCAGACGGATGCGCGCCTCGGCCTCGGCGGTGCGCGCCGTCACCTCCGTGGCGCCGACGTCCACCATGGCCGGGCGGTTGCGCGCGTCGAGATGCGAAAGACGCGGCCGCCCCATCAGCCACCGATGTAGAACATCTCGACCTTGCGCGGCTCGCCCGCGCCGTGCGGCAGGCTGGCGCGCAGCTCGCTGTAACGGTCCGCGCGCTTGAGCCACACGTCGCAGATGTGCTCGAGCAGCTGATCGTCGCTCGCGCCGCCGCGCAGCGCATCGCGCACGCTCGTGCCGTGGGTGGCAAACAGGCAGGTATAGATCACGCCGTCGGACGAGAGCCGCACACGCGAGCAGTCCCCGCAGAAGGGTTGCGACACCGAGGAGATGAAGCCGATCTCTCCCTGGCCGTCGGCGAACGCGTAGCGCTCGGCTACCTCGCCGCGGTAAGTGGGCGCGAGCGAGGTGAGCGGCCAGCGCGCCGCGATGCGCGCCGCCAGCTCCTTCGAGGGGACCACCAGCTCCGGGCGCCAGTCGTTGCGGTTGCCGACGTCCATGTACTCGATGAAGCGCACGATCACGCCGGTGCCGCGAAAGCGCTCGAGCAGCTCGAGCGCGGTATGGTCATTGACCCCACGCTGCACTACGGCGTTGATCTTGATCGGCTCGAGCCCCGCGCGGCGCGCGTGCTCGATGCCATCGAGCACCTCGGCGGGACTGCCGAAGCCGCCGCTCATGCGGGCGAACACCGCCGGGTCGAGGCTGTCGAGGCTCACGGTGATGCGCTTCAGGCCCGCCGCCTTGAGCT
>DAHUXE010000136.1 GCA_027307325.1 Gammaproteobacteria bacterium | reverse complement strand
CCGGTCGCAGGCATGGGCGTAGTTGGCGATCGCCGTCAGGGGCTGGTTGAGCTCATGCGCGACGCCCGCGGCCATCTCGCCGATGGTCGCCATGCGCGAGACGTTCAGCAGCCGTCCGTGCAGCGCCGCGAGCGGATCGTGCCCGGGCACCGCGCTTTCGGCTGTGGACTTCGGCACCGGACCTGCCTCCCCGACCCGGTCACTGCTCATGTTTTTCTCGGCATGTGGGCCTAAGGGGCGAGAATCCACAATCGGGCGCGCTGCGTCTGTACGTATATTTCACAGCCGCGAATCACGGGGTCCTGCTGGCGGAGGGCGACCTGTCGATAGATGAGTGCGGAGCGGCGATATTGAGCGACTGTGGCCTTGCGCTGCAACCAGGGCGTGCCGCCTGAGGAGCGCGGGCTCCGGCGTCAATGCATGTACTGGCCGCCGTTGATCGACAGGGTCTCCCCGGTGATGAAGGCGGCGGCGTCACTCACGAGATAGACGACCGCGGCCGCGACCTCCTCGGGCTTGCCGAGGCGTCCCACGGGTACGCGGGCGATGATCTGCTCACGGATATCGGGCCGCACCGCTGCCACCATCGGCGTGTCGGTGTAGCCGGGCGCGACGGCGTTCACGGTAATTCCGTGCGCGGCGCTTTCCAGGGCGAGCGCCTTGGTGAAGCCGATGATGCCGGCCTTGGTAGCGGCGTAATTGGTCTGCCCGAACTGGCCGGCGAGGCCGTTTACCGAGCTGACGTTGACGATGCGGCCGTAGCCGCGCTCGCGCATCGCTCCGATCACCGCGCGGCACATGTTGAAGCAACCGCCGAGATTCACGTCGATGACCGCCCGCCACTGCTCGCAGGTCATCTTGTGCAGGCTCGTGTCGCGGGTGATTCCGGCGTTGTTCACCAGCACGTCCACCGGACCGAGCGTGCGCACGATTTCGGCCACCCCGCTCTGGCAGGCGTCGAAGTCCGCGACGTTCCACTGGAATACGGCAATGCCCGACTCCTCGCGCAACCGGCGTGCGGCCGTGACATCGCTGACGAAGGTCGCCGCCACCTGATAGCCCGCCTTCTGAAGGGCGCGGCTGGTGGCCGCGCCGATCCCGGAGACGCCTCCGGTTACGATTGCGACACGTGCCATGGCAGGTGATTCTGTGGCTGGCAGGTTGCGCGGTGCATACGCTCTTGTGCCTATGTACCGGCCGCACATTCGGGCCTAGCGTCGGCTGCCGATGACTCCTGAGCGTGTCCGGACGGGGCTCGCGAGGACTATGCTCCATGGATCCTGAGGCGCGTCCCATGACGGCTTGTCGCACCTGCCGGTGTACGCTGCTGCTCGTGCTCCTCGGCGCGGTGGCGGGCACGGCGGCCGCCGCACCTCCTCCCGCATCCGCATCCCCGGATCCGCCGCACGGCGAGCTCCTCTATCGGCGTCACTGTGTCGCCTGCCACGGTGGGCAGGCCTGGGGAGACGGGCCGCGCGAGATCCCGGCGCTCGCAGGGCAGAGCGAGGCCTACCTGATCGAGCAGCTGACGCGCTTTGCGAGCGATGCACGCCCGGGTTCCGTAATGCACGGCCCGGCGATGCACGACACCCTGAAGGCCACGGACGTCAATCGCGCGACCGCGATCGGCGATCTGGCGGCATATCTCGCGCGCGCGCCCGCCGCCCCGCACGCCGAGCAGGGACGGGGCCGCTCGCTGGATGTCGGCAGGAGCGCGTATTCCCGAGCCTGTGCCGGCTGTCACGGCGAGGATGGCGCGGGGCGCGACGGTGCGACGCCGCGCATCGGCGGGCAGCACTTCCGTTACCTGCTGTCGCGGCTGCGGGAGTTCGGCGCGACGCATCGGGGGCTGGTCGAGACGCCCGCGCTCCCGGCGCAGGAGCAGCAGCCGCTGGCCGACTATGTCTCGCGATTGCCCGGCGGCGGCACTCCCTAGGCACATCCCCGTATACCGCTGCCGTCCGGCCCGGCGTGAGCATGTCCGCGGCTCTCGCCGGAGTCCGAGCATGCCATGGAGTGACAGCTACTCGATCCGCATCGGCATCTCCCAGGCCAGGCGCTGGGCGGATGCCCGCGCCGGGAGGCGCGTGATCCGGCCGCGGCGGGCGCGGGGTTTTCTGCAATGATAAGGACCATCCTCGTGCCTGCGAGCGGTTCGTCCACCGACCAGAGCGTGTTCGCGACCGCCCTGGCGCTCGCACGCCCGCTGAAGGCGCATCTCGAGTTCCTGCACGTCCATCTCACTCCCGGGGTGGCAGCGTTGCACGCGCCCCACGTCGACTTCCTGCAGGGGCCGGCGGTCGGCAGCGCGCTGGCGGAGATCGAGCGCACGGAGGCCGGGCTCTCGGCCCGGGCCCTGGAGCACTTCCAGGAGTTCTGCCGGCAGCACCGCGTCCTGATCCGCGACACGCCGCAGGCGGTGGAGCTCGTCAGCGCCCACTACTCGGAGCGGATCGACCAGCCGCTGGCGTGGCTGCTGATGCATGCACGTCACAGCGATCTCGTGGTGCTCGGCAGGCGCCGCAACCGCGACTATCTTCCGGGTGGCCTGATCGAGGAGCTGCTGGCGCGCGGCGGGCGGCCGGTGGTCATTGCCGGCGATAGCGCTCCGCGCAGTGTTACCGGAACCGTCGTCGTTTGCTGGAAGGAGACCGCCGAGGCGGCGCGTGCGGTCGGGGCGGCGGTGCCGCTGCTCCGCAGCGCGCGCAGGGTCGTGCTGCTCGCCATCGAGGAGCAGGGTGGCGCCTCGGCTGAGCAGCTCGAGCACCTCGCCGGTGAGCTCGCCTGGCATGGCGTGGACGCCGACGTCAGCATTGACGGCGAGGCCTCGCGGCCTGCCGCGCAACAGCTCCTCACGCGCGCCGCGGAGCTGCAGGCCGACCTGCTGGTCGCCGGCGCCTTCGGACGGGGCGCGCTGCGCGAGCGGATGTTCGGCGGCGTCACCCGCACGCTCCTCGAGCACGCCGACATCCCGGTATTCATGCTGCAATGAGCCGCAGCTTGCGGCGCGCCGCAACCGCGCGGGGTGCGATACCCGCCGGTTTGATCGGCCGGCAATTTTGCCGCCCGGCTTCGCGAGGTTAAGCTTAGCTCAGCACCCGCACCCCGTACTGAGCGGCGCAATCGGAGCGTAACCCTGTGGTCCCTGAATCGCTCCACCCGCCGCAGCCGCCAGCGCCTTTGAACGCGCGCGGCCAGCATCCGGGCGACTCCGGCGCGGCGGCAGCGCTGCGCGTGCACGATCTGCGCAAGAACTACGGCGAACTGCGGGCCGTCGATGGCGTTTCGTTCGAGGTCGGCCCGGGCGAGATCGTAGGTCTGCTCGGCCCCAATGGCGCCGGCAAGACCACCATCATCAACACCATTCTCGCCGTGCTGACGCCGAGCTCCGGCTCGATCCGCATCGGTAACGTCGACGTTGCGCGGCAGCGCTCTCGCGCTCTGGCACGCACCAACTTTGCCGCCGTGTACGCGAGCCTCCCCGGCAACCTCACCGTGGCGCAGAACCTGCGCTTCTTCGGCCTCCTCTACGGGGTCCGCGCCCTCAGGCGCCGCGTCGAGGAGCTGCTCGGCCAGTTCACGCTCCAGGCGCTGCGCGATACCAAGTGCGGTGTGCTGTCCTCGGGCGAGCTGACGCGCGTCGCGCTGGCAAAGGCGCTGCTCAACCGCCCGCGTCTGCTGCTGCTCGATGAGCCGACGGCATCGCTCGACCCGGCCGCGGCACGCGAGACCCGCGCCGCGATCCGCTCGCTCGCGCGCGACAGCGGCTGCGGGGTCCTCTGGACCTCGCACAACATGTACGAGGTGGAGGAGGTGTGCGATCGGGTGTTGTTCCTCTCGCACGGACGGATCCTCCTCGCCGGCGACCCGCGCTCGCTGCCCGCCGCGCACGGTGCACGCAATCTCGAGGAGCTGTTCATCCAGCTGGCGCGCGAGCCGCTCGCGCACCCGGCGGAGCGCCTCGCATGAGGCCGAGGCCCGTGGCGGCCATTCTGCTGCGCCAGTGGTATCTGCTGCGCGGCAGCCCGGTACGCGCCCTGCCCATGTTCGCCTGGGTCGGCATCGACATCGTTCTGTGGGGCTTCATCTCCCGTTACCTCGACAGCGTTACCGGCGCCGGCATCAACTTCACCGCCGTGTTCCTCGGCGCGGTGCTGCTGTGGGACCTGTGCGGACGGGTGATGCAGGGACTGACTACGGCCTTCCTCGAGGACGTGTGGTCGCGCAATTTCCTCAACCTGTTCGCGAGCCCGCTCCGGATCCCGGAATACGTCACCGGCCTGGTGATCGCCAGCATCGCGACCAGCATGATCGGGCTCGCGGTCATGCTGGTGCTGGCGGTGCCGGTGTTCGGCCTGTCGTTCCTGGCGCTCGTCGCGCACCTCGGGCTGTTCCTGCTGGTGCTGTACGGATTCGGAGTGGCGCTCGGCATACTGGCGAGCGCGATGGTGCTGCGCTTCGGCCCGGCATCCGAGTGGCTGGTGTGGCCGATACCGGCGCTGCTGTCGCCGTTCTGCGCGGTGTTCTATCCGCTCACGGTACTGCCGGCGTGGATGCGGGGTGCTGCCTGGCTGCTGCCCCCTTCGTACGTGTTCGAAGGCATGCGCGCACTGCTGCAGGGCCGGCCGTTTGCGCTGCTGCCGGCTCTGTACGCGCTGGCGCTGGCGGCGCTCGAGATCGTGCTCGCCGGCTATTGCTTCGTGCGCGTCTACCGCCGTGCGGTACGCACCGGTCTGCTGGCGCGCTACAGCGCCGAAACGGTGAGTTGAGCGCTCCCGCACCGCCCCAAAAGGCGCACCGCTGCCTATGCACAACTACGGATTTGCGCCGCCGGCCGATCGGGCACAGTGATCGCATGCGAATCGGCGATATTTGCACGAGCGATGTGGTCTGCTGCGCGCCGGACACTACCGCCCTCGAGGCCGCACGGCTGATGCGCTCGAGGCACGTCGGCGACGTGGTGGTGGTGACCGATGTGGAGAAGGAGCGCGTTCCCGTGGGCGTGGTCACGGATCGCGATCTCGCCATCGAGGTACTGGGCAATGGCCGCGAGGCGGCGATCATGCCGCTGTCCAGTCTGGTGCGGAGTCCGGTGGTAATCGCCGCCGATTACGAGGACGTCCACGCGGCTCTCGAGCGCATGCGCGCTCACGGCGTGCGGCGCATGCCGGTGGTCGACGACCGCGGCGCGCTGGTCGGGATCGTGACGCTCGATGACCTTCTTGGTGCGTTGCTCGCCGACATGCACGCCCTGCTGGAAACGACCGGCAAGGCGCAGCGGCGCGAGCAGACCACGCGGCGGTGAGAGCTCAGGGGGACAACCTATGATCGTCAGCGAAATCTGCCGGCGTAACCCCGTCACGATCGGCGCGCACGAGGAGCTCGGCAGCGCCGCGAAGCTGATGCGCGAGCGGCACATCGGCTATCTGATCGTGGTGGAGCCGTTTCCGCCCCACGATCGGCCGCGGCCCATCGGGGTGCTCACCGACCGTGACATCGTGGTCGGCGTGCTCGCCAAGGGCGCGGACGCGCGCCTGCTCAGGGTGGGCGAGGTGATGACGCAACACCCGGCAACCGTCTGCGAGGACGTTTCGCTCAACTCCGCAATTGCAGAGATGCGCCGGGTCGGCGTCCGCCGGGTTCCGGTCGTGGACGAGGTCGGGCAGCTCGTCGGCGTTCTGTCGCTCGATGAGGTGCTGGACGCCGTTGCGCAGCAGCTGCTCGGTGTGATCGGCTCGATCCGCACCGAAGTACGCCTGGAGGGAGACCGGCGGCCCTGAGCGCGCGCGGCGCCGCGCGCGGCGGCGGCGGGGTCAACGGAAGCTGCGGTCGTGATGCTGGATGAATTCCTGCAGGAAGCGCGCGTCGCCTACTTCTCCATGGAGATCGCGCTGCGCAGCGAGATCCCCACCTACGCCGGCGGCCTGGGCATTCTGGCGGGCGACACGCTGCGCTCGGCGGCCGACCTGTCGCTGCCGCTGGTGGCGGTCACGCTCGTCAGCCGTGCCGGCTATTTTCGCCAGGAGCTCGATGCCGAGGGCGGACAGATCGAGCACCCGGCGCTGTGGGATCCGGCCCGCTGGGCGGCGCCGCTCGGCGCTAAGGTCGGCGTGCGGATCGAGGACCGGGCGGTATGGGTGGGCGCATGGCTGTATGTGATCGAGAGCGATATCGGCGGGCGCGCACCGGTCATACTGCTCGACACTGATCTCGCGGAAAACGCGCCGGCGGATCGTGAGATCACCCACTATCTCTACGGCGGCGACGATCGCTACCGGCTCATGCAGCAGATGGTGCTCGGGCTCGGCGGTGTGCGCGTGCTGCGGGCCCTCGGATTCGAGGTGAGCGCCTACCACATGAACGAGGGGCATTCGGCGCTCCTCGGGCTGGAATTGCTGCGCCATTTCACCTACCCGGCGAGCGAGCTGCGCGCCGGCGAATCTCCCTACGACGTGCCGCGCGTCCGCCAGCTGTGCCGCTTCACGACTCACACCCCGGTCGAGGCGGGGCACGACCGCTTCCCTTACGAGCTGGTGCAGCGGCTGTTCTGCGACGGCGGGGGCTCCGGCTTGAGCGCCATGCCTTTCGATCTCGCGGAATTGCAGCAGCTCGGGGGCCGCCACGAGCTCAACATGACGCAGCTGGCGCTGTCGCTGAGCGCCTTCGTGAACGGAGTCGCCAAGCGCCATGCCGAGATGTCGGCGCGAATGTATCCGGGCTACCTGGTGCGGGCGATCCCCAACGGCGTGCACCCCTACACCTGGACAGCGCCGAGCTTTCGCGCGCTCTACGACCGCCACGTGGCCGGCTGGTGCCACGAGCCCGAGCTGCTCGGCCGGGCCGAACGCATCCCGGATGCAGAAATCCGCGCGGCGCACCTCGCGGCCAAGCATGCCCTGATCGAGCGCGTGCGGCAGCTCACCGGCATCGAGTTGAGTCCCGACGCGCCGATCCTCGGGTTCGCGCGCCGTATGACGGCATACAAGCGGCCGGGGCTGCTGTTCACGGATCCCGGGCGTCTCGCGGCGATCGCGCGCCAGCGGCCCTTTCAGATCGTGCTCGCCGGCAAGGCGCATCCGCGCGATGAGGAAGGCAAGCGCCTCGTCGCGCAGCTGCACCGGGAGACGCGGGCGCTCGCGGGCAGGGTACCGGCCGCCTACCTGCCCGACTACGATCTGGCGCTGGCGCAGCTGCTGACCGCAGGCAGCGATATCTGGCTGAACACGCCGCTGGCGCCTCTCGAGGCCTCCGGCACGAGCGGCATGAAGGCGGCGTTCAACGCGGTTCCGAGCCTGTCAATCCTCGACGGATGGTGGATCGAGGGCTGTATAGAGAATGTCACCGGCTGGTCGATCGACGGAGCGGAGTCACTGTACGACAAGCTGGAGCACACCGTGTTGCCGCTGTATTACGGCGAACCCGCCGGCTGGGCGCGGCTGATGAAGGGAGCCGTCACCATCAACGCCGTCTATTTCAACAGCCACCGGATGATGCGCCGCTACGCAACCGAGGCGTATCTGCGCTGAGGCCCACCACGGCGGTGCGCGCAACGCGCATAGGCGAAGATGCGTAGTGACGGCGCCGCCGGAAGCGGTAGGATTTTTCCAGGCGATTGTCATGAGTTCTGCGAACTTTGGAATGACTGTTCCTGGAGACTCGGCGTTCGTCGTGTTGCACGTCGAGGACGACGAGGAGCTCGCGGCGGGCCTTGCCCGATTGCTGCGTGCCGCAGGGTTCCAGGCACTGACCGCCACGGACGCCGGGAGCGCGCTCGCGCGCATCGCGCAGGGCGGGGCTCCCGACGTTCTCATCATGGACGTCAACCTGCCCGGCGAGCTGGACGGCGCCGACGTCGCGCAGGAGGTCTGTCATGCGCTCGGGCACGTAGTCCCCACGATCTTTCTCAGCGGGCAGCTGTCGGACGTCGGCCTGCCATGGCTGCCCGGGGCACCGCTGCTGTTCGTCGCCAAGCCGGTCGATGCCGAGGTGCTCGTGAAGGCAGTCGAATCGTTCGCCGCGCTCGGGCGCTTCATCCGCGCCCACGCGCACCATTGAGCGCCGCCTGGCGGCCGCGGCCGGACCGCGGTCGCGGACCTAGGCGAGTGCCTGCGCCAGGTCCTCCAGCAGATCCTCCGGCTCCTCGATGCCGACCGACAGACGCAGGAGATTCTGCGGTGTCCGCGAGCCGGGCCCCTCGATGGAGGCGCGGTGCTCGATCAGACTCTCGACCCCGCCGAGACTGGTGGCGCGCGTAAAGATACGCGTGCGGCCCGCGGTGCGCAGCGCCGCCTCCGCGCCACCCGCGATGCACACCGAGAGCACCGCACCGTATCCGCCGTGCATCTGAGCCGCGGCGAGCGCGTGCGCCGGGTGGGAGGTGAGCCCGGGATAGAACACGCGCTCGACGGCGGGATGGGCGGCGAGAAACTCCGCGATCCGGAGCGCCCCCTGACATTGCGCCCGCACCCGCAGGCCGAGCGTGGCGATGCTCCTGCGCAGCAGCCAGCTGTCGAAGGGCGCGAGCGGCGACCCCGCCGTTCGCTGCCAGGCGCGCAGCCGCTCGAGCAGCGCCGGATCGTCCCGCACCACGACCACGCCGCTCAACACGTCGCTGTGGCCGCCGAGATACTTGGTCGCGCTGTGGACCACGAGGTCGACGCCGAAGGAGAAAGGGCGCTGGCAGACCGGCGTGGCGAAGGTGTTGTCGCAAACGACCAGCGCTCCGGCATCGTGCCCGATCGCGGTGGCGGCCTCGAGGTCCGTGACGTTGAGCAGCGGATTCGTGGGAGTCTCGATCCACAGGAGCCGCGCGCGGCCGGCGACCGCGGCCCTGATGGCCGCCGGATCGCTGCCGTCGACCAGCTCGAGCAACGCACCGCGCTGCCGGCTGACGTCCCGGAACTGCTTCACCGAGCCGTAGTACGCCTCGCCCGGCGCCACGAGCCGCTCGCCTGCGCCGAGCAGGTCCAGCACCGCCATGTTCGCGGCGAGCCCGGACGCGAACGCCACCGCTCCGGCTCCGCCCTCGAGGGCCGCGACGCACTCTTCGAGGGCGGTGCGGTTGGGCGTGCCCTCACGGCTGTAGCGGTAACCGCGCGGGTAGCTGCCGTCCGCGCCGCGCTCGAACGTGGTGCTGAGATAGATGGGCTCAGCGATCGCGCCGACCGCCGCATCGGGCGCGTGAGCGGCGTGCACGCACTGGGTATTGAGGCCGGGGCGCTTCATGAGTCTGCCAAGACTAACCCACCCGCACCCCGTTCAGCGCGGAGCACCCCGGCTTGATCGCTGGCTACTTCTGCGGTTTCGGAGTCCAGGAGCTGCACCAGCCGCCGGCCTTGACGGCTTTGCCCGGGAACAGCAGGCAAGCGGCCTGGGCGGTGCCGGCCGCGCCCTGGTAGAGCGCGCAGTTGGCGCACTTGCTGCCGGGCTTCGCGGCGGTGGCCTTGCTCACGTCCTCGACGTACTTGAGTGCCTTGGCGGTGGGGTCGTCCGTGCTGACCAGAGGCAGGTCGGCGGCGCTCGCCGTCCTCACAGCGATCGGAATCAGCACCGTGCCGAGAGCGACCTTCTTCAGGAGCTGGCGGCGGGACTCATCGAACACCTGCTTCATGCGATTCTCCTCGAGCACGCGAGCGCGCGCCGGCGAAGATTACGCAAAGCGGGCGCGGCTGGGAAGTAGCGGGAAGTACCGATGCGCTCACGGTGAGGCTCGGCTGCCTGAGGCGGCGTGACTCACGGCGGGCAGAAGGCCGCCTCTCGGCACAACTACGGATGCGCGCGCGCAATGTGGCGCGGCACACTCGGCTGACAGTGGCAGGAAGGAGCATGCCATCATGCGATTGGCAATTGTCCGCAGGGATCAGGGCCGGGCCGGCAGCCGTTTCTGGTTGCCGACGGCCATGCTGTGCGCTTGCGCGCTCGCGGCATGTGAGTCGTTACGCGTCGCGAGCGACTTCGATCACGCGGCGAGCTTCGCCGGCTACCACTCATTCGCCTGGCTGCCGCGCGAGCAGCATGGCTCGGCCAGTCCGCTCATCGCGCAGCGGGCTCACGACGCCATTCAGGCCGAGTTGACTGCCAGAGGCTTCACTTACAGCGAGAATGCGGCGGCCGCGGATTTCGTCATCGACTTGACCATCGGCTCGCGCGAACGCATCGACGTCCAGTCCTACCCGTCCGCGTACCTCGGCCCGGGCTGGGGCTACCGTGGCTGGTGGGGATATCCCTATTGGGGCTCCCAGGTGGACGTGCGCCAGTACCGCGAGGGGACGCTTTCGATCGACGTCTTCGACGGGCGCAGCCACCGCCCGGTGTGGCACGGCTGGGCACGCAAGGATCTGACGCGCTCGGACATCGCGAACTCCGAAGCCCCGATCCGGGCGGCAGTGGCCGCGGTGCTCGCCAGGTTCCCGCCGGCGTGAGTTGCTGAAGCTCAGGAGCGCCCCGCGCGGCGCGGCGCGCTCTTTTCCGGCCCTCGGCCCGCGGTCGAGGATGAACCCGTTCACCGGGGGCGTTTGCGAGCAGCGTGGTCACCTTGGCTGAGGAGCCACAGCAGCCCCTGAAGCAGCTGCGCGGGTGTCGGCGGACAGCCGCGGATGACAAGATCGACCGGAACCACTTGCGCAACTGCCCCCACGCAGGCATAGCTGCCCTCGAATACGCCGCACCCGGCGCCGCAATCGCCGACCGCAACCACCCACTTCGGCGCAGGCGTTGCCGCGTAAGTACGCTCGAGCGCTTCGCGCATATTGAGGGTCACCGGGCCCGTGACGAGCAGGAGATCGGCATGGCGCGGGGAGGCCACGAAGCGCACCCCGAATCGCTCGATATCGTAGAAGGCGTTGCTGAGCGCGTGGATCTCGAGCTCGCAGCCGTTGCAGGAGCCGGCATCCACCTCGCGGATCTGCAGACTTCGCCCGAGACGCCGAGCGACAGCACCACGCAGTGCCTCGCCCAGTGCGTCGGGTGTCTGGTGCGCGGCGCTCGCGACCGGCTCCGTGCAGGGCGCGTTCACGAGGTTCTTGAAGAGTCTTCGGCGCATGTTGCGTCCTACAAGTCGTGTCCCGAGTACGAACAATTGAACGACTTATTGCACAACGGGAAGTCGGCGAGGATGTTTCCCTCGATCGCCGCCTCAAGCAGCGGCCAGCTGAGCCAGGATGGATCACGCAGGTGGCAGCGCTCAATGAGCTGCCCGGCGCCGATGCGCACGTACGTCAGGATATCGCCGCGAAAACCCTCGACGACGGCGGTGCTCTCGGTGCTTTCCGCGGTTGCCGCAGGCAGTGCAAGACGCACCGGTCCGCCTGGCAGGGCGCCGAGGGCCGACTGAAGCCACAGTACACTGCGCTGCACCTCGAGGATGCGGACCCAGACACGCGCATCGACGTCACCTTCATGGCGCACGGCGATTTCGAGCGGCGCGACATCGTAAGGGGGGTAGGGCAGGTGCACGCGCGCATCGAAGAGGCGGGAGGAAGCGCGGCCTACATATCCCGGAGCGGCGAACGCTGCAGCGAGCCTGGTGCTCACGATGCCGGTGCCCACCGTGCGATCCTGAAGCGACGCGGTGTTGTCGTACAGCTCGATCAGCTCCGGAAACTCCCGCGTCAGCCGCGTGCACAGCGCTCCGATCTCCTTCTCGCCATCGGCAGTGAGATCGGTCGTGACGCCGCCGGGAACGATCCGATCCATCATGAGGCGATGGCCGAATGCACGGGCACACGCGCGCAGCGTCCGTTCCCGCAGGATGCCGCACTCGGCGTGCAGCATCGCGAAGGACGCGTCGTTGCAGATTGCCCCGATATCGCCGAGGTGGTTTGCGATCCTCTCGAGCTCGGCCATTACTGCACGCAGCCACAGGGCGCGAGGGGGCGGTGAAGAGTCGAGGGCGGCCTCGATGGCGCGCGCAAACGCGAAGGAGTACGCGACCGTGCTGTCGCCCGAGACGCGTGCGGCGAGCCGCGCAGCGTCGTTCACGCTTCGCCCGACGATGCTCTTCTCGATGCCCTTGTGGGTGTAGCCCAGGCGCTCCTCGAGCCGGACCACGGTCTCCCCGCTTGCCGTGAAACGGAAGTGGCCGGGCTCGATGATACCGGCATGAACCGGACCGACCGGAACCTGATGGAGCCCCGGCCCTTGCGCCTCGAGGAATCGGTACGCGGGCGACGCGGACGCGGACGCGGGACGCGGCTGCGCGGCGAGTGGCGCGCGCACCGGCCAGCGTCCGTGGTCGAGCCAGGCGCGCTGATCGGGCAGTCCCACGACCTCGATTCCGTACAGATCCGCGAGCGCCCGCTCGAGCCGGGAAGCGGGCGCATGGAAGACCGCAAGCGAGGGGGCTCTGCCCTCGTGTGCCGCGATCGTTGCGATCTGCACCCCTCGGGTGGCGGGCTCGTACAGCGCGCAGTGAACGGCCCCCGCATCGCCCCATTCAGCGAGCAGGTCGAGCTTGCCCTCGCGCAGGGCCTCGCCGATCGCGCGCCAGGTGTCCGCGTCAACGGCGACCCGCGGCCAGCCCCGGTGGGTGGCGAGCGGTGAGAGTTCTGCGAACAGCGCCCTGAGCATGAGGGGCAGCCTTCAGCCCAGCAGCTGTGCGACGTGCCGGAACCAGGTGATCACCGTCCCGGGGAGGTAGATCCCTGCTGCGGCGACCAGCGCCAGGTGCACGATCATGGGCGCGAGCCGCCACGCCGGCAGCACGTGACGCTTATCCGTCTCGCCGAAGGCCAACCCGTGCAGGCGCAGCGCGAGGGCGCTGAAGGCGATGATCAGACCGAGCCCCAGCAGCACGGCGAGCCAGGGGACGCGCGCAAAGGTCGAGGTCACCAGCAGGAACTCGCTCGTGAAGACGCCGAATGGGGGGAGGCCGGCGATCGCGGCGACGCCAATCACCAACAGCCAGCCGAGGAGCGGCTGGCTCTGAGTGAGCCCGCGGATGTCCGCGATGCGCTGCGTTCCCTCGAGCTGGGAGACGTAGCCCACACCGAAGAAGATTGCCGACTTGGTGAGGCTGTGCATCGTCATGTGCAGCAGGCCCGCAAAGCTTGCGAGCGGCCCGCCGAGCCCGAAGGCGAGCGTAATGATGCCCATGTGCTCGATCGAGGAATAGGCGAACATGCGCTTGATGTCCCGACGCCGAAAAATCATGAACCCTGCGAACACGAGCGATACCAGGCCCATCGTCACCATCATCGGCCCCGGGGAGAGCACCCGGGCGTTGCCGGCCATGATGAGCTTGAAGCGCAGCAGCGCGAACAGCGCCACGTTGAGCAGCAATCCCGAGAGCACCGCGGAGATGGGCGTCGGACCTTCGGCGTGCGCATCGGGGAGCCAGGCGTGCACCGGGGCGAGCCCGACCTTGGTGCCGTAGCCGAGCAGCAGGAACACAAAGGACAGGTTCAGGAGCGCGGGATCGAAGCTCCCCGAGCGCGCCACGAGGTGATCCCAGGCCATGGCCGCCATGCCTTGGCCCAGGCGCTCCTCCGCCGCGAGATACACGAGGATCGTCCCGAAGAGCGCCAGCGCAATCCCGACCGATCCCAGAATGAAGTACTTCCAGGCGGCCTCCAGCGCGGCGTTGGTGCGGTAGATGCCGACCATCAGGACCGTCGTGAGTGTCGCGAGCTCGATGGCCACCCACATGAGCCCGATGTTGTTCGCGACGAGTGCCAGGTTCATCGCGAACATCAAGAGCTGATACATCGCGTGATAGAAGCGCAGATCGCGGGGCTTCAGGCGATGGGTCTCGAGCTCGTGTGCGATGTAGCCGGCGCTGAAGAAGCTCGTCGTGAAGCCAACGAGCGCACCGACGATCAGAAAGACGGTGTTGACATCGTCGACGAGCAGATACAGCGATGGCCGCGGCCGGTGGGCGTAGAGGGTCGCGGCACCCGCAAGAGTGATTGCACAGCACGCGACATTGAGCGCCGCCGAGATCCGGTAGCGCGGGATCGCTGCGAGCAGGACGGCGCCGCCTGCGGGCACGGCCAGGATCGCGGCGAGGGCCGTGAGGCTCACGTCCACGCTCATGCCGACTCTCCCGGACTCTCCCCGCGCGACATGTCGAGCGCCTGCAGGTCCACGGTGTCGCAGCGCTCGCGGATGCGGAACAGGAAGATGCCGACGACGAGGAACGCGATCAGGATGGAGAAGCCGACGCTGATCTCGACGACGAGCGGCATGCCGCGCGCGCCGGTCGCAGCCAGCACCAGGCCGTTCTCGAGCGACATGAAGCCGATCACCTGGCTCACGGCATTGCGCCGCGTAATCATCATCATGAAGCCGAGGAGCACCACCGAGAGTGCGAAGGCCAGGTCTTCGCGCGCGAAGGCCCCCTCGCTCGTCGTGACCGGCAACATGACGACGATCGACAGGGCGACGAGCCCGATGCCGATGAGCATGGTCGGTCCGGTGCCCACCACCGTCTCGATCGCGCGGTGGATCCCCAGGCGCACCACGATGCGGTGCAAGGCCACGGGGATGATCACCGCCTTGAACAGCAAGGCGATGAGCGCGGTGATGAATAGGTGCGGCGCGCGCTGCAGGTAGGCCTGCCAGCCCACGGAGAGGGCGAGCACGCAGGCATGAATGGCAAAGAAGTTCAGCAGCGCGAACATGCGGTCCTGGTAGAGCAGCAGGAAGCTGACGAGGACCATGGACCCTGCCAGGAGGTGGGCGATGTCGGTGTCGAGGGGAGTCAATGCGGTGCCCTCGAGACGAAGAGCAGCATCGTGCCCAGCAGCCCGAGCATCAGGGCGACGCCCAGGAACTCCGGTACACGAAAGACGCGCATTTTGGCGATAGCAGTCTCGAACACCGACAGCAGGAACCCGAGGAGCGCGAGCTTTCCCGCGTACAGGCCCAGGCCGAGGGCGTAGCCGAAGAGGCCGGCTCCCGCAACGGCCGTACCCCACGGGACGAACACGCAGGCGATGAGGGACAGGTACAGCAGCAGCTTCACGAAAGCGGCCGCCTCGATGACCGCGAGATGCCGTCCCGAGTACTCGAGAATCATGGCTTCGTGGACCATGGTGAGCTCGAGATGGGTGGCCGGATTGTCGACGGGAATGCGGGCGTTCTCGCCGAGGGCGACGATGATGAGCGCGACGAGCGCCAGCGCGACGGAAATGCTGAGTCCGGCGCGGGGACCGAGCATAAACGCCGAGATCGAGGAGAGCTCGGTGGAGCCGGCGAACAGCGACAAGGTGAAGACGGCCATGAGCATCGCAGGCTCCGCGAGGCTTGCGAACATCATCTCGCGGCTCGATCCGATTCCCCCGAAGCTCGTGCCGACGTCCAGTCCCGCCAGCGCCAGCATGAAGCGCGCGGTGCCGAGGAGCGCCACGATGACGATGAGATCGGCGGCGGCACCGAGCGGCAGTCCGGTCGCAAACGTCGGCACGAGCGCCGCGGCGACCCAGGTGGTCGCGAAGATGACGTAGGGCGCGGCTCGAAACAGCCAGGAGGCGTTCTCGGCGACCACCACTTCCTTGCGGATCAGTTTCAGGAGGTCGCGGTAGGGTTGCACCACGGAGGCGCCCCGCCGTCTCAGGAGCCGCGCGCGCACCTTGCGTGTGACGCCGGTGAGGAGCGGTGCCAGGCCGAGCACCAGGATCAGCTGTGCGAGCTGGGTGGGCCAGCCGGTCCTCATCGCCAGCCTCCGACGATGACGAGGAGCAGCACGAGCGCCGCGAACACCAGCGTCAGGTAACTGCGGATGGTGAGGAACTGCATGCGGTTCACGCGCTCGGTCACGGCATCCACCAGCCGCACCACCGGCACGTACAGCGTCTCCCACAACGTGTCGTGCACGTCCACCTCGAGACGCGCCGGACTCGAATCACCGGGCTCGGGCATCGTGACGCGCTCGCGGGCGCGAAACACGGCACTGCCGAACACCCGCCGGATCGGCTGCGCGAAGCTTCCCGCGGTGTACTGAGTCGCAGTGCTCGCATCGGGAAACCCGCAATCCCAGGGCGCCGAGCGCCGCAGCGCGTGGGAGGCAAACCGCCGCACCACCAACGCCGTGGTGGCGGCAGCCACCACGATCATGACCGCGACCAGCGCGCCATCGTAGGCGCTGCGCGCCGGATCGATCGGAACGATGCGCAGCCAGGGCTGCGCGGACTGAACCGCAAGGCGCGTACCGAGGAGCAGCTGCGTCACCGGGGCGAGCGCGTCGATCACGTAGCCCGGCAGCAGGCCCGCGGCGAGACAGGCGCAGGCGAGCAGCAGCATCGCTCCCTGCGAGAAGCCATCCGTCTCGTGCGCAGTCGATGCGTTCGTCGAGCGCGCTCGCCCGAGGAAGCTGATCCCGAACGCCTTCACGAAGCACGTCGCCGCGAGCGCCGCCGAGCACGCCAGCGTCGCCCCCACGGCGGGCACGAGCAGCCGCGGCACCCACTGCGGGAGCTGCGGGCTCAGGAGGATGGCCTGAAACGTCAGCCACTCGGACACGAAGCCGTTGAAGGGCGGCAGCGCCGAGATGGCGATGCAGCCCGCGAGGAACGTCACGGCGGTCACGGGCATGCGATGGATGAGCCCGCCCAGCTGCTCCATGTCGCGTTCCCCGGTTGCGTGGAGCACGGCGCCCGACCCCAGGAACAGCAGGCTCTTGAAGAGCGAGTGGTTGAAGACGTGGAAGATCGCGGCGGTCAATGAGAGCGCCGCCGCGGATTTGAGTCCGGTCGCCTCGAATGCGAGCGCCAGTCCCAGGCCGATGAAGATAATGCCGATGTTCTCGACGGTATGGTAGGCGAGGAGGCGCTTCAGGTCGTGCTCCATCAGCGCATACAGCACGCCGAGGAGCGTGGTCACGGCGGCGACGAGGAGCACCGGCAGGCTCCACCACCAGGCCGGGGCGCCGGCCAGATCAAACACGATGCGCACGAAACCGTACACGGCGACCTTGGTCATGACGCCGCTCATCAGCGCCGACACGTGGCTCGGTGCGGCGGGGTGCGCCAGCGGCAGCCACGCGTGCAGTGGCACGAGGCCCGCCTTGGATCCCGTGCCCACGAGTGCCAGCACCAGGACCAGCGGGCCGACGCCTGCGGGGGCGGCGCGGCGGATCTCATCGAACGTATAGCCCCCGGCAGATCCCGCAAGGAGCCCGAAGCCAAAGAGCAGCGTCAGGGCGCCGCCGGTCGCCATGATGAGATAGACGAGCGCGGCGCGGCGGTTCTCGGCAGAGGTATGGTCGCTCACAACCAGCGCCCAGGATGCCAGGGACATGAATTCCCAGCCGATCAGGAAGGAGAACGCATCCTGCGCGAGCAGCACCAGGTTCATGCCGGCAACGAAAGCGGGGTAGAACGGCACCACGCGCCGCGGTTCGCGCGCGTGCACGCCATAACCGATCGCGTAACCACTGACGATCGCCGTCGCAAGATTGACGATGAGCACGAATGCCGCGCTCAGGCGATCGAACCCGATGAGGGTGTGGTCGAGCGGCAGCCCGACCGGCAGCTGCAGCATTGCAGGGTGCGGTGAGGGACCGAGCAGCGCCGCCAGCGCGGTGGCCGTCAGAGCGCCGCACACCAGCGTGCACGCACCGTAGATGAGGCGGCTTCCCAGGGGGCGCCGCGCGATGAGGCTCCCGAGTGCGCTCAGCATGAGCAGCACGCCGATGGCGCCTGCGGCCAGCTCGCTCAGCAGCCAGGGACTCGGAATCGACATCAGCTATCCCGAAACCGAAAAGGTGCCTCGGCCATCGCTCAAGCGCACGACGGCGCGAGTTGCGCGCTCATGCGGCTGCGATTATCTTCTCATTATCTTATGATGTGATTCTCATGTAAATGAGTCGCGACAAGGTCGTTAAGCTGGAAGAACGCACCGCCCGCCTCACGGTGCTCATAGACCCGCGGAAGAAGTCGATCCTCGAGCGGCTCTGTGCGCAGGAGGACCTGACCCCTTCACAGGTCGTAAGAAGACTGATCCGTGCGTACATCGAGCAGCGTCTCGGGCGGCCGTGGACCCCGGACGAGGAGGAGCTGGGAGACGGTGCCGACACGCCACCGCGCGGTGCTGCGCGCCGGCGAAGCCGGCGTGCCTGATCGGGCTGCTCAGGCTGTGGCGGAGTCTTCAACTCCGCCTTGTCAGCCTTTCAACTCTCACTGCATACCCCTCGCTGGTCGCGAGAGGCGAGCGGGCTGCCTGCGGCTAGCCGCGGCGGCTGCGGAGGCGCTTCATCTCTCGCTCCGGCCAGCGCCGGTGAGCACCGCCGCGATGGGCGGCGCCGCCAGCGGCATCGCCTTGCGGTAATCCTCACCGAGCAGCGCCGCGACAGTGGCGGCAATCTGCGCCTGGTGCACCTCGCCGGTGTGGCTGCGCTCGCCGAGCGGCGCGGTATCGGGGCCCATCACTGCGATCCAGATGTTCTCCGAGCCCTTCTGCCCGACACCGTGTTCCTTCCACTCGAGCGGGCCGCTGCCGCGCCCGTGATCGGCGGTGAGGATGAAGGTCGTCTGATCGCGGTACGCGGGCAGGCGCTGGAGCGTATTCCACAGTTGCTCGACGTAGTGGTCGAAGGAATGCGCGGCGTGCAGCAGCAGGTCATAGCGGCCCATGTGCCCCCAGTTGTCGGTCTCGCCGTAGCCGACGAACAGGACCCGCGGCTGCGCCCTGGCGAAGGAGTCCATCAGCGGGATCTGCAGGAACGAGTCGTAGACGTCCGTGTCCTCGAGCTGCGTGGTGGTGCGGTAGAGCTGGTTCAACAGCGCCTCGCGCGGCCCCACGTGACCTTCATAGGGCAGGTCCCAACCGACCTGCAGCGGCAGGTGGCTGCGGCCCACGTTGAAGATGTCCTTGAAAGCGGCCCAGGTGGCGAATACCGCCACCCGGCCCTTGAGGTCCGGCAGGCCGTTCAGCCATTCGAACACGGTGACGTTGGGGTTCGGGCCGAACTCGTTGGAGTTGACGCGGGCATCGGCGTGGCCCGTGAGCATCTCGTTGTACCCGGGATACGAGAACCAGAATGTGTTGGTGACGCGCGCGACGCTGCCCTTGAGCTGGTTGCCGAAGATCTGGCCGTGCGCGGCGATCGTGCCCCAGATGAAGGGGAACAGGAGCCGGCGCCGCTCGTTCACGTCGTCGCGCCAGAACGCGCGCCTCAAGTCCGCCTCCTTGTCCCAGATGCCGCCGTTCTTCTCGTTGAGCAGCGTCGGGTCCGCTCCGGTGAAGATCTCCTGCCAGCGCAGCCCATCGCTCACGATCAGCACCACGTTGCGCGTCTTGAGCGGGGCGACGTCCGCCCACGCGAGCGGTGCGCCGGCGAGCAGGGCCAGCACCAGGACTCGCAGGACAGACCTGACACAGCTGCGGTTCGACATCGGATCCTCCACGAGTGGCTCGAGGCGCAGGACACGCCCCGCGTAGCGTTACAATAACAGGCTGCCGCCGTGGACAAGCACTCCGCAACCTGTCGCGCCCGCTGCCTGCTCACCGGCGCCCTGGCGCTGGCGGCGGCATGCGTCCCGGTGACCTGCGCCTTCGCCGCGGTGGGGAGTGTACCGCCGGCGAGCGGCGGGCCGACTCTCACGGTGGGCAGCGTCACCTTGAAGCGCTGCGAGCCCGAGCAGCAATGGTGCGCCACGCTGGGGCGGGCGCTCGATCCGCGCGGCGTGGTGCCTGGGACGATTCCCATCTACTTCGAGTACTACCCGCATCGGGGCTCCGGTCCCGCCGCCGGCACGCTGGTGGCGGCCGAGGGAGGCCCGGGCTACCCATCCACCGACTCACGCGACAGCTACCTTGCGCTGTTCGGGCCGCTGCGCAAGCGTTACGACGTCCTCATCATGGACTACCGCGGCAGCGGCCGCTCGGGCGCGATCGATTGCAAGGAGCTCCAGAACGCACCCGCGCTCACCGAGGGCAACATTGGCGCTTGCGGCCGCTCGCTCGGACCTGCCGCGCCCCTCTACAGCACCGCGCTCGCCAGCGATGACCTGGCGGCGATCCTGGAGGCGCTCGCGATTGACCGCGTGGGGCTCTACGGCAACTCGTACGGGACGTACTTCGCCCAGGTGTTCGCGCTGCGCCACCGCGACAAGGTGCGCGCGCTGGCGCTCGACGGCGCCGATGCGCTCGATGGGCCCGACATCGCGTGGTCGCCGAATTACGCGCCTGCGATGCGTAACAAGTTCAACCTCGCGTGCGCGCGCTCGAGCGTCTGCGCCTCCCTCGGCGGCAGCTCGCTCGATCACATCCTGCCGGCCCTCGAACGGCTGCGGGCGCATTCCTTCCAGGCCACAGTGCGCTACGGTGATAACCGCACCATGAAGCTCACCGCCAACGCCGCGGCGCTGGCGATCGTCATGCTCGCCAGTTCGCCGGCGCTCTCCAGCGTGCGGGAGACGGACGCAGCTGCGCGCGCTTTCCTCTCCGGCGACCAGCAACCGCTGCTGCGGCTCATGGCCGAGACCCTGAGCTCCGTCGACTCACGGGATCCAACCCGTAATCCAGCGATCTTCAGCGCCGGGCTCGAGCAGGCGGTGACCTGTGTCGATGCGGGGCAGATCTTCGACATGTACCTGCCGCCGGCGCAGCGCCTCGCCGCACGCGACGCGGTCATCGCCGAGCGCCAGGCGCGGGCGCCCGATACCTATGCGCCGTTCACTATCGACGAGTACCGCGCGATGCCGCTCGACTATGCCTTCATCGACGAGTGCGTCGAATGGCCGTCGCCGACCGGTTACCCGGCGTCGCCGCTGGTCTTTGCCGCCGCGAGCTACCCCGACGTGCCGGTATTGGTCGTGTCGGGGGAGTTCGACGACATGACACCGGTGGCGGACGGCTCCAATGTCGCCGCGCACTTCTCCCGCTCCCACCACGTCGTGATCGCCAACAGCTTTCATGTCAACGCGTTGCCGCACGCGCGCAGCGCCTGCGGGGCGCGACTCGTGCGGCACTTCCTCGACACGCTCGCCGTCGGGGACGAGAGCTGCGCCAGGGCGGTGCCCGCGGTGCGCCTGGTTCCGGCCTTCGCGCAGCACGCGCATGCGCTCGCCCCGGCGCGGGCGTTGCACGGCAATCGGGCAGGTCGCGAGGCGCTGCGCGTCGTGACGGCGGCCTGGCTCACCGCCGAGGATGCGATTGCGCGGGCGCTCGACAATGGCGCAGGCGGTGGATCGGGGCTGCGTGGCGGCACGTTCAGCGCCACCGCGGCCCGCGGCGGCTACCGCCTCACTCTGCACGAGGCGCGCTGGACCGAGGATGTCAGCGCCTCGGGACGCATCGACTCGCCGGGACGCACCGGCACCGTCCACGCGACGCTCTATCTCGAGAGCCCGGTGGGCAGCGGCACTCTCGAGATGAGCTGGCCCGAAGGGCGGGCGGGCGCGCGTGCCACCGCGCGCGGCAGCGTCGGTGGCCGGGTCGTCGCGGCCGAGGGCCCTGCGCCCTAAGGGGCTTAGGCCTGCGGGGGCGCCGCGTGACGGGCGGGATCGACGATCAGCCAGGTGGCGGCGGCGAGCAGCGCGAACGCGCTGCCGATCAGAAACGGCGGCGTCCACGCGCCATGGCCGGAGAAGTATGCGGCCACGGGAGCTGCGATCAGTCCGCCGACATTGCCGCCGGTGTTGAGGAGTCCGCCCGCCGCCATGGTGTCGGCGGGAGCGGCGTGCATGATCGCGGCCCAATAGGGCCCTTCGTTCACCTGCTCGCAGGCGAAGGCGAGCGCCAGCGCCGCCACCGCGACATAGCCGCTGGCCGCCGCTACCCCGAGCAGCAGCAGCAGCGCGCAGGCCGGAAGAGAGAGGAGCGGCACGAGCGCAAGCCCGCGGCTCACCCCAAAGCGGATTCCCAGCCGAGTCGCGAGCCAGCCGCCGAGTCCTGCGCCGGCCGCGCCGACCGCGGCCGGTGCCGCGGCCAGCCAGCCCCCTTCCAGCGTCTCGAAATGCCGCTCCTGAACGAGGTACAGGAAGGACCAGTCGGCGATGAAGTAGAAGACGTAG
>DAHUXE010000119.1 GCA_027307325.1 Gammaproteobacteria bacterium | reverse complement strand
CTGTACCGGGGAGCGGCTCACGCTGATCCTGATCGAGGGCGTAACGCTCGCGCTGAACTCGAGCACCAGCGGCTTCGCTGCGGGCAGCGCGAACTCGACGATCTTGTACGGTGTGCTGCAGCCGACGCGCCCCTGGGCGTCGCGCGATTTCAGCTCTGCGCCGCCGGCAACCACGTCCACCCAGGCCGGCTGATCGAGCGCGAAGCGGTAGACGCCCGCGGTGTCGACGGTGAGCCGCGCCAGCCCGGCGTAGGTTGCCTCTTCCGGCCAGGCGCGGCTCGGCGGCGCGCTGAAGCTCACCTCCGGCTGTGCGCGCAGCTCGAGCGCGTAAAGCCGGTCGGGCGTCAGCGTGGGCGAGTCGGACAACGCTCTGCCACTCGCGACGTCCACCGGCTGCTGGGCGAAAAGCTCGCGCTCATGGCGCACGTCCCAGGAGAAGCCGCCGCAGGGATCCTCGGCGGCGCGGGTGGGCGCGAGCGGCAGCGACAGCAGCGCCAGCAGCGGTGCGGACAGGCGCGATAGGCCCGATAGGCTCATAGGGCCGGATTATAGGCGCGCGCCGCAGGGCGGGCTCAAATCGAGATCTGCCTCGAGGGAGGACCGTTCGGGCTTAGACTCCCGCCCGGGGACGGCAAGAAGAAAGGAAACACCATGTCAGGTTCGCGCCGTGAGTTTCTCATGACTTCCGCTGCCGCGCTGCTCGCACCCGGGTCAGTATCCGCCGCAGGGGGGCAGCCCGCGCCGGCACCGCCGCCCGCGCAAGCGGCGCCGGGCTCACCGCCGGCATTCGGTACCGCACCCCCCGTGGGTCCGGAGGTGAGCGCTGCGACGTTTGCCGAAGCGGAGAAGCTCGTGATGGTGGAGCTGACGACAGCCGAGCGCGTCCTGGCCGCGCAGAACTGGCGCAGCAGCATGGCGGCCACCCATGAGCGCCGCAGCGGCCCGCGCAGGGTGCCTCTCGCACCGGCGCTCGCGCCGTACTCGACCTGGAACCCGGTGCTTCCCGGCCACGGGCCGCTTGCGCAGAGTGACCACTTCGTTCGCAGCGCGCGCGATCCGGGCCCGCTGCCGGCCGGCGATGCCGATATCGCCTATGCGCCCCTGTGGAAGCTGTCACGCTGGATCGAGTCGCGCCGCTTGAGCTCCGAGCGGCTGACGCGGATTTACCTCGAGCGCATCGTCCGGTTCGATCGGCAGCTGCGCTGCGTCATCACGCTGACGCGTGACCTCGCGTTCGAGCAGGCGCAGCGCGCCGACCGGGAAATTGCCGCGGGCCACTATCGCGGCCCGCTGCACGGAGTTCCGTGGGGCGCGAAGGATCTGCTCGACACCGCAGGAATCCGCACGACCTGGGGCGCCGAGCCCTACGAGGACCGCGTGCCGGACACCGACGCCGCCGTGGTGCGGCGCCTGCACGCGGCCGGTGCGGTGCTGATGGCGAAGCTCAGCCTCGGCGCGCTCGCTCTCAACGACGTGTGGTTCGGCGGACAGACCATGAATCCCTGGCTGCCGGAGGAAGGCGCTTCCGGGTCGAGCGCCGGCCCCGGCGCTGCAACCGCGGCGGGGCTGGTCGGCTTCTCGATCGGCAGCGAGACCGAGGGCAGCATCGTGAGCCCGAGCATGCGCTGCGGCCTCACGGGGCTCCGCCCCACGTTCGGCCGCGTCGCGCGCAGCGGCGCGATGACCTTGTGCTGGTCGCTCGACAAGCTGGGTCCCATGGCGCGCAGCGTCGAGGACGTCATGCTGGTGCTGAGCGCGATCGCCGGACCGGACCCGGGTGATCCCGGCAGCGTGCCGGCTGCTTTGCAGTTCGACGCCGATGCCGCAGTGAGGGGACTCAGGGTCGGGTATTTCCCGCACTGGATGCGCGAGGAGCCCGCCACCGAGGTCGACCGGCGGGCGCTCGAGAGCCTTACGGCTCTCGGCCTCGAGCCGGTCGAGGTCGCGCTCCCCGACTGGCCGTACGACGATCTCAATACGATCCTGTTCGCCGAGGCGGCCGCCGCCTTCGAGGAGCTGACACTGAGCGGCAGGGCCGCGGCGCTCAAGATGCAGGTCGCGGATGCCTGGCCGAACACCTTCAGGCAGTCGCGCTTTCTCTCGGCGGTCGATTTCGTGCAGACCGACCGCCTGCGACGCGCCGTGGCGCAGGAGATGCAGAGGCTCATGGCGCAGGTGGACCTGCTGCTGGTGCCGTCGTTGCGCGACGAGATGCTGACGATCGGAAACTTCACCGGGTTGCCATCGCTCACGCTGCGCGCGGGCTTCGTCGAGGTGAGCGAAGCGCGCAGCGACTGGGCGCCGGATCCGCAGCGGCCGCTGCCGAAGTTCCATCCGCCGCGGCGCGTGCCGCACGGCGTCACCCTCATCGGCCGCCTGTTCGAGGAAGGGACGATAGCGGGCGTCGGGCTCGCGCTCGAGCGCAGTCTCGCCGTGGCGGACGAGCGGCCGCCGGGCTTCTAGTTTATTGGCCAAAATCGTCGGCTGCCGGCGACGATTTTGGCGGACATTACTTCGATTGCCGCCGGCAAAAAGCGTGGTTTTTGCCGGCTGCGCCAGCGATTCTCCTAGGCGATGAGCGGCGGCAGCCGCTGGCTTACCCAGCGAGTCTCGAGATCGTAGGCGTGGCCGAGCTGCAGCACCGCGAGGTCGGCGTGACGGCGCCCGATGAGCTGCATTCCCATCGGCAGACCCTGCGCGCCGAAGCCGACCGGTACGCCCAGGACCGGTCCGGCGAGCAGACTCGCCGGCACGACCACCTCCATCCAGCGGTGGTAGGTGTCCATCGCGACGCCGTTGACGGACCGCGGCCACTGTGTCGTGGCATCGAAGGGAAAGAGCTGTGCGCTCGGCAGCAGCAGGAACTCGTAGCGTGCAAACAGCTCGGCGGCGGCGGTGTACCAGCGCGACCGTGCCACCGAAGCGCGATAGACATCGAGCGCGGTGAGGCGCTGCGCACGCTCCACCTACCAGCGTGCCTCGGGCTTCAAGCGCGCGCGGCTTACGGGCTCCCGGTAGAGGGCCTCGAGGTCACCGGCCACGAGCCAGTGCCGCAGCGTGAGCCACGCTTCCCAGAGCGTCGCGGGAGAGCAGGGGAGGCTCGCTTCCTCGACGCTGCAGCCGAGCTTCTCGAAAGCCCGGCAGGCCGAGCGGCACAGCTCGAGGACGCCCGGCTCGACGGCCAGGTAGCCGCCGAGGTCGCCGAGCCAGCCGAGGCGCACGCCATTCAGGCTGCGCTCGAGAGGCCCGAGGAAGTCCGCCGCGTCCTCGCCGGTCGCGAGCGGCGCACGCAGATCGGGGCCGGCGATGACGCTCATCAGCAAGGCCACGTCCGGGATGCTGCGGCCCATCGCGCCCCACTCCGAGAGATGATCGAGGAACAGCTCCTCGCCGGCGGCGGGTACGCGCCCGGGGGAGGGACGGAAGCCGAATACATTGTTATAGGCGGCGGGATTGCGCAGCGACCCCATCCTGTCGCTGCCATCGGCCAGCGGCACCATGCGCAGAGCGAGCGCGGCCGCCGCTCCGCCGCTGCTGCCGCCCGCGGTCTTGCCGGGGTGGTAGGCGTTCAAGGTGGTGCCGAAGACCGGGTTGTAGGTCTGCGATCCCAGGCCCAGCTCCGCGGTGTTGGTCTTGCCGATGAGGATCGCGCCCTCGGCCTTCAGTCGCTCGACCAGGATGGAGTCGTGGTCGGGTACGGCATCGAGCAGCGGCGAGCCGCGCGTCGTACGGATGCCGGCGGTGAAGGCCAGGTCCTTGACCGCATGCGGCAGCCCGTGCATCCGGCCGAGGTATTCGCCGCGCGCCAGCTGCGCGTCGCGCACGCGCGCCTGTTGCATCAGCGCATCCGCCTGCTGCAGCGACACCAGCGCGTTCACCCGGGGATTCACCCGGCCGATGTGGTCGAGGAAGGTGGCCATCACCTCGGCGCACGACACGGTGCGCGCGCGAATTGCGCGCACCAGGTCAACCGCGCTCATCATGACTAACGGCGAAGGTCCGGCCTGGGTACTCACGGTGTCACCTGAGGTCCAGTGTATAGTTTGTGGCCATGGAGAGGCGACCTCGCTGCACGAGCGCACGAATACTCGCCGGCGGCGTCCTGACCCTCGCGCTGAGCTCCTGCTCGCTCATCAGCCTGAAGACCCCGGAGCGACCGCTCTCGGCCCGCGATCTCAACGCCCGCATCCTGACCCGCGAATTGTCGGCGCAATTCGTGGCGGCGGTGAACCGCTGCGCGGACGACGTCGCCGCCTCCGAGCACGACCCGGCGGTGCTGGAGAATACCCTGCGCTGGGAGATCGTGGCAGTCGGCGAGAGCCGGCGGGCCGCCACACGTCTCGTGCCGATGATGAGCCTCCTCGATACCTGGGCGCTCGCTGCCCAGATGCAGGGCTTCACGGCCGCGGGCGGCGCGGGCGGTGCGCTGTTCGGCGCCCATCAGCAGGCGGTGCGCGACATCTCCGGCAGCTATGCCGCCGAGACCGAAGCGCTGGCGCGCCGGCTCATCGCGCCGCACGAGCTCACCGCCTACCAGGCTTTCGTCGAGAAGTAGGTGCGCGAGCATCCGCTCGCGGACCTGACGTTCGTGCGACCGTCGATCGTCGCGCTCTGGAGCCGCGAGCAGGCAGCCGATACCAGGCTGGCCGATTCGCTCGGCACGATCCCGGAGGCTATGGCGGACGCCGCCGACCGGCTGGAGATCTACGGCGACACCGTTCCCTCGCAGGTGATGCACCGGACGGAGCTGGCGCTGCGAGAGTCGGGCTACACGAGCGGCGACGTCCAGGCGGCTATCGCCAAGCTCAACGAGCGGCTCGAGCGTCTGACGCAGGTGGCGGAGTCGACACCCGGGCTGGTGCGCGGCGCGCAAGCCGACGTGCGGCAGAGCCTGCACGACGTGCTCGACCGGCTCGACGCCTCCTCACGGAGCGCGGGCGAGACGCTGCACGCCGAGCGCGTGGCCCTGTTCGCCGACCTCAGGGGCGAGCGCACCGCGGCGATGGCCGAGCTCGACGCCGAGCGCAAGGCGCTCGCCGGGGATGCCGCGACGCTCTCGAGCCGTGTGGTCAGGGAGACGGGGGCGCAGCTGCGCGAGCTGGCCGCCGAAATACTGGTGCTGCTCATCGTGCTGGCCGTGGTCGTGCTCGGGCTGCCGTTTGCCGCCGGATATCTGCTGGGGAGCGCGCGCCGCGCCCGCCCGAACGCACATACCTGACACCGATTTCTGACGGCGTCGTGGCGGGGCGGGCGTCTTTCGCAATGAGGGCAATGAACTTGAGCAACTGGCGACGCTTGGTGTGCTTGCTCGCTCTGGCCCTGGCTGCAGGCCTCGCGCCGCCGCAAGCGCCGGCAGCCGCGCCGAGTGTCGGGGCGATCGTCGGTGTCGTCACCGCTGCGACCGGCGCGCCGGTGGCGCACGCCACCGTCACCGCGCTGCGCGCGGATGGCGGCGCCATTCGCGCCACCGTCTCGGGGAGCGATGGCGTCTATGCCTTCGGCGATCTGCCGCCCGGAGACTGGACGATTACCGCGCAGGCGAGCGGGGCCCCCGAAGTCACGGCGCCGCCGCTCTCCGTCATGGCGGGCAAGGCGACGCGTCATGATTTCGTCATGGCTGTCACCGCTGCCGCGCCGGCAGTCGCCGTGGCGCCGGCCGCTGCTCCGTCGCCTGCCGTCGCTGCAGCGGCTGCGGCGGCCATGAAACAGCTCGTGCCGGAAGCGCTGCAGGCGCCGGAGCCCGGTCCCGCAGTCGATACCCAGACGCCGTTCGCGGTTGGGGACATCGGCTGGATGAACGGCACCACGCGCACCCAGACGCCGATCTTCGATACCAGGTTCTTCACGCCGGAGGTGCGCTTCGACGTGAACTACCTGCAGGACTTCAACCACCCGGTCGACCACACGATCGTCGGCTCGACCGAGGAATTCCGCTCGGGCGAGTTCCAGATCGAGCAGGTGAGCTTCGGCGGCAATTTCCACTGGAACAACGTCCAGGCGCGCTTCCTGTCGATGCTCGGAATGTTCGCGGTCACCACGCCGCGCAACGACGCCAGCGCCGGCGTCGGTCAATGGGATCTGCAGGGCGCCTACAAGTACATGTCGGAGGCGAATGCGGGCTACCACTTCGACGTGAACCATGGGCTCAACGTCGACGCGGGCATTTTCGTCTCCTACATCGGACTCTTCAGCTATTACAACTTCGACAACTGGACCTATCAGCCGTCGTTCGTCTCCTCCAACACGCCGTGGTTCTTCAACGGGTTGCGCGTGCAGTGGTTCCCGACGCAGACGCTGAAGATCGAGCCCTGGCTCATCAACGGCTGGCAGTCGTACGCGAAGTTCAACAGTCATCCGGGCTTCGGCGGGCAGATCCTGTGGATCCCGAACGAAAACTTCAAGCTGGTCTTCAACAGCTACGCGATCGGGCAGGACAACCTGGCGAGCGGCAGCGGGATCCCGAACAACGGTGGCAACCCCAACGCGCCGGCGGGACTGTCGAATCCCGGCGCGCCTTACATCAACTACGCCAACGTCACGCGCGTGCACGAGGACGACAGCCTGCTGTGGAAGTACTACGAGGCCAGGGACAGCGGGCCCGGCCTGTCAAAGATGGCGACCTCGATCACCTGGGACCTCGGCTGCGAGTACGGCGGCGGCGTGCACTGCTCGAGCGGGCCCAACAAGGCCAACTTCTTCGGCGTGATGGCCTACAACCGCTTCTGGTTCGACCACGATCTGTACGCGGTGACGATCGGCGGCGGCTTCATGAACAACCCCGGCCGTTATCTCGCGCTGCTGCCGCCGATCAACGGCGCGACCGCCGTGAGCGGTACGCCGTACTTCACCGAGAACCCGGGACAGAAGCTCTACCAGTGGGACGCGCAGCTCAACTTCCAGTACATGCCGCGGGACTGGATCACGTGGTGGACCGAGCTCACGTTCCGCCATTCCGACGTCCCGTACTGGACGGGGGCCGGCGGCGTGACTCCTCCCCTCGGCAACACCGGCGCGCCGGCGAGCCTGGTGTGCAACAACGGCAGCGTCATGAGCCCCGTCGACAACTGCGCCAACAGCGGTGGCATCTGGGTGCCGGATCTGCGCACCCGCGAGGTGGTCTGGGGCGCCGGGGTGATGGTGAAGTTCTGACCGGGCTCTAGACCGGCGGCAGCATCACCCGCACCGCGGTAACCGCGGGGGGTGCGACCGGATGCGGATGCC
>DAHUXE010000096.1 GCA_027307325.1 Gammaproteobacteria bacterium | reverse complement strand
CGGCGGGATCCTGATGTACGTGCTCTACAGCACGAGCGCCTTCGGCGGCTTCTATCCCGTGCTGCTCGCGTACATGATTCTCTACATGCCGACGCTCGCGCTGGTCAACGCGATCGCGTTCCGCCAGATGGAGGACCCCGCGCGGCATTTCTCCGGTGTGCGCGTGTGGGGCACGATCGGCTGGATCGTCGCGGGACTCACGATCAGCTACCTCTTTGCCTGGGACTCGCACGCGCGTCTCGCGCAGGGGCGGCTGCGCGACACCTTCCTCATGTGCTCGATCGCATCGTTCGTGCTCGGCGCCTATGCCTTCACGCTGCCGCGGACACCACCGCTGCCTGTGGTCGCGGAGGGCGGGGGCCTCGGACGCCTGCTCGGCTTCGATGCTCTGGTGCTCCTCAGGGAGCGTAATTTCGCCGTGTTCTTCGCGGCCTCGGTGCTGATCTGCATCCCGCTCGCCTTCTACTATCAGAACGCCAACCAGTTCCTCACCGAGATTCAGGTCGCCAACGCGACTGGCAAGCAGACCATCGGGCAGATGTCGGAAGTGCTCTTCATGCTGCTCATCCCGCTGTTCCTGCGCACCTTCGGCATGAAGGCGACGCTGCTGGTCGGCATGCTCGCCTGGGCCATCCGCTACGTATTGTTCGCCTTCGGCAATGCGCACGAGCTCACCTTCATGCTGATCGTCGGCATTGCGCTCCACGGGGTGTGCTACGACTTCTTCTTCGTCTCCGGCCAGATCTATACCGACTCCAAGGCGGGAGCTGCGCACAAGGCCGCCGCCCAGGGGCTGATCACGCTCGCCACCTACGGCCTCGGCATGCTGGTGGGATTCTGGGCGGCGGGTCGCATCGACGACCTGTACGCCACGGGCGGCGCGCACGACTGGCAGGCCATTTGGCTCTACCCGGCCGCGTTCGCGGCGGTGGTGTTCGCGCTGTTCGCGGCGTCCTTCCGCAACGAGAGGGTGGCATATGCCGGGAGGTGAGTTCAGGCCGCGCAGCATGCGCCTCAGCATCCTCACCGCGGCGCTCCAGGAGCTGACGCCGCGCGCCAAGCGCGATGCCGATCCGGATCTGGCCGTCGAGGAATGGCTCGCCTTCGCCGCCGAGATCGGCGCTCCGAACATCGAGCTGTCGGCCGCCCTGCATCCCAGTGAGAGCGACGTGCCGGCCGCTGCGATGCTCGATCCCGTGGCCAACACGCTCGACCTGCGCTCGCCGTTCGACGCGAGCCGCGCGGCGCGCGTGCGCCGCGCGATGCAGGCGACCAGGGTGGGCCTCTCGGACCTCGGCTACTTCGACAACATGCTGGCCGCCGACGAGGCCGTGCGCAGCAGGAAGCATCGGCTCATGCTCAAGGTCTTCGACGCCGCGGCGCTGCTCGGGGCCGATGCCGTGACGGGCTTCGTGGGGCGCAACCCGCGCCTCAGCATGGACGCCAATCTCCTCATGTTCGAGGCGGTGTTCGTGCCGCTGCTGAAGGAGGCGAAGGCCCGGGGCCTCACCTTCCGCGTCGAGCAGTGCCCGATGCCCGGCTGGAACGTGAGCGACGCCTGGCACAACAACATCGCCTACGCGCCCGGCCCCTGGATCGCCCTGCATCGCATCTGCGAGCGCCACGGAGTCGGCGACCAGTTCCGCATCCACTACGACCCTTCGCACGCCATCCTCATGGGGCAGGACTCGCGCTCCGTGTTTCAGTACCTGAAGGACAGCGGCTACAATTTTCTGATCGGCGGTTTTCACGTCAAAGGCCAGGTCATCGAATCGAAGGGCATCGCGGCGTGGGGCTACGGCGGGCAGACGATGCAGCGCGGCGACTGGCACGGGGCGGAGCCGAGCTCGGATCCCGGCGAGCAGCTCAACGCCTGGAAGAAGCAGACCGTGTTCGCCGAGCACGAGCTCCCCGGCACCGCGCGCCACGACCCGCTCGCTTACCTGCAGAATCGCTCGGTGGACTGGCTGGATCACCAGCTCGCCGCGCGCGAGCTGCTCGCCATCGACCCGGAGAAGACTTATCTCGTGGTCGAGCACGAATACCCGCCGGCCCGCATCCAGGACCGCGAGCGCTTGAAGCCCATCCTGGCCGGCTCGCTCGCCTTCACGCGCGCGATCGATGAGGCGGCGGCCGCCATGTATGCGCTCCAGCACGAAGTTCTCGCGAGCGCCGGGCTCGCTCCGCAGGGCGTCGGCCGCGAGCCGTACCGCTCTTGAGATTCAGCGATGAGTGAGGTGCCATGCCGTTCGTGACCCCGAAATCCCAGCAGCGTACTTACGACGTGATCGTGGTCGGGTCGGGTGCCGCCGGCGGGCAGACCGCTTACACGCTCTCCATGGAGGGAGCCCGGGTGCTGATGCTCGAGGCCGGGCGCCGTTACAGGCCCGAGGGCGAGACGCCGATGTTTCAGACGCCCGACCTCGCTCCCTTGGGCGGGGTCGGCACGCCGCAGAAGCCGTTCGGCTTCTACGACGCGACCGTGGACGGCGGCTGGCAGGTGCCGGGTGAGCCGTACGTGCGTACTACCGAGGAGCACGCGGGGCGCTTCGACTGGTGGCGGGCGCGCATGCTCGGCGGGCGCACCAACCACTGGGGACGCATCTCGCTGCGCAACGGCCCCTACGACTTCAAGCCGAAGAGCCGTGACGGGCTCGGCTTCGACTGGCCGATCGGCTACGAGGACGTCGCACCGTACTACGACAAGGTCGAGCTCCTGATCGGCGTATACGGCAGCAGCGAGGGCCTGGAGAACACGCCGGACTCCCCGCCCGGCTGCCTGCTGCCGCCGCCGAAACCCATCGTGAGCGATTACCTGATCGCACAGCGGGCGCGGCGCCTCGGCGTCCCGGCGATTCCGGGACATCGCGCGGTGCTGACCCGAGCGCTCGATCACACGGCGAACCCGCGGCGCATCCATCCGGGGAACGAGCGGGCGCAGCGCATTCTCGCCGCCGACATGGCGAGCCGCGCCCCGTGTCTGTGGGCGACGCCCTGCGGGCGCGGCTGCTCGATCCGCGCCAACTATCAGTCGACGACCGTGCATCTGCCTCCGGCGCTCGCCACCGGCAATCTCGACATCACGACCGACGCCATGGTGTACGAGGTGACGCTCGCAGCCGATGGGCACGCGAGCGGTGTGAGCTACGTCGACCGCACTACCGGCGCCCATGAGCACGCCAGCGCCCGCGTCGTGGTGCTGGCTGCGAGCGCCTGCGAGTCGGCGCGGATCCTCCTCAATTCGAAGAGCACGCACTTCCCCGACGGGCTCGCGAACTCGAGCGGCAAGGTCGGCCGGTATCTGATGGATACGGTCGGGAGCGACGTGTCGGGACAGGTGCCGCTCCTCGAGAGCCTTCCGCCCCTCAACGAGGACGCCGCGGACGGTCATCAGCTCTATACGCCCTGGTGGCTCTACAAGGAGCAGCTGGCCGGCAAGCTCGGCTTCGCGCGCGGCTACCACATCGAGTTCGGCGGCGGCAAGCGCATGCCGGGACCCGGAACGGGGAGCGGTCTCGAGTGGCTGACCGGCGGCAACTACGGGAGGAAGTTCAAGGAGGACGTGCGGCGCTACTACGGCTCCTTCGTGTATTTCAGCGGGCGCGGCGAGATGATCCCGAACGAGAACTCGTACTGCGAGATCGACCCGGGCGGCGTCAAGGACCGGTTCGGCATCCCGGTGCTGCGCTTTCACTGGCAATGGTCCGAGCACGAGACGCGCCAGGCCGCGCACATGCAGCGCACCTTCGGCGACATCATCGAGGCGATGGGCGGCAAGCCGCAGAAGATCGAGACCGACGGCGCGAAGGCGATCGCTCCCGGAGGGCTCATCATCCACGAGGTCGGAGGTACGATCATGGGAGCGGACCCGAGGGTCTCGGTCACCAACCAGTGGTGCCAGACCTGGGACGTGCCCAACCTCTTCGTCACCGACGGCGGGGTATTCCCCTCGAACGCCGACAAGAATCCGACGCTCACCATCATGGCGATCGCCTGGCGGGCGGCGGATCATATCCTCGCGTCGCTGCGGCGCAAGGAGCTGTGATGGACCGCCGCACGACCATCAAGTGGATGCTGGCTGCGAGCGCAGCCTGGCCGGCAGGGCGCGCGGCGGCCGGGCCGCCGACGCACGGCACGGCGCTGCTGCGGCCGCCGGCCACGCCGGGCTACGGCACCGATCCCGACCTCGTTACGCCCCACAAGCGGGGCGAGTTCTGGCCGCTCACCCTGAGCGCGGCCCAGCGGCGGCTCGCAGCGGTGCTCTCCGACCTCATCATTCCGGCCGACGAGCACTCCCCGAGCGCATCAGGCGTCGGGGTCGTCGACTTCATCGACGAGTGGGTGAGCGCGCCGTACCCGACGCAACAGCGCGACCGGCCGGTCGTGCTCGAGGGCTTCGCCTGGCTCGACGCGGAGGGCGCCCGGCGCGGAGCCAGGGGCTTTGCGGAGCTCGACGCCGCCCGGCAAGCGGCCGTCTGCGATCTGCTCTGCGACGCGACGCGGGCCGCGCCGGAGCATCGCGAGGCTGCGCATTTCTTCGCGCTCTACCGGGATCTGACCGCCGCCGCCTTCTACTCGAGTCCCGCCGGAGCCAAGGATCTCGGCTACATCGGCAACGTGCCCCTCACGAGCTTCGACGGGGCGCCGCCCGAGCTGCTGAAGAAACTCAACCTGACATGACGGGCGAATCCTTTTCGAGGAGCAATCCATGAGGAAGACAGCTTGTGCGCTGCTCGTGTTTTCCCTGGCGGCCGCCGCCGGCCTCGCAGCGGAGCATCGCGCTGCCGCGGGAGGCTGGCGAGCGCTGCTCGAGGACCACGGCGCACCCGCCTGGCGGGGCTGGAAAGAGCAGGGGCTCCCTGCGGGCTGGCACGTCGATGGCGGCGTGCTTCACAAGGACGGGCCGGTGGACGATCTCGTGACGAACGAGAAGTTCGGCAACTTCGAGCTCGAGCTCGAGTGGAAGATCGGCAAGGCGGGCAACAGCGGCATCTTCTACCGCGGCACGCGCGAGTACGACCACATCTACTGGAGCGCGCCGGAGTACCAGCTGCTCGATGACGCCAACGCCGAGGACGGCAAGAGCCCGCTGACCGCCGCCGGGTCCGACTATGCGCTCTATGGCGTGCCGCCCGGAGTCGAGAAGCCCTTCGATCACTGGAACAGAACACGGCTCGTGGTGCGCGGCAATCACGTCGAGCACTGGCTGAACGGGACTAAGGTCGTCGAGTACGACTTCGGCAGCGAGGACTGGAAGAAGCGCGTGGCGGCGAGCAAGTTCGCGAAGTATCCGAATTACGGGCTGGCAGTCAGCGGCCTCATCGGGATCCAGGGCGATCATCCCGGGGCGCTCGCCATCCGCCGCATCCGCATTCGCGAGTTGCACTGACGGGATCCGCGTCTTAAGAGGTCTTCATGTCGGTAGCGCTGGCTGAGTCCATGCGGCGCATCAGCGGCCTGCTTCAGTCCGGTGAGTACGGAGCCGCGCACGCGCAACTGGAATCGCTGGTAGCCGCAAATCCGGATTACCTCGAGGGGCTGTGGCTGCTGGCCGGCACCAAGCAGGCGCTGGGCCAGACCGCGCAGGCCGAGTCCCTGCTGCGGCGGGCCCTCGCGATCGACCCCGCATCGCCGCCTGCGCTGACCGCGCTCGCGGAATTGCTGCTCCTCTCCGGTCGCAGCGCCGAAGCGCTACCCCTGTTGCGGCATGCGGTAGCGGGCACGCCGGCTTATCTGCGGGCGGCGTTCCTGCTGGCTCGCCACTACCTGCACACCGGCCAACCCGCCCTGGCGCTCGAGGTTGCTGCGCCCTGGTGCGAGAGCGGTAAGGCCGACGCGGACTTGTCATCCCTGCACGTCGCAGCGTATGCCGCCCTGGGTCGTCAGGCCGAGGCGGTGGCGAGCTACCGGCGTCTCGCGGCACAGGCGCCGGCCAACCCGGGCGCGACCCATGCCCTGGCTGTCGCCCTGAATGCCGCCCAGCAGCCGGAGGAAGCCGAGCGTGTGGCGCGTCAGACGCTGCAGCGCGCGCGACCGACGGCGGCACTGCACTACACCCATGCCCGGAGCCTCCTCGCCCTCGAGCGATTCGACGAAGCCGAGCTGGCCCTGCGCGAGTGCGTGAGACTCGATCCGCGTCGCGCCGAAGCCCACGACCGCCTCGCGGAGCTCATCTGGATGCGCACCGGCGATATCCTCGAGGCCACGCGCTCTCTGGATCAGGCGCTCGGGAAGCTCCCCCACGACGATGCCCTGCGGGCCACCAAAGCCGCCTTGTTGCAGGGCGCCGGGGAGGCGCGCAGCGCCTTCGCCTGCCTCGCCGAGCGTGCCGCACGTCCCGAGTCCCACCCGAATCTGCTCATTCGGGCGGGGCTGGCGGCGCTCGACTTCGACCTTGCCAGCGCCCTGACGCTCGCGGAACGGGCCCTGCGAGCGCTGCCCAACGACCATACGGCCCGCAAGCTCCTCTGCGCCGCATACCTGGGTGTGGGGGAGGGGGCCAGGGCGCTCGCCGAGTGCGGCCCCTTACTGGCGGCCGCACCGGACGATCAGTACCTCATTGCCATGCAGACGACCGCGCTGCGGCTCCTGAGCGATCCGCGCTACGAGTCGTTCTGCGACTACGACCGGATGATTCTCTCGGCGTTCCTCGATACGCCTCCGGGTTGGCCTGACCTCGGCAGCTTCCTGACGGAGCTCGCCTTGCGCCTGAGCGCCCTGCACAACCCGCACGGGCATCGCCTTCTCTACCAGTCGTTGCGCCGGGGTACCGAGACCACCCAGGATCTCTCGCGGAGTAACGATCCCGTCATCCAGGCGCTCTTTGGGGCCTTTGCCGCGCCGATCGCGCGCTACCGTGATCACATCGGCCAGGGGAAGGATGCCCTGCGCCGCCGCAATCGGGGCGCCACGCGCTTCAACGGCGCCTGGTCGGTCCGTCTGCACCGCGACGGCTACCACACGAGCCACGTGCATCCCCGCGGATGGATCTCCTCGGCCTGCTACATTCAGCTGCCCGACAGCATGAGAGCGGGACACACGGACGAGGGAATCCTGAGCTTCGGCGCGCCGGGCATGCTCACAACGCCCTCGTTGCCGGCCGAGCTGTCGGTTCGCCCCGAGATGGGGCTGCTGGTGCTCTTCCCGTCGTATTTCTGGCACGGCACACTGCCATTTTCCAGCGACCAGCCGCGCCTGACCGTCGCCTTCGACGCCGTTCCGGACACGGGCGCCGCCAAAGCCTGAAGCCGCGCGAATATCGGGCGCGCAAAAAAAATCTCCCCTCACGTCGCCGTGAGGGGAGAGGTTTGGATCGTCTTACCAGAAGTACTTGACGGTCACATTGACTTCGCGGCCCTGGATCGAACGACCCATACCCACGTTGTTCTGTACCGTGTTGCCGCCAAAGCGGGCATTACCCTCGGTCAGACCGATCTGGTTGGTGAGGTTCGAGCCGAGCAACCGGAGCTCCCAGCTCTCGCCGATCCGGGCATCGATACCCGCTGCCAGATCATAGTAGCTGTGCAGCGGGAGGAGCCCCGTGTTGTCCTGGTAGCGCTGACCGATGTGCTCGTAAGTCAACTGCTCGGTCAACGTACCCCAGCTGAAGAGCTGCGTGTCGCTCGGCGTGACGCGGAGCTGCATATCCGGCAGTCGGGCGAGCTGCTGGCCGTTGATGGTGCCGCAGATCACGTTGTTGTTGATATCGGTGTACGTGAAGCAGCCCTGGAAGTCCTTGTAATGGGCTTTCTCGTAAATCCCGTTCACCGTGACCCTGAAGGCCGCCAGGGCCTGGTTATCACTGGTCGCGAAGGGATTCACGCTGCCGACGACCCGTACTCCCCTGGCGGTCGACCCATAGGTGGTAGCCGGCCCGATCGGCACGCCGTTGATATCCGAGGGCGTATAGGCCAGCCCGCTGAATTCCTTGTCGTAGGCCGATGCGTCGATGTACGTCCATTTGTTCTGGATCTTGAATCCGAACTCGTAGTTCTGGACGCTCGACTGCGGCACGTGACTCGGACAGCTGTTGCCGCCCTCGTAGTTCTGGCAACGGACATCGTCGAACACGTCGAACGAATGGCCGTTGTTGATGCGCCCGTAGACGCTCATGTTGTCATTGAACTCGTAGTTGGCACCGCCCGAGAACGTCGGCATGGTGTTGTTGGCGCTGCCGTGCGAGTACGTCCCGTTGGGCATTGCCACGTCGTTGTCCCAGAGAATCGTTCCTGTTCCCGGCGCCCCTCCATTCAGGTTTGTGTGAGCCAGGTTGCTCGTCTCCTGGCTCAGGCTGATGTGAGCCAGCCGAACCGAGGCATCGAGCAGCCAGCGATCGATCTTCCATGAGTCGGAGAGATAAGCGGCCACCTGCGTGGCGTTGCCGTCCTGGAGGATCTGGTAGCCTCCGTTGGCATTGTAGATGCCCTGCGGACTGCTCACCTGGTAGGCGACACCACCCACGTTGGCGGTCAGTATGATCGGCGCGGCGTTCGGCACATTACTGACCAGTGCGTTTGCGCCCAGCGACCATTGATCGTTCATGGTGTAGTGGTTTACATATACACCGGCCGTCAGGTTGTTACCGTCGAAGAGCTCCTTGATCGCGCGGAATTCGTCGGTGATGCTCGTGAGCTTCTTCAGCACCGTCCACGTCTGCAGCGCCTCAACGCTCTGATTGGGATCGACCGGCGACCCGCTCGGGTACATGGCCTGAATCTCGTTAGCGGTCAGTCCGTTGGGGTTGCCGGCAGCCACGGCGCCCAGACCCGCAATGAAGGCGGTGAGGGTCGACGGGTTGCCGTTGTTGATCATCGCGTGGGTATTGACGTACCCGCCATCGAACATGAAGTTGTTGCTGATCGACCAGCCGTTTCCTAGCGACATCTTGAGTTCTGAGCCGACAAAGCTCAGGTCACCACCACGGCCATCGCTGATATTGTCATTCTGGAAACAGTGGGGCGTCTGGCCGCAGCCTGGATTCGGTATCAGGAAGTTCTGCAGCTGGTAGCTGTTCCAGGTGGAATTGAGCTGATTGAACCCGGGATAGGTGCTGACGCTGCCGTTCTGGACTGTGTAGGGAAAGTCCGCGACCCACTGGTTGTGGTCGTGCATGGTTCTGGCCCAGAACATGATCGACCCATTGTCGAGATCATGCTTCAACGTGGCCGTCAGCTGTCCGCCGATATCAGATGGATATTGCGGATCTCGCACCCCATTCGAGGTTCGGTAAAAGCCGCCGATGCTGCCGTACCATCCGTCAGCCAGCTTGCCACTCTGGAACAGATCCGTGCGATACAGCCCCTCGAATCCGTAGGTGACGCCGATCGAACCTTCGCTCTTGTCCTTGCCGGTTCGCAGGATGAAGTTTGCGGTCGCACCCTCCTGTCCCGGGCCGAAGATCGCGCTGGTTCCACCCTGCACGATCTCGACGCGCTCGACCGTGTCGTCCATGCGGATGAAGGAGCTGTTGTCCATGAAGGACAGGAACGGCGAGCCGTAGACCGGTGAACCCTGGATCATCGTCGTGAAGTAGGGGGAATCGCCGCCGCCATTGGGGAAGCCGGCGACGTCGATGTTAACGCCGGTCTGTCCACCGGAATTCTCCGGCCAGACGCCTGGGGAGAGCTTGTATATATCGGACGCCGCCTGCGGATTCGTCATCGCGATGTCCTGCAGAGAGGCCGACACGATGTTGTAGCTGGCGTCGAGTTTCCTCACACCCTGCGCCGTGGCGGTCACCACCACTTCCTGCAGAGTCTCACCGCTCGCGGCCGTGGTCCCCGCGGCCGGGGCCGCCGCCTGGTCCGCTGCATACGCCGCGTTCCCGGCAGCGCCGCAAACGATCGCTGCTACCGCGGCGCCGATCAGTGTTCGTCGCGGGACTGCTGCAATCACGGTTTGTGCACCCTCGGGCGCAGTGGAAACTTCTTGAACCAACCGAGCGCTCCGGCGGAGCGCCTTGTTGTTTTTCTCTCTCATGGACGGTCCCCTCCCTATGGGTAAAGCAGACGGGTGAGACTGAAGCGGGTTCCGGACCCCTCAGCCCTGGTCGCTGTCGATGGAGCTGGCATCCGCGAGCGGTAAGCGTTTTCGAGCCGACTCTCGTTGACGCGCGGCGCTGCGGACCTGAGCACCTGGCTGGACTGTAATGCGAACGATTTGCGGTGACAAGAGCGTGTCGTAGATATACAACAACATTCGCCCCACAACCGCTACGCTCAAGCAGACGTCATTGGCGACCGGAGCGACCGCCGTTCAGGCGCTCGATGAACACGAGCTCCGAGGAAAGCGTCGTGGGGAGGGTGACCGCCACGCCGTCTTGGATCAGCGCGCGGCCGGTGACCGTGCGGCTGGTGCCGGCATCGTGGAAGTGCAGAGCATAGTGGCCGTGCGGATCGAGGCCCGCGAGGCGAAAGCGATGCTCGGGCTCATCGGGGCCTGAGCCACGGAAGGCATAGAGCACACCTCGCCGCTTCTCGGGTGACCAGTATTCGATGCCATCCCAGTGGACACCGTCGGGGCGATCCGCTACGTGATAGAGGTCGGCGGCGCGGATCAGCGGGCGGAGCGCCTCGCGGTACAGCGCAAACTCCGAGCGCGCATCGTCGCGCTGCGCTCGAGTCCAGCGGCGCGTGTCGAGCATCAGCGAGAACCAGCCGAGCATGCCGCTGCGCAGCTGGTAGCGGAAGTTCTCCAGCCGTGGCGCCTGCCATTCCGCGACGTAACTCTCCAGCATCGCCGGCGGCAGCACGTGACTCGCGTCGAAGAAGGCACGCCGGTTGGCGAGCGGATCGTAGCTGTCGGTCGTCGAGAAATAGTCGCCGTGAGCGGCGCTGCCGAAGTCCACCATGCGGCCGCCGTCGTTGCACAGCTCCAGCAGCAGGTGCGGATGGCGCGCCCGCAGCCGCTCGTAGATTGCGTAGTAGGCCCGCGTGGCGTGGTCGCTGACGTCGGTAGAGTTCGATCCCTCGACCCAGAGGTAGCCCGAGTCCTCGTAGACCCGCAGCGCCCCTGCTTGAGGAGGGGCGGCCGGGTGATCCGTCCGCGTGCTGCCCTGAGCCACCAGGTAGCCGTCGTGCTCGAGCATGTCGAGGTGATAGTCGGCGACGATCCGCTCGAGCTCGCGTTCCGCCCAGGCCGCGGCCGCCGGTACACCGACATCCA
Organism: Gammaproteobacteria bacterium; assembly: GCA_027307325.1. GTDB lineage: Bacteria > Pseudomonadota > Gammaproteobacteria > Steroidobacterales > Steroidobacteraceae > 13-2-20CM-66-19. The sequence goes on along the minus strand of DAHUXE010000096.1, from coordinate 23,402 downwards.
TCGTGATGCCCTTGAACGGCTCAGAGAGTTTCCAGCCGGGAGGCGGGTCGGCGATGAGCCAGTCGCGCATCCCGGGATCGTCGATGTCGAGTGCGCCCGGCTGAGTCGAGATGCCCGCCTGCGCCCAGCTCACCCACAGCCCGAATCGAAGCCCGTGCTGGTGTGCGAAGTCGGCGAGACTCGCAATTCCGTGCGGGAACCGCGCCGGGTCCGCTCGCCAGTCGCCGACGCCGCGAAACCATCCGGCGTCGAGATGGAACATCTCGAGCCCGAGCGCCGCTCCGTCTTCGATCATGTGTTGCGCGAGGCTCTCGTCCACTGCCATGCCGCTGCCCCAGCTGTTGCTGACCAGGAGCGGGTACGAGGGATCGTGGAGCGTCTGCGGATTGCCGAGCACCGTGCGCACCCAGCGGCGCAGGATGTTGCCGGCGCCGTCGGGCCCCCCGTCGAAGGCGCCGATGAAGACCGCGGGAGTCGCGAAAGTGCCGCCGGGGGGCAGGCGGGTCCGATAAGGACCCGGCAGGGGATTGAGTCCCGCATCGCCCCTGATCGATGCCTGCTCCCGCTCGAGCGTGATCCGGGTGCGGCCGCTGAACTCGACTCCGAGATACCAGCCACGCCGTGCGCCCGTGGGATCGTCCACCAGCAGCCACGGAATCATCTCGCGCGGCTGCCCGGCGACCGGGCGCGCGTAGGTGCTGGAGGTTCCCTGCCAGCGCTCGCCGACGCGCAACCGATCGAGGTGAGTGCCAGCCGCCGACGGCGTGTCGGCGCCTTTCTCGATCCACAGGCGCTCGAGCGGGGTGGCGGGCTCGACGGCCCAGTCGAAAGTCAGGCTTGGCTGCAGCGGCAGCCACAGCGTCTCCTTGCCGAGGTTGTGAATCTCGATCGTGTGCTCGAGGGGCCCGAACGGCGCGCTTGCGCGCCAGCGCCACAGGAGGCTGAGCGCCGGCGCCTCGCTCCGGTACACGAGCACGATCTCGTGCGAGTCGTGGTGGCTGGCCACACGATCCAGCCGCCATGCGAGAGCCTGCACGGCGCCACCCACCTCGGCATGGTCCGGCAGACTCTCGGCCGCCCGGCTCTCGAGCAGCGAGCCGCCACGCCCGCCGAGCGTGGCGAGCCGCGGGGCCCGCGCGCCCGCCTCGACGGTAAGCCTCGTGTCGGACGTCGACAGCGCAGCGGCGTCGGAATTCGTGGCGTGCGCCGCCGCTGCCAGCATCGAAGCGAGGCCGAAGACCGCCATCCCGGCAGATGGGCGCAGCTGTACTCGCATTGGCCCGATCATAAGTGACCGCGCTTCCGGAGCGGAGTATCGTCCCGGTCCGACGCGAGGAGCGCGCGGAGGTGCACATGCTTGAAGGGAATAGCGGCAGAGTCGCTGCGGTCGGGCGGATCGCGAGCTCTGCGGCGCTGCTGGTGGTGGCAGCCCTGTGCGCCGGCGCAAGCCCGGCGGTGCGGGCTGCCGCGGGCTCCGGGGATGAGCCGGCCTCGTGGGTGCAGAGAGAGGTCAACTTCCGCTACGTCGGGTTCACGACGAAGTACAGCTGCGACGGACTGCGGGACCGGATGCGGCGCATCCTGCTGCAGCTCGGGGCGCGTGCTGACCTCAGGATGTCGGGCTACGGGTGCGTCGGCGTCAACTCACCCGAGACCAGCCCCGGTGTGCGGATCGTCATGTACGTACTGCAGCCCGCGGGCGCAACGGCCGCGAAGACCGTGACGGCGCACTGGAAGACCGTCGATCTGCTGGCTGACCGCGATCTCCTCGATGCCGCGCTCGACTGTGAGCTGATCTCGCAGCTCAACCGGGACGTGCTGCCGCTCTTTGCGCCCCGCCATGTCGACTACAGCGCTACCTGCTCCGCGCATACGCCGCTGGTCGGCGGCACGCGGCTGAAGGCGGACGTGCTGGTCGCCGACGCGGCGCCGCCGGCGGCTGCGAGTCACTGACGCTCTGCGCCCGGGCGGAGATCGATGCCGGTGCAGCGCCTGGCGCGCGTAGGGGTGAGGTCACTTTGGCTGGCCCTCGCTCCGGCGCTCGCATGCGCGGCGGAGCCCGGCCCCACGACCGTTCCGGCCGGCAACGCCCGCTTCGAGTTCCTGACCGCGACACTCGTGCGGCTCGAGTACTCGCCGTCGGCCGCGTTCGTCGACGCGCCCACTGCGGTCGTGCAGCGGCGTGACTGGCCGGCCGTCGGTGTCGAAACCCGCGAGCAGGACGGCTGGCTGAGCGCCGCGAGCGGCCCGCTGACGGTGCGTTACCGTCTGCGCTCCGGGGCCTTCACGGCCGCGAATCTCGAGGTGCGCTGGAAGGATCGCTCGGGCAAGGAGCACGCCTGGCATCCCGGGGACGTCGACGCCGGCAATCTCGGCGGACTTACCTATTCGCTCGACAACATCAGCGCGCCGAACCTGCCGCGGGATGGCATGGACCTCGGGAGCCCGGTCGACGATTCCATTCCGGGGATCGACCTCGTGCTGCCGAGAGCGCAGCCCGGGCTCCTGAGCTCGAGCGGCTATGCGCTCATCGACGACAGCGGGACGCCGCTATGGAACGCGGAGCGCCGCGGGATCGAGCCGCGGCGCGGGACCGGACAGGACTGGTATCTGTTCGTCTACGACCGCGACTATCGGCGCGTGCTCGAGGAGTACGCCGACCTCTGCGGATCCATTCCGATGATTCCGCGCTACGTACTCGGCCCCATGATCACGGATTTCAACTTCGAGTACTTTCCCGGGAGCGCGGAGTCGCGGCGTCCGGACTTCATGCGCTACAACCAGCAGTACCTCATGGGCGAAGTGGCGCGCATGCGCGCCAACCACATTCCCTTCGACACGCTGGTGCTCGATTTTGCCTGGCACAACTACGGCTGGGACGGGGGTTACGACTGGAGCCCGCTCTTTCCGCGGCCGCTCGAGCTCATGAGCGCTCTGCACGAGCGCGGGGTGAAGCTCAGTCTCAACGACCACCCGGGGTACATTCACACCGACGAGAGCATCCTGTCATTCAGCGACAGCCATGCTTCCGAAGTGCTGGCCGCGCTCGGCCGCGCGCCGCCCGCGAAGCCGTCCTTCGACCTGGATGTTTCCGGCAAGTGGTCTTTCTCCACCGATCCGCGCCGCGGGCACTGGAAACCGATCCGTACTGATGCGCCCTGGGAGGAGCAGGGCTACGCGGGTTACCGGGGCATCGGCTGGTATCGGGCGCTGGTGCATCTGCCGGCGCAACTTCCCGGGAAGCTCTATCTGTACGTCGGCGAGGTGCGCAGGAGCTACCGCGTGATCGTCAACGGCAAGGAGGCGACACCGAGCCCGATTCACTGGCCGCAGCGCCTCACCTATGCCGACATCACCCCCTACGTGGCCCGCGGCGCGGACAACGAGATCCTGCTGCGCGTCGCGCCGGACCTGGAAGCACGCGGCGAGCGGCGCGACGGTATCCTCCTCGGTCCGGTCGCGATCCGGGACGTCGAGCCGCCAGCGCGCATCACCTTCGACCTGTCGAATGAGAAGCAGGCGGAGGTCTTCATGCGCCAGCTGCACGGCCCGCTCATGCAACAGGGGGTGGGCTTCTGGTGGGTCGATGGCGGCAGCGGCTCGGTCGACATGCCGGGACTCAACAAGCAGCTCTGGACCAACAAGGTCTTCTACGACTATTCCGCCCAGGCGACCGGCAAGCGCGCCTTCATCCTCGGGCGTTACGGCGACTGGGGCAGCGAGCGCTACCCCGGGTTCTTCACCGGCGATACTTATTCGCAGTGGCCGGTGCTCGCCTACGAGGTGGCGTTCTCGGCGCGCGGCGGCAACGTGCTCGTTCCCTATATCAGCCACGACATTGGCGGATTCCACGGCAAACGAATCGACTTCGATCTGTACGCGCGCTGGATCGAGTTCGGTGCCTTCAGCGGCATCCTGCGTATGCACAGCGCGCACGAGAACCCGCGCGAGGGAAATGTGCGCATGCCATGGTATTACGGGCAGCGGGGCATCGATCTCATGCGCCGCTACTTCACGCTGCGCACCCAGCTCATTCCCTACATCTATACCTACGCCTGGCGTGCGCATCGGGAGTCGCTGCCGATCCTCGAGCCCCTCTACCTCGAGTACCCGGGTCTCGAGGAGGCCTATCGGCACAGCCACGAGTATTTCTTCGGGACCGAGATGCTCGTCGCCCCGGTGCTCGATCCGGGCGGCCGGCAGACCGTTTGGTTGCCACCGGGTGACTGGGTGGGCTTCTCCGACGGCCGGCATTACCAGGGCGGCCGCACGTTCACCGCGCGCTATCCCGTGGAGGAGACGCCGGTGTTCGTGCGTGCCGGCGCCGTGGTCCCCGAGCAGCGCGCGAGCGACTACTCGGACGCGCGGCCGCTCGACGCCCTGATTCTCGACGTGTACGGATCGGGGACCGGCCAATTCGAGCTTTACGAGGACGACGGAGCATCGCTCGACTCGGATGAGGCAGGGCGGCACGCGCTCACGACCCTCATCCACACCGTCGGCGCCGACGGTGTGCATCATCTGTTGATCGAGCCGTCCGCGGGTACCTATGCCGGCCAGCCGGCGCGGCGTTCGTATGAGCTGCGCGTGCACGGCGCCGCACGGCCGTCGGCCGTCTCCGTGAACGGGCTCGCGGCCGGTCACCTGAAGTGGGATGCGGGGCGGGTGAGCGCCTCCATCGAGCTCCCGAGCCGCTCGATCCACGAGCGGCTCGATGTCGAGTGGCGCTAGCGCGCACTCAGGCGGAGACCGTCAGGAAAGTCGAATATTCCTCCTCGTCGATGGCCAGGTACGGCAGGAATACAAGCGGCGGGGCGGTACGCGTCTCCCAGCGTCGCGCCTGGACCTGGCGTACCGCAAGCAGGTCCGAGCGTCTGAGTGCAGGGCGCCCGGCGCCCGCGCTGATTGGAAAGAGCACCAGGGGGCCGGCGAGCAGCGCGAGCGTTTCGGGGTGCCGCCGGTCGATTGCCTCGAGGCGCAGCGTGCGTGGCAGCGCGAGCTCTACAAGGTCGCCGTCGTGCCACATGCGGGTCAGGGGCGCGAACCTGCCGGGTTCGGCGGAGCTCGTCCAGGGCGCGCCGTTCACGTCAACGCGTGCGCCCACCGCCCAGGCCGGGATCCTGAGGTACAGCGTGAACTCGCGGGGCCGCTGCGCGCGCAGGCGCATCGACACGTGATCGGCGAAGGGGTAGTCGCCACTCTGCGTGAGCGTGCAACGCGCGCCGCCCTGCAGCCAGCGCACGCTCGAGGGAAGGTAGAGGTTCACGTACAAGCCGTGGGGCTCGCGCAGATAGGCGTTGATTCCGTAGTCGGCGGCGACCTGCGGCAGCGTGCCCGAGCAGCACGGGAAGCGGTGGGTGGAATAGACCTTGCGGCCAGCGACGTTGTAGTCCGCATAGTAGAAGGCACGCCCGTCCGCGTGCATCGGGCGTGCTCCGAGCACGGTGTTGAACATGACGCGCTCCATGCTGTCCCCGTAGCGCGCGTCGCGGGTCACGCGCAGCAGATAGCGGGTCAGCTTGAAGTGTGCATAGGCGCCACAGGGCGTCTCGAAGCTGTTGTGTGTGCCGGTCAGGCTCGCGAACAGCTCGCCGCCCTCCGGAGCCGCGAGCTTCTCCTCCGGTCCCCAGCCTCCGGTCGGGTAGCTCTGCGCGGCGAGCATGTCGAAGGCGTTGCGTGCGGCGCGCAGGTGCTTGCCGCTGCCGAGCGCGAGATACGCCTGCATCGCCGAGGAGAGTGAGTTGACATAGCTGTACGCATGCCTGCCGGCCAGCAGGTTCTCGCCGCGCGCCAGCCTGTCGAACCAGGCGGCATCGTCGAGGAAGCGTATGGCGAGATCCCGGTAACGCGGTCCGGCGCCGCGCCGCCAGGCGATGAGAAGATTCTCCGGCAGCGTATACGACTCATCCCAGCGGTAGGACTGATCCTTGCCGGGCCGCCATTCGTGCTCGCGCTCGACCGCGGCGCGCGGCAGGTACGGCAGGGCCGCGTGCGTGGTGCGATCGAGCAGTGCGAAAGCCGTCCGGTCGCCCACCAGCTGCTGCGCGTCGATGAGGCCGAGAAGCAGCTTGTCGTAGCAGTACGCGGGGAAGCGATTCTTCTCGTAGAACCCCGCGGAGATCACCGCGCCATAGAGCCTGTTGAGGCGCAGTACCTTGTCGCGCGCGGCTTGCGCTCCCGTGATCGCGCAGTAGCGGGCGAGAGCCGACACCCATTGGCCGAAGGTGGCTCCGGGCGCGAAGCCCGCATCGTCCCGGCGCCAGTCGAAATCGGGATCGTAGTTGTACCAGCCGCCGAGATCCTCGCCGGGCGCGGGCAGTCCCGCCATCTGCCGGAAGGGCTTCAGCAGGCTGTCCTCGTTCAGGTTCATCAGCACTTCGTGCGTATTGACGAGCTGCGCCTGGTGCGGGGCGCTGTCGACCGTGACGTCGCCGTAGGGGATCTCCGCGAGCGGGGGCGTCGTGAGGCCGCGCACGGCCCCTGCGCACGGCGCGGCTCCGCCGGTGCCGAGGAAACCAGCGATGAGCCGCGTGAAGTCGCGGCGCGAGACAGTCGTCGGGCTCATGAGCTTCAGACGCGATGCTCGCGCCGATCGCCCCGCGGCCGCAAGTGACCGCACCGCGGGTGTGAGCGATGCGCCGTCCGGCTGCTTCGGCAATCGCACCCGCTCAGGTATATTCCCGAGGGCGTGAACGGAATGGCGGTGCAGCGCTTCGCTTCGGCCCTGATCATCGGCGCTGCGCTCCTCGGAGCGGCGGCCGGCGGCGCCGCGCCGCGCGCGTCTGGCACGGCGCGACCCCCGGCACGACTCGATTTCGAGGTCGACGACCCGCTCAACATCAACCGCTTCCTGCGCGAAGGGCAGGTTGCGGGGCATCTGCTGCTGCGCTCCGAACCCGAGCCGAGGATTCTGCTCGCATTCCCGGCCGGCAACAGCGGTGTCGGTCTCTGGTTCGAGAAAGGATCCGGCGCTGCGCGCTGGACCCTCGACGGCGCACCGCGGCCCGTGCGCGCCCGCGACGCGCGTGGCCGCCCGCTGTACGGCATCGCCGCCGAGGCCACCATCGCGGCTCCGGAGCTGATTCCGCGGCAGGCGGTGCTCTCCAGCATTCGCGTGTTGCGTGATTATCAGTCGACCGGGAAGGTGCCAGCCGAGGTCAGCGTGGCCCCTGCCATTGCGGGGCGGACCCTCAAGTGGGCACGCGACCGCCTCGACGGCGCGGCAGGGTACAGCCTGACGCTCGAGGTCACGCACGGGGAGGTCGGGCACGGGCGTATAAGCGCCGCCGCCGACGGCACCATCGGTCTCGCGATCACGGGACTCACGGGCGAGACGCCGCTGACGCCGCTCTCCGCTGCCGGGCTGCTCGACGACTCGGCAGCGCCCGACCCCGCGGCACGCAACACGCTCACCTATCTCGCCTACCGCGAGAAGCTGCTGGCGGGCTCGTGGCGCTTCGACACTTATTTCGGGCGCGATACGCTGATCTCGGTGCGCCTGCTGATGCCGGCGCTCAGCCCGGCCGCGGTCGAGGACGCGATCGGCTCGGTGCTCGCGCGCCTGTCGCCCAAGGGCGAAGTGGCGCACGAGGAGGACATCGGCGAGCAGGCCGTGCTCGACCACATGAAGAACGGCGGCGTGCGCTCGGCCGCTCCGGTCTTCGACTACAAGATGATCGACGGCGACTACCTGCTGGCCCCGGTGGCGAGTGACTGGCTGCTGCACGATGCGCGCGGCCGGGCGCGCGCGGCGGCGTACCTTGCGGCCGCGGACGGCAGCGCGGGCGCGGGACGTCAGAAGCACGGCGCAGCCCTGGTTGAGAACCTCAGGCTGGTGCTCGCGAGCGCTGCGGCATTTGCCCGGGATCCTTCCTGGGCCAACCTGATTACGCTCAAGCCCGGATACCCGGTCGGTGAATGGCGCGACAGCGAGCACGGCCTGGGAGGCGGGCGCTATCCCTACGACGTCAACGCCGTGCTGGTGCCGGCCGCGCTCGCGGCTGCCGCGGAGCTCGCCGACAGCGGCCTGCTCACGCCATACCTCGAGGGCCGCGATCGCGCGCTGTTTGCGGGCGCGGCGCACCTCGCGGAAATCTGGCGCACGCGGGCGCCGTCCCTCTTCGACGTCATGATCCCGAATCAGACCGCGGCCGCGGCCGTGTTCTCCTATGCCACGACGCAGAAGGTCGCTGCGCTGCCGGCCATCGCCGCGCTCGGGTCGGACGAGCTGCGCTTCCACGCGCTCGCGCTCGACGGCAGCGGTGCTCCGATCCCGGTGCTGCATTCGGACGAGGGCTTTGCGCTGCTGTTCGCAGATCTCGATTCCGGCGCGGTGGACCGCGCGGTCACTACTCTGATGCGCCCGTTTCCCGCGGGCCTGATGACCGAGGTGGGGCTGCTGGTCGCCAACCCGGCCTTCTGCCCGAACGGCTGGCAGGCGCAGTTGAACCGCAACGCCTATCACGGCACGGTCGTCTGGTCGTGGCAACAGGCGCTGTTCGCCGCCGGCCTCGCGCGGCAGCTCGAGCGCACCGACCTGCCCGGCACGGTCCGCACCCACTTGCTTGCGGCGCAGAAGACGCTCTGGACGGCTATCGAGGCGACACGCTCGATCAGCAATTCCGAGCTCTGGTCGTGGTCCTTCTCCGACCGCCACTATCACGTGGCGGCGTTCGGCGCCGCGGCGGCGGATGCGGATGAGGCCAACGCGGCGCAGCTCTGGAGCACGGTGTACCTCGCCGTGAGGCCACCCACCGGGATGGAGAAGACGCCATGAGCCGCAGACCTGAGGTGCTGATGTACGCGCTGCTGGCGCTGGCCGCCGCGAGCGCGCACGGCGAGTCCGACCCGAGCTTCGTGCTGCGCGCCGAGCTCAAGGACCTGCCGGATTATTTTCCCGGCTATCTCGGCAACGGTTACCTCGGGACGCTCACCGCACCGCGCGGCACCGAGGCGACGCCCACGTACCTGGTCGCATTCATGGATTACACGGCGGGCGATATGTCGAGGCCGGCGCAGGTGCCCGCCTGGACCGAGGTCGACTTCAGCTCGAGCCCTCCGGGCGCGGGCCAGGCGTGGCTCAACCACGCGCGGCTCGATGAGCGGCACTTCGCCGATTACCGTCAGACGCTCGATCTGCGCGCGGCCACGCTCACGACGCGCTACCGCTATCTGGACGGTGGCCGCGCGACCGAGGTCGAGGTGACGACGCTCGTGAGCGAGGGGTCGCCGCACCTCGCGGCCACGCGCCTCACCATCACGCCGGACTACGACGGCGTGGTGCACCTGTCGTTTCCGCTGCTCCTGTGGGCGGAACACGCGCCGCGATTTCCGCTCGGGCAGATGACGGGCGCCGAGATGGAGGAGGCGGTCGCCGCCTACGGCCTGACGCTCGAGCCGCACGCCCCGGCCGCGGCCGACCGCGAGGCGGTCTGGTATCCGGGATACACCGAGGTGCGCGCGAGCGATGGCGATGCGTCCTCGCTCTCGATGTGGCTCGAGGGCCGGGCGGTTCGCGGCCTCACGATGGCCATGGCGACGGCGGTGGCGCTGCCCGATGTCGTGGCGGCAGAGAGCGTTGCGTTCCACCGCGACTCCTACCGCATGGCGCTCGACGTCGCAATCAGGGTCGAGCGCGGGCACCGCTACGCATTCACGAAGTACGTGGCGCTGTCGCGCGAGGGCTGGGGAGGCGATGCGAGGGAGGATCTGGCGTTGGTGCGCGAGGCGCGCGCCCGCGGGCTCGAGCAGCTGCTCGACGAGCACCGCGCGGCCTGGGCGCAGCTCTGGCAGTCGGACGTCGAGATCGAGGGTGACGCACGCGCGCAGCAGGTGGCGCACTCCGAGCTCTACTACCTGCTAGCCTGCTCGACGGCCGGCACGGCGTTCTCGCCCGGGCCCGACGCGCTGACGCCGGATTACGCCGCGCACGTTTTCTGGGACAGCGATACCTGGATCTTCCCGGCGCTGCTGCTGCTGCATCCCGAGCGCGCCCGGCCGCTCGTCGACTTCCGCTATCGCACGCTGGAGGCGGCCGAGGCGCGCGCCCGGGCGCACGGCTACCAGGGCGCGATGTATCCCTGGGAGTCGGATCCGCAGAACGGCACCGATCAGACGCCGCACTCCGCCGTGCTGCTCGCGGATACCGAGATCCACGTGACCGCGGACGTCGCGATTGCGCAGTGGCAGTACTACCTCGCCACTCGCGATCGCGACTGGCTGCGCACGCGCGGCTGGCCGGTGATCCGCGAAGTGGCGCGCTTCTGGGCGAGCCGCTCCACCTACAACGCGCGCGAGCATCGCTACGAGATCGCCCACGTGAACTCGGTAGCCGAGTCGCACAACGACATCCCCAACGACACCTTCACCAATGTGTCGGCCGCGCGGGCGCTCGCCATCGCGGCGGCGGCCGCCCGCGAGCTCGGCGAGCGGGCCGATCCCGTGTGGGAGAAGGCGGCGCGGGAGATGTACGTGCCGCTGACGCCGGGCGGGACGCATCACCTGCCGTTCGACCCGTCGGTCGTCAGGGGCAGCGAGGACTTCGGCGGCGGACCGGTGCCGCTGCTCTTCCTGCCGTCGCTCGATCTCCTCATGAGCCCGGCGCTGCGGCGCGGCGACTTCGACTATGCGGTCCGCCCGACTCCGCTCGCGCGCGCGGGAGCGACCAGCATGGGTATTGCTCCCTCCATCGTGGCCGCCTCAACGGTCGGCGCCGACGAGGAGAGCGCCGCGCTTCTCGCCGCCAATCTCAACGGCGGGACGCTCAAGCCGCCTTTCAACGTGCGCACCGAGACCGCGCGCAACAACACCGGATATTTCCTCACCGGATCCGCGGGCTTCCTGCAGGCCCTGATGTACGGCTTCAGCGGGCTGCGGATCCGCGAGCAGGGGCTGGTCGAGGCCTATCCGCCGCTGCTGCCGCAGGGCTGGGATTCGCTCACTCTGCGCAACGTCAGTTTTCGTGGCCAGCGACTCGACATCCGCCTGGCGCGCGATGGCTCGGGAGTCGTGCGGCTGACGCGACAGCCGCATTGATGGCAGCGTCTCAGGTCACGCGCTTGAGCCTGACGGTGATCACCTCTCCGGTGGGCGCCTCGATGCGGCCGTTCCTGAGTATGCCCGCCTCGGGATTCACCGCATCGAAGTCGAGCGGCACACCCAGCTCCCGGGGATAGCGGGGACTGCAGCTCTCGGGACTGAGCTGCAGGCGCTGCCTGGCGGCCGAATAGGTGCTGCCCCGGGGGTGAAGCTGGCACTCGCCTTCCCCGGATGGCGCGTGGTACTGCAGCTTTCCCTCGATTCCGCCGTCGTCGTTCACGCGGTTGATGCTGAGACTCACGACGCGCAGCAACTCTCTGCCCGAGGCATCGAAGTATGCGCCGCGCCAGGTGCCGGCCAGGTCGGGCCGGGCGGGCTCAGGGCTCGTCGCGGGCGGTGCGATGGTCACTTGGGCGCTTGCCTGGGCGACGGCGGTTGAGGCGGTTGAGTCCGCCGCCGGCGCGGGCGGTGGCGGCAACACCGCACGCGCCCGGTCCGCGTAGCGGACCAGTGTGCCGAGCGCGACTGTCACTACGAGCGCGGCGACAAGGCCCCAGCGTCGGGATCGCAGGCGCGGCGGCATGACACCCTGCGGCGGTGGCGTGACATTCGCCGCCACTGGCGCGGCAGTGGTGGCGGCAGGTGAGCCTGCGGAGGCGGGCGGGTGCGACTGCCGCAGCACCGTCGATGCGGAGAAGTCGAACGCCATTGATCCGGGCGGGTCGATGCGCTTCGTGGGCGCCGGTGCGGCGACCGGATCGCCACTCATCGGCAGCGAGTACTCGAGGACCACCGTGTCAGTCAGTGCCGCCTGCGGTAGTGCCACGGTTCCGGTCGGGCCCGTGCGCGCCGGCGCGCCGGCGCTACGCGGATCGGCCCGCGGTGCGGCCGTATCGGCTGCTGCAGGCACATCCGGCAGCGCCTGCATGAACTCGTCCGCGCTCTGGAAGCGAGCGTCGGGGTCCTTGGCGAGCGCGCGCATCACGGCGTCCACGATCGGTTGCGGGATGCCGTAGCGGTAGACCGTCGGCGGCTCCGGCGTATCGTTCACGTGAGCGTCCAGGACCAGGTACTCGGCCTTGCCGCGGGAATTGAACGGCCGCTGCCCGCTCAGGAGCTCGTAGAGCGTGATCCCGAGGCCGTACACGTCGGTGCGGCAATCGACCGCGCGACCGAGAATCTGCTCGGGTGCCATGTAGAGCGGACTGCCGATGCTGGTGCTGGCCTTGGTTGCGCCCGTCACGCCCTGCCGCTTGGCAATGCCGAAATCCATCACCTTGACGATGCCGTCACGGGTGATCATCAGGTTGCTCGGTTTGAGGTCCCGATGGACGATGCCGGCGCGATGCGCGGCGGCGACTCCGCGCAGCGCCTGCCTGAAGATCGGTACGGCCTCGCGCGCCGGGATCGCCCCACGCCGCCGGATCAACTCCTCGAGGCTCTCGCCGTCGATGAGCTCCATCACCGCGACGGGTGCGCCGTCGTGAATGAAATAGTCGAAGAGCAGCGCGACGTTCGGGTGGTTGAGGGCACCCTGCAGGCGTGCTTCCTGGCGGAAGCGCTCGACGAAGTCGGGATCGTTCCGGGCCTCGACGCTCATCACCTTGAGCGCGACCGGGCGGTCGAGATTTACGTCGAGGCCCTTGTAGACGACGCCCATCGCACCGCGGCCGATGAGCTCGAGAACGCGATAGTGGCCTATGAGCTCGCCGATCATGATCGAGCGTGCTGCCCGCTCACCGCGTCTGTCGGATAGCGTCGAGCGCGCCCGGGTCCGCAGCCGCGTTGCCATCGGCGATCAGGGTCGGGTGCACCCCGCTCGGCGGTCCATTCGGCCCCATGCTCCCGGAGGCTGCGCGCATCGCCTCGAGGACCTGGGCCTCCTGCTCATTCTCCATGGCGTTGAGATCGTTGAGCCCGATGCGTGTCGCCAGGCCCTCCGGGCAGTCGGATGGCCGGCTGAGCTCGACGACCACCGGGATCATCCAATCGTCACCGCTCATGTCGCCGGTACGCCGGATGTAATCGTTGGCGCTCAACGAGCAGTGGCCGTGGGCGGTCGGCACGTTGAGCGGTTGCACGACTTCGAAGAACACGTGATTGGACCTGAGGGCCGGCGGAGTGCTCTGTGTGCGCAGTGTCGCGGGCGTCGCGGCTGCGGCTTGCTGCTCCTGCAGCTGAACCTTGATCTGGGTGTCGAGCTGCGCCTTGACTTGCGGCGTGATGGCCGGCGGCGGCGCCGCCGGCGCGGGCGGCGCATCGACGGGTTGCGGCGCGGCAGAGCCTGCATCCGCAGCTGGCACTGGCGGACCGTCCGGCGGTGAGGGCTGCGGCGCCGGCGCGGCGTTTTGCGCTGCATAGGCCGACTGCATGCTCTGGGCGATGATGTAATCGGTCATCCACAGATCCGGGCTCGTGTACACCGGATACGGCGTAAAGAGGACGCCGTACATCGGGTACCACGGCTGCGCCCGCCAACCCCAGGAGTAGACGAATGGGCGTGGCCACGGGGCGAGCGCCCAGCTGTAGTAGACCGCGGGGAATCGCACCGCGGGCACGAACGTCTCGTACCCGAACACTTGTCCGAATTGGTGCCAGACGTGGTTCTGGTAGACGCGCGTATACAGGACGTGTCCGCCGCTTACGAAGGTGCGGCTCGTGAAGCCCGGGCGAATGCTGCGCTCGACCGTGCCGCTCAGGGTGTTGCCGTAGCGAACGACGCGGGCCTGGCTCGCGGCGGGGCTGCGGGCGGCGAAGCGGCTTGCACGCACGACGCTCGGGTTCGGCGGGCGCCGGTGATAGTCATCGGGAGCTTTGCGGGGTGCAGAGGCGCGGACGGCTTCCGCGCGCGCCGGATGAGCGCGGTAGCTCTGGCGCGCTTGCGCCCCGCGCCGTGCCGGCTGCCGTTCGCGCGGCTCCCCGGCTTGGGTGTCGATTGCGGCGATGGCCGCGAGGCTGGCGAGGGCCATCAGGGCGAGAGCTGCGCGACCCCGGCGATGCGGACTCGACATATTTCACTCCAGATGCAACGGGCCTGAAGGTGGCGCCGCCCTGGAAGAAGGAAGCGGATGACTCTAGCGCGCGGAGTACGCGGCGTAGCGAACTATGTCGCGAAACGGGGACGGCAGCGGAGGTTTGAGAAGCAGAGCACAGTCCACCGGTCAGGCGCCGGCGCGGCGTCTCCCACGGGCCCCCGCCCGCGGCGCGGCCGGCTTGGCCTCGGGAAGCTTCACCGCCTTGCGCAGGCGCGCATAGGGTTCGGTCGAGTGCGGAATCCCCATCGCCCCCACGAAGTGCGCCTGGAACTTCGGCTCGATCGCCGTCTCGATCTTCTCGACCCGATGTACCAGGTCCTCGATGGTCTTGCGGGAGGTCTTGTCGAGGAGCGCGATGCGCGCGCCGGTCCCGGCCGCATTGCCGGCGGATGACACCTGCGAGAGCTCGCAGTCAGGGATCATCCCGAGGATCATCGCGTACTTCACGTCGATGTGGCTGCCGAAGGCGCCGGCGAGGCGGATGCGGTCGACCTGCGTGACTCCCATCCGGTCCATGAGCAGCTGCACTCCGGCCCGCAGCGCCGCCTTCGCTAGCTGAATGGCGCGAACGTCTTTCTGCGTGACCTGAATGAGCGGCGAGCCGCTGACTACGGTGTAGGCGAAGGTGCGCCCCGTCGGCACGATGCGCGCGCTGCGCGCGGCGAGCGTGCCGTCGACGACGCCGTCCTGGCTGATGATGCCGGCGAGATACATCTCGGCGATCACCTCGATGATCCCCGAGCCGCAGATGCCGGTGACGCCGGTGCCGGCTACGGCTGCGGCGAAGCCCGGCTCGTCGGACCAGAGGTCCGAGCCGATCACCTTGAAGCGGGCTTCGAGGGTGCCGGGATCGATGCGCACGCGCTCGATCGCGCCGGGCGCGGCGCGCTGCCCGCCGCTGATCTGCGCGCCCTCGAATGCCGGGCCCGTCGGGCTCGAGCAGGCGAGCAGCCGCTGGTCGTTGCCGAGCACGATTTCGGCGTTGGTGCCGACGTCGACCAGCAGGGAGAGCTGCGGCGAGAGATCGGGACGCTCGGCGAGGATCATGCCGGCGGTATCGGCGCCGACGTGGCCGGCGATGCAGGGCAGGGTGTAGACACGCGCGCCGGAATGCAGCGTCAGGCCGATCTCCGCGGCGTGCAGCGCGAGGGGCGAATCGGTCGCGAGCGCGAACGGCGCTCCGCCGAGCTCGGTTGGATCGATGCCGAGCAGCAGGTGATGCATGATGGGATTGCCGACCAGTGTCACCTCGAGTATGTCGGCCGGGCTCACGCGTGCCTCGCTCGCGACCTCGACCGCGAGCCCGTTGAGGGCGCCGCGCACCGCCTCGGTCATCTGCTGCGCGCCGCCCGGGTTCATCATTGCGTAGGACACGCGGCTCATCAGGTCCTCGCCGAAGCGGATCTGCGGATTCATGGCGCCGCTCGAGGCGGCCACTTCGCCGCTCTCGAGATTGCACAGGTGCGCCGCGATGGTGGTCGAGCCCACATCGACCGCGAGCCCGTACACCTTGTCGTGGAATCCCGGCCACACGCCGATCAGCTGCGAGCCGGCGTGCACCGCGACGGTGACGCGCCATTCGCCCTTGCGCAGAGCGGCCTGCAGGACCTGCAGCACCGCGAGGTCGCAGCGCAGCGGCCCGAAGTCCCATTCCCGGTGCAGCGCCTCGAGGAGACGCTGCAGGTCGCCGGCGGGGTCGTGCATGTCGGGCTCGCGCACCTCAACGTAATGCAGATGCACCACCGGGTCGAGCGTGATCGAGCGGGCGTCGGCGGCTTTGCGCACCACCTGCCGGTGCACCTGGCTCGCGGGCGGCACGTCGATCACGAGATCGCCCTGGATGCGCGCCGAGCACGAGAGCCGATGGCCCTGCGGCAGCGGCCGCCGCCGCGCGAAGCTCTGCTCGGCTTCGCTCAGGCTCGAGAGATGCACGCCGCTCGAGCTCACCCCGTGCTTGGGGAAGTCGCCCTCCATGACCAGCACCTGGCAGCGGCCGCAGATCGCCCGCCCGCCGCACACCGAGTCGACGTCGACCCCTAAGCTGCGGGCGGCCTGCAGCAGCTGTGTTCCGGCGGGGAAGCGGCCGCGCTTGCCCGAGGGGGTGAAGACGACGAGGGGATCCTTGCCGCTCATGCCTGGCTCTGGGCGCGCCTCCGGTGTCCACCCTCGCGCCGCCCGCGCGCCGCTCCCTCGGGCGCGGGCGCGGCGCCGCCTGCCGCCTGCAGCGGCGGCGCTTCGCGGAAGCGCTTGATCCAGCGCGCGCAGTCCGGGTCGTGGCCCATCATGACGTCGGCGGCCATGCAGGCCTTGACGATCTCGAGGTGCATCGGGTTCATGATCGCGGAGGTGAGTCCCGCGCCGATCGCCATGGAGAGAAAGGTCGCGCTGATGCCTTCGCGCGCCGGGAGGCCGAAGCTCACGTTGGATGCGCCGCAGGTGGTGTTCACTCTGAGCTCGTTCTTCAGGCGTCCGAGCAGGTGCATCACCTGGCGGCCCGCCTGGTTGATGGCGCCGATCGGCATGACGAGCGGATCGACCACGATGTCGCAGGCCGGGATGCCGTAATCGGCGGCGCGCTCGACGATCTTCTTCGCGACCGCGAAGCGTACGTCCGGGTCCGCGGAGATTCCGGTCTCGTCGTTGGAGATTGCCACGACCGCGGCGCCGTACTTCTTCACCAGCGGCAGCACCGTCTCGAGCCGCTCGTCCTCGCCGGTGACCGAATTGACGAGCGGCTTGCCCTTGTAGACGGCGAGCCCGGCCTCGAGCGCCTTGACGATCGAGGAGTCGATGGAGAGCGGCGCGTCGGTGATCGACTGCACGAGCTGCACTGCCCTGGCGAGGATTGCCGGCTCATCCGCAAGCGGGATGCCGGCGTTGACGTCCAGCATGTGCGCGCCCGCGGCGATCTGCGCGAGCGCGTCCGACTCGACGCGGCTGAAGTTGCCGGCCGCCATCTCGGCGGCGAGGATCTTGCGTCCGGTGGGGTTGATGCGCTCGCCTATCATCACGAAGGGACGCTCGAGGCCGAGCACGACCTCGCGGGTTGCGGAGCTGATCACGGTGTCGGTCACGATGCCATCCTGTTGGTGCTGGTTTGCGGGTCGCGCCCCGGGTACCACGGCACGCGGCCGTTGAGCACGCCCGAGCGATCGATGATTTCGGCGACGGTGTGTTCCTGGCGGAAGGCCATGACGTGCACGCCGTGCACGCCCTCGATGGTGCGGATCTCCTGGATGAGCTCGATGCACAGCCGGCGGCCCTCGGCGGCCGGGTCGGCCGCGCCCGCCAGGCGCTTCACTACCTCGTCGGGGATATGCACGCCCGGCACGTGAGCGCGGATCCACTCGGCCGACTTGGCGGAGCGCAGCGGTCCCACCCCCACGAGGATGAATACCTTCCCGGTGAGTCCCAGGTCCTCCACCTGCCGCATGAAGGCGCGCAGCAGCGGCACGTCGTAGCACCACTGGGTCTGGATGAACTGCGCACCGGCGGCGACCTTCTTCGCCAGCCGTGCGGCACGCCACTCGAGGGGCTGCGCGAAGGGATTCTCGGCTGCGCCGAGCAGCACGCGCGGGGCGCAGGTGATCTTGCGGCCGGACAGGAACCGGTGCTCGTCGCGCAGCGTGCGCGCAGTCTCGAGCAGCGTCATGCAATCGAGGTCGAAAACGGGGAGCGCCTGCGGATGGTCCCCCGCCTGCACGCCGTCGCCGGTGAGGCAGAGGATGTTGCACACGCCCATGGCCGCCCCGCCGAGGATGTCGCCCTGGATGGCGATGCGGTTCTTGTCGCGGCAGGAGATCTGCATCACCGGCGCGTAGCCCATGCGGGTGAGCAGTGCGCACACCGCCATGCTCGACATGTGGCAGTTGGCGCCCGAGCCGTCGGTGGCGTTGATGGCGTCTACGTGGCCGTCGAAGACCCGTGCGCGGCGGTAGACATCCTCCGGGTCGGCGGAGTCGGGCGGGTCGAGCTCGGTCGTCACCGCGAACAGACCGGCGCGCAACACGCGCTCGAACCGCCCGGGCGAGGTGTGGCCCGGCAGGATCGGCAGCGGGTAGCCCGGCACCGGCTCGTCCTCGAAGAAAGTCACGGGGTGGCTCCCACGCGCTCGCGTACGGCGCGCAGCCACGCAGACTTCCCCTGAAGGCGCCGGTCGACCGCGACCTGCACCGTGCGCAGCGCCTCGACGCCGCCCGCGATACGCGCGCTGCCGGCGAAGGCCTCGACCCATACGCACTTCATCTCGGGCCGCACCTCGCAGTGGCCGTTGGCGCGCACGCCGCCACACGGGCCGTTGCGCAGGTTCTTCGGACAGTTCATCGGGCAGGACATGCCGGTCGAGGAGAGGATGCACTGGCCGCACATGCGGCAGTCGAACAGGAGCCCCTTCACCGTCTTCTCGACGCGCGCCACCGGGCGCTCGAGCCGTTCATAGCCGATGCGCCGCAACACCGGGTCGAGCGCCACGAGCACGGACTCGAAGCCGCGGTAGAACGCGTTGAGTCCCCGCGCGTGCCGCACCGACCACTGCCGCAGCACGTACATCTCAAGGACCCGCCACCAGACCCTTGGCGCGGATCAGCGTCTCGAGATCGGCATCGCTGACGCGCGCCTCGAGGCGCGCGGCCTCCGCAGCGGCTTCCGCCTGGAGGTCCTCACCGCAGGGGCGCGGCTCCGAGCGCTTCCAGTCGGCCAGGTAGGCATCCGAGCTCCCCTTGCCGGCACGCATCGCGGCGCGGTCGACCGCCTCCTGGAAGCGCGGCGACAGCTGGACTTTGGCGGTCTCGCGGCCGCGTTTGACGACCACCTGCGCGGGAATGTCGCGCCAGGAGATGATGGAGAGGCTCGCCATGGTGCGGCACCTCAGCCCGCGACCAGCGCCGTAAGACGCGTGCCGAGCTCTCCGTATCCGGTGAAGCGATATTCGAAGGCGAAGCCGAAGCGCCCGGCGATCTCGCGGGCGCGCTCGATGGCGCCCGGCGTCTCGACCTGCGCGAGGTAGACGAGCTTCCTGTAGTTGCGGAAATACTCGCGCGCGAGCTCGGGATGGCGGTCGAGGCCGAGCGTGCGGACGACGAGGCGCTCGAAGTGCCGCAGCAGGAAGTCGGTCAGATAGAAGGTGCCGGGCTCGGCGTCGGCGAGCTGCGCGAAAACGCGCGGCGTCGCCAGAAATTCGTAGCAGTGCGCCCCCGGCAGCCGTTCGACGCCTTCTTCCCGGAGCACTGCATCGAGCGTGCCGCGGGTGCCGCAGTCGGCGTAGACGACGAAGATCTGCGCGTAGCGCCCGCGGTTGGCCTGGATCTCGGCGCGCACGGCGGGCGCGATGCGCTCCGGGCGGTTGTGCAGCTGCGCAGGCAGGCAACGCACGGCGAGCTGCTGCCAGCCGTTGGCGCGCCGCAGAGCGGCGATTTCCCGGCCCAGCGCCCCGCAGGCGATCAGCAGCGTGCCGCGCGGCGTCTCCATGGGCTCACCAGGCGGACGTCAGGCCGCGGTCGCGGCGCGCCCGGCTCGGCTGGCGCGGCGCGCGGCCATCAATGTCTTGGCGGTCTCGACCGCGATCGCCGCGTCGCGGCAGTAGGCATCCGCCCCCACCGCCTTGCCGAATTCCTCGTTGAGCGGCGCGCCGCCGACCAGCACGATGTAGTCGTTGCGGATGCCGGTCTCCTTCATCTTGTCGATGACGACTTTCATGTAGGGCATGGTGGTCGTGAGCAGCGCCGACATGCCGAGGATGTCGGGCTTGTGCTGTTCAAGCGCCGCCAGATACTTCTCGACCGGGTTGTTGATGCCGAGGTCGATGACCTCGAAGCCCGCGCCCTCGAGCATCATCGACACGAGGTTCTTGCCGATGTCGTGGATGTCGCCCTTCACCGTGCCGATGACGATCTTGCCGATGGGTGGCACGCCGGTCTCGGCGAGCAGCGGGCGCAGGATCTCCATCCCGCCCTTCATGGAGTTGGCGGCGAGCAGCACCTCGGGCACGAAGAGAATCCCGTCGCGGAAATCGATGCCGACGATACGCATGCCCTCGACGAGGGCATCGTTCAGCGTCTTCTCGGCGTTCCAGCCGCGCTCGAGAAAGATGTGCGTGGCTTCCTCGACCTCGGCCTTCAGGCCGTTGTAGAGGTCATCGTGCACCTGCTCGATGAGCTCCTGGTCGTTCAGATCGCGCAGATTGAACTCGGCTTCGGGTGTCTCGGCCATGGGGAAATCTCCATGCGCGACTTGAGCTTAAGTCGCGCGGGCTCAAGCGGCGATGGTCAGGGTGGGGGGAGCAAAGCAGGTGCTGGCACGCGACCACGGCATGCCCGCATGCGACAGGGAGGCGCCTCAAAGGCGGGCGCTCTCGCCCCGCGCGCCCTGAGCCACCTTGGCCTGGCGGCTCATGCGCTCGGCGCTCGGCGGGCAGCCGAACTGGGCGCGATAACAGCGCGAGAAATGCGGCGGCGACTGAAAGCCGCAGGCCGTAGTTATGTCGATGATCGGCATCGACGTCTGCAGCAGCAGCTCGCGCGCGCGGCGCAGGCGCATCTGCAGGTAGTAGCGCTTCGGCACGCAGTTGAGGTGCCGCTTGAAGAGGCGCTCGATCTGGCGGCGCGACAGGCCGGTCGCCGCGGCGATCTCATCAAGCGACAGCGGCCGCTCGATGTTGTCCTCCATGAGCTGGGCGACCTTGATGAGGCTCTCGTGGCTGACGCCGAGCTGGGCGCGCAGCGGCACGTACTGGCGATCGCGGTCGCTCCTGATGCGATCCACGATGAACTGTTCGGAGATCAGCTGCGAGATGCGCGCTCCGAGCTTCTGCTCCACCAGGTGCAGCATCAGATCGAGCGGGGCGACGCCGCCGGAGCACGTGAAGCGGTCGCGGTCGATGCTGAAGAGCTGGTCGCTCAGCTGAATGCGGGGAAACTCCTCGCGCAGCGCCGAGAGGTTCTCCCAGTGGATGGTGGCGCGGTACTTCTCGAGCAGGCCCGCCTTGGCGAGCGCATATCCGCCGGTGCAGAGCGCCCCGAGCGGTATCCGCCGCTCGGCCAGGCGCTTCAGCGCCGCGAGCACCTTGGGCGAGACCGCATCCTGGATCTCGACGCCGCCGCAGACGAACAGGATGTCGACGTTGCCCGCCTGCTCGAGCGGGATGGTGGGCGAGAGCTGCAGCCCGTTGCTCGCCGGGGTCGGCTGGCCGTCGAGACTGACGATCGACCACTCGTAGACCGGCTGGCCCGTGAGGGTGTTCGCCATGCGCAGCGGCTCGACCGCGTTCGACAGCGCGATCATCGAGTAGCGCTGCAGCGTCAGGAAGGCGAACTTGCTTCGGGGCAGGACCACATGCCGGATTTTACGCCTTTCTTGCCTGATTGCGACAGGATGTGGCGGGATGACGGGGGCCGGGGGCAGGCGGGGTTGCCGGCAGGCGTGCGGGTATGTCCCGACGCGACCTATGCGCATGACGGGGGTGCACTGGGTATGCGCATGAGCCAGGCGCATGAGCCAGGCGCATGGGCCAGGCGCATGAGCCAGGCGCATCAGCTAGGCGCGCATGTAAGGCGCATGAGTAATGCGCACAAGACATAAGTAACGGCAGGTAAACGTCCATGGCTGGTGGACTTAGGCTCAGGGCCGTGCGGGCAGTGCAAAGACGACCCGTGAACCTCAGTGTGAGCGCCGAGATTCTCGCGGCTGCCCGGGAGGCCCGCATCAATCTTTCAGCGCTGCTTGAGCGAGCCCTGATCGGCGAGCTGGCGCATGTGAGGCGTCGGCGGTGGCGCGAGGAAAACGCTCACGCCGTTTCAGCCTACAACGGCTACCTGGCCTCGAATTCGACGTGCTTCCAGGGTCGATGGGACGAGTGAGTGCCGCAGTTCGCCGTATACCGCAACGAGAACTCCGGGAGCAGCGCGGAGTTCCCGTTTCTGGTCGACGTTCAGGCGGAGGTGCTCGAAGAACTGGACACGCGCGTGGTCATCCCGCTTGGAAAGGCCGCGGGGCTGACCGGCTTCCCAATGCGGTACCTGATCCCGGTGGTCGCGTTCCAGGGAGAGCCCTACCTGCTGTTGACGCCGCAGCTCGGCGGCATCGCGCGGTGCGAGCTGGGCCCGCACGCGGGCAGCCTGTCCGATCAGGAGCGCGTGATATCGACCGCACTCGACTTTCTTCTGCGGGGCTTCTGAGCGATTGCCGCGCGGCGCCTACGCTCGCAGCTCGAGATTGTCGGGGTCGTAGGGCGACTCGCGCAGCACCGTCGCCTGCTTGCGCTCGCCGAGGATTTCGATCGTGAGGCGGGTGCCGGGCTCGGCGAGCGCGGCACGCACGTAGCCGATTGCGAGGCTCTTTTTCAGACAGTGGCCGTAGTACCCGGAGGTCGCCCGGCCAACCATGCGGCCGCCGGAGTCGAAGAGCGGCTCGTTCCCCAAGGGGTCCGCGTCGGTGACGCCGTGCACCTCGAGCGTGACGAAACGGTTGGGCACGCCCGCCGCGAGCTGCCGCTCGAGTGCCTCGCGGCCGATGAAGGGACCCTTGCCCATTCGCACGAAGCGATCGAGGCTCGCCTCGAAGGGTGTGTAGTCGCGCGTCAGGTCGCTGCCCCACATGCGGTAGGACTTCTCCATGCGCAGCGACTCCATGGCGCGCATGCCCACCAGCCCCAGGCCGTACGGCTTGCCGGCCTCGAACAGCGCGTCGAGCAGGTTGTGCGCGTACTCGATGGGGAAGTGCAGCTCCCACCCGAGCGCGCCCACGAAGTTGACGCGTAACGCGTACACATCGATCGCCAACGCGGCCTCGATGACCTGCGCCGTGAGCCACGGGAAGGAGTTGTTGTCGAGCGGTGTATCGGTGAGCTGGGAGAGCACCTCGCGCGACT
The DNA here is from genome assembly GCA_027307325.1 of Gammaproteobacteria bacterium. Taxonomy (GTDB): domain Bacteria; phylum Pseudomonadota; class Gammaproteobacteria; order Steroidobacterales; family Steroidobacteraceae; genus 13-2-20CM-66-19. The sequence continues at coordinate 467 of DAHUXE010000096.1, read as the reverse complement.
TCGGCCCGGCGAGCACGAAGGTTCCGCGGGTGTTGGTTATGTTGCGCAGTCCCACCGAGCCGTCCAGCGGCTGCGCCTTGAAGAGATAGTCGCTGTCGTAGCGCTCCGCGGCGCCGGCGCTCACCACGTAGAAGTGCTGCTCGGCGATCCTGGTGATGGTGAACTCCGAGCGGATGCCGCCGCGGCGCGTGAGCGCATGCGAGAGTGCCATCCGACCCGTCCGCGCCGGCACCTTGTTGGCGACCAGGCCGTCGAGCCAGGCTTCGGCGCCGGGACCTACGACCTCGTGCTTGGTGAACGGCGTGAGATCGATGACGCCGACGCGCTCGCGCATCAAGCGCGCCTCATTGCCGACGTGCTCGAAGTAATTGGCGCGGCGGAAGCTCCAGCGGTCGCGGCGTTCGACCCCGGCGGGCGCGAACCAGTTGGCGCGCTCCCAGCCGTAGCGCTGTCCCCAGACGGCGCCC
>DAHUXE010000093.1 GCA_027307325.1 Gammaproteobacteria bacterium | reverse complement strand
CGAACACCCCGTCGATGACCGGCTCGCCGTGCGCAGCACCGAACTCGTAGCTCGGCTCGCCGTACCACGTGCCAGAGAGCTCGGAGCGCACGTAGCTGCTGGAGGAGCTGAGGCTCGGCTGCGCCAGGATGTAACGGACCGTACCGCCCTCGGAGCCCGAGCCGAAGAGCGTCCCCTGCGGGCCGCGCAGCACCTCGACGCGCTCGAGGTCGAAAGTCTTTGGCAGCGTGTCGTCCGGATTGAAGCCCAGGCTGCGCATCTGGATCGGCGTGTCGTCGATGTAGATGCCGGTAGTGCCGGCCCCGGCCGAGGAGGAGATGCCGCGGATCGAGATGGCGTTGGTGCCCCCGTTGTCGATGGATACGCCGGGCACGAAGCGCACGATGTCCTGCATGTCCTTGATGCCGCGGTTGTCCATGTCGGACTGGCTGAGAGCGGAGACGCTGATCGGCACCTTGCTCAGGGACTCCTCGCGGCGGGTCGCCGTGACGATGATCTCCTGCAGCGGGCGCTCCGCCTCGCTGCCCGCCGCGGGCGTGCTCGCACCGGCCGCCGGGCCGGCCGCCGAGGCGGCCGCGTCGGCGCCCATTGCCCTGGGTGGCAGCGCCACGCACAACATCGCGAGGACCAGCGCGCCGATTCCGGTCGCCGTCCGGGTTGCGTTCAGCATGTGTATCTCCCCTCTTCTCATGATGTTCACGTTGTAATTTATGACTGCAGCAGCACCGCGGCATCTGCGTCCCAGCTGACGAACACCTCGTCGCTCCAATCGATCGCCCACTCGGAGGTGCGCCGCTCGTTCTGGGCGAATGCAGTGACGACCTTGCCGCTGGTCGTCTTGATGCGGTAGGTAGAGCGGTTACCGAGATAGCCGAGCTCCCACACCGTGCCGCGCAGCTGATTTGTCCGCGCGCCGCCCGGGGGCTGCTTGTCGAGCCGGATCTTCTCCGGCCGCAGCGCGACCCACACCCGTTGACCGGGCGCAAAGCGCCCATCCTCGTCCACCAGCAGCTCGCAGCCGGTCTCCGGGCAGTGCACGGTGATGAGGCCCGGCTCGCAGCTCACGACGGTACCCTCGAAGAGATTGGTGGTGCCGACGAAGTCCGCGACGAAGCGGCTTGCCGGGAACTCGTAGATCTGCGACGGCGTACCCACCTGGACCACCCTGCCGTGGTCCATGACCGCGATGCGCGTAGCGAGCGCCATCGCCTCGTCCTGGTCGTGCGTCACCACGATGAAGGTGATGCCGACCTTGTATTGCAGGTCCATGAGCTCGAACTGCGTCTGCTCGCGCAGCTTCTTGTCGAGCGCCGACAACGGCTCGTCCAGCAGCAGCACCTTCGGCCGCCGGATCAGCGCACGCGCCAGCGCCACACGCTGGCGCTGACCGCCGGAGAGCTGGTGCGGCTTGCGCGCCGCCACCTGCCCTAGCTGCACCATCTCGAGCGCCTCCTGGATGCGGCGCTTGCGCGTCGCGGCGTCGATCTTCATGCGGCTGATGCCATAGCCGACGTTGCGCTCCACCGTCATGTGCGGGAACAGCGCATACGACTGGAACATCATGTTGACCGGCCGCTCGTAGGGTGCCACCCCGCTCATCGGTACGCCGTCGATCAGTACCCGGCCGCTGCTGGGCTCGGCGAACCCGGCCAGCATGCGCAGCAGCGTCGTCTTGCCGCAGCCCGACGCTCCGACCAGCGCGAACATCTCGCCCTTGAAGATGCTGAGGCTCACATTGTCGACCGCCGTGACGCCGCCGTACGTCTTGCTCACTCCCTCGATCACGATCTGCGGAGTGGCGTTTGGATCGAGCCAGGGGCGGTCGGCGCTCTGCTTCTCCTGGGTAGCGATCACACTAAAACTCCCCCGGCGGAGTGGCGCGCCGCCGCTCAGGTGCGAAGAACGGGCGCTCGACGACCCGCGCGCGTACCACGCGCCGCTCCCATACCAGCTCGCGGTTGAGGTAGATCTCCGCCCACAGCGTGTTGTCCGTGCCGAAATGCGGCGCCTCCACCAGCGCGAGCGCGAGGTTGCGCTTGGTGGTCGGCGACCAGACCGCGGAAGATACGCTGCCCGCCTGGCGGCGCAGGCTCCGGTCGGCATACAGCAGCGCGTTGAGCGCGGGCTTCGTGCCTTCGACGTCGAGCCCGACCAGGAGGCGCCGCGCGCCGCGGCGCTGCTCCGCGAGCAGCGCTCGCCGGCCGGTGAAATGCCCCTTGCCGAAATCCACCAGCCAGGCGAGCCCGAGCTCGAGCGGCGAGCGCCCGGTGCCGATGAAAACGGCGCGCTCGCCCGGTACGAAGTCCATGTTCGGCAGGAGGAAACCCGCCTCGATGCGCGCGATGTTGAGCGCGCGCGATCCGATCGGGCGGATGCCGCGGGTCCGGCCGGCCTCGAAGAGTGCATCCCACACGCGCTCGGCGTCCTGCGGCGCCATCCACAGCTAGTAGCCGAGGTCGCCCGTGAAACCGGTCCGCGACACCATCAGGCGCGTGTCGCCCGCCGCCGGCAGTGTGAAGGTCCCGAGCTCGAAGGGCTTGAGATGCTCGACGCCCGCGACTCCCGCCTTGCGCAGCACCGAGTACGAGGTCGGACCCTGCAACGCGAGCGCGGCCACCTCCTCGGTCACCTCACGGATCGCGACGTCGAAGCCGATGGCGGAGTCGAGCAGCCAGTCGAGCTGCCGCTCTGCCGTACACAGCCGGTACTCCCCCTCGCCGAGGCAGAACACGGTGCCGTCGTCGATCAGGTGACCGGCGTCGTTGCACCAAACGCAGTAGGCGACCCGGCCCGGACGGAGTCTGGCGAGGTCGCGCGTCACCAGGCGGTTGAGGTAGCGCAGCGCATCGGCACCGGCGATCCGGTACTTCACCATCGGAGTCAGGTCGTAAAGCGAGGCGGCATTGCGGATCGCGAAATATTCCTGCTCGACGGTCGAGAACACGTCGACCGTCGTATACCCCGCCCACGGGATGAAGCTGTCGACCTGGCTCGATTGCCGCGAGCGCTCGTGGAACGGAGTCGGCAGCAGCGGCCGGCGAAAGTGCGGTTCTCTCGCGGTGAGCATCTCAGGCCGCCTCCCTCACGACCTCACGCGCGGCGTTGCGCCCGGCGATCCCCATCACACCGCCGCCGGGATGGCAGCCCGCGCCGCAGAGATAGAGACCGCCGACGGGCGCACGGTACTGGGCGACGCCCGGGACCGGCCGCAGCATGAAGAACTGATCGAGCGCCAGCTCGGCGTGATGCCAGTGGCCGCCGGTGATGCGGAACTCCCGCTCGATATCCGCCGGAGTGAGCAGCTCGGCGTGCACGACCTGCGCACGCAGCCCGGGGGACAGCCTCGCGAGCGTGTCGATGAGGAGGTCGGTGAATCGCGCCCGCCCGTCGGCCCAGCCTGCAGACAGTGCGTAGGGCGCGTACTGCGCCACCACCGAGAGCACGTGCTTGCCCGGTGGCGCCAGCGTGGGATCCGCCATCGTCGGCACGGTCACCTCGAGCATCGGGGCTGAGGAGAACTCGCCGTACTTGGCGTGGTTGTAGGCGCGCTCGATGTGCTCCGGCGACGGCGCCCACACGAGCCGCCCGCGCAGCGCCGCCGCCTCGAGTCCGGCGAATTGCGGCGGCCCGTCGAGCGCAACGTGCAGCTTCGCCGCGAGGCCGCGCGAGCGCAGGTGCACGATGCGGCGCACGAAGCCGGCATCGAGATGCTCGCTCCCCAGCAGCCCGAGAAACGTCGTCTTGGGATCGGT
>DAHUXE010000084.1 GCA_027307325.1 Gammaproteobacteria bacterium | reverse complement strand
ATACCTGCACGGGCTATCCAGCGGCGACTTCGTGCCCGCACTGGAGGAGTTCTTCGGCTCGAAGGCGGGCTGTCCTGCGATCGAGCCCCGGTAGAGTGGTGGAAGTAGACGGGTCGCGCAGCTCTGCTCTGGGCTGATTATGCGGTAGAGAGTTCAGGCTGGGGCGGCACCTCCTCACAGCGTGTCGGCAGCGCCGTCGAAGCGGCAAACAGCGCCGCCATGCTGGTCTCGGACAGGTAGCGGCGATCGCCCGCTTGCCACTCGTCGTGGGCTTCGGCGAGGACCGCGCCGGCGAGGCGGGACAGTGCGGCGGCGTTCGGGAAGATTCCGACAACGTCGGTCCGTCGTTTGATCTCCTTGTTGAGGCGCTCCAACGGATTGGTGCTCCAGAGCTTCTTCCAGTGCGCCTCGGGGAAGTCGGCGAACGCGGTCAGGTCGGGCTTGGCGTCGCGCAGCAGCTCGGCGACGGTCGGGAACTTGCCCTCCAGCAGGGCCGCGACGCTGTCCACCTGATCGCGCACGGCCTCCCCGGTGGGCTGGGCGAAGATGGTGCGCACGGCGGCGGCGACCATCTCCGCGTCGCCCTTGCGCACCTTGGCGAGCACGTTGCGCGGGAAGTGCACGCGGCACCTTTGCCAGCTCGCGCCCTGCAGCACGGCCGTGACCGCGGCGGCGAGCCCGCGGTGGGCGTCGCTGATGACCAGGTGCACGCCGGTGAGCCCCCGCTCGCGCAGCGAGCGGAAGAACTCGGTCCAGAACTCCTCGGTCTCGCTGTCGCCGACGGCGTGGCCGAGCACCTCGCGGCGCCCGTCGGCGGACACGCCGGTCGCGACGACGACGGCCTGCGAGACGACCCGGCCGTTGAGGCGCACCTTGCAGTAGGTGGCGTCGGCGAACAGGTAGGGGAAGGCGGTCTCGAGCGGCCGCTGCGCGAACGCGGCCACCTCGGCGTCGAGCGCGGTACAAATCCGGCTGACCTCGCTCGTGCTCTCCCCGGCGAGCCCACCCATCGCCGCGACCACGTCGTCGACCTTGCGGGTGCTCACCCCGTGGACGTAGGCCTCGGCGATGACGGCGTGCAGCGCCCTGTCGATGCGCCGGCGCGGCTCGAGCAAGGAGGGAAAGAACGAGCCGGTCCGGGTCTTGGGAATCGTGACGGTGACGTCGCCCGCCGCCGTGGTGAGGGTCTTCGGGCGGGATCCGTTGCGCTGGGTGGTGCGGGTCGGCGTCCGCTCGTGCGGCCCCGCGCCGATCGCGGCGGTCGCCCCCAGCTCGATGAGCGCCTGGAGCGCGCCGGTGAGCAGCCGGTTGACGAACTGCCCGCCATCGGCGGTGCGCAGCACCTCGGAGCAATCGTCAAGAGTTGTGGACGGCGTGTCCCTGATTGATCACGCGGCGACCTTCGTGTCGGCCTGTTCGGGCCGTTCGACGAGCACCCCCTTCTCGAACTTGGCGCCGGCGCGCACGAGCGCGACGAGGTGGGCGCCGTTGACGTAGCGCCAGTGCTCCTGCGCGGCCTCGATCAGCTTGAACACCATCGCCAGGCCGGCGGCTCGGCTGCCCGGGCCCTTGGTGACCCGGGTCCGCAGCCGCACGGTGGCGAAGGTCGACTCGATCGGGTTCGACGTCTTGAGGTGCACCCAGTGTTCGGCCGGGAAGTCGTAGAAGGCGAGCAGCTGCGGGGCGTCGTCAACCACCTTGGCCACCGCCTTCGGGTACTTCGGGCTAAACAGGTCGGCGAACGCGGCGATCGCCTGCTCGGCGTGGTCGCGGTCCTCGGCGTCGCGGATCTCGGCGAGCGCCTTGCGGGCGGTCGGCTGGGCGCTCTTGGGCAGCGCGTCGAGCACGTTCATCACCTTGTGCACCCAGTCCCGCTGCTCGCGGGTCTGCGGGAACACCTCGCGCAGCGCCGCCCAGAACCCCAGCGCCCCGTCGCCGATGGCCAGCACCGGCGCCCGCATGCCGCGGCGCCGGCAGTCGCGCAGCAGGTCCGCCCACGACTGGGTCGATTCGCGGTAGCCATCGGCGAGGGCGACCAGCTCCTTCGTGCCGTCGCTGCGAACCCCGACCATGACCAGGGTGCAGACCCGGTCGTCGTCGAGCCGCACCGAAAAGTGCACGCCGTCGACCCACGCGTACACGTAGTCGACGCCGGACAGGTCGCGCTCGGCGAAGCGGCGCTGCTCGTCCTGCCAGCTCGCCGTCAGCCGGGTCACGACCGAGGCGGACAGCCCGGCCTTCGCGCCGAAGAACTCCTCGAGCGCTGGCACGAAGTCCTTGCTCGACAACCCGTGCAGGTACAGCAGCGGCAGCACCTCGGTCACCTTCGGCGACCGGCGGCACCACGGCGGCAACAGCGCGCTGCGGAACCGCCGCCGCTCGCCGGTGGCCGCGTCGACCCGCCGATCGTCCACCCGCGGGACGCGCACCTCCACCGCCCCGGCCACCGTGGTCACCTGGCGAGCACGGGCCTGCCCGTTGCGCACCACCAGCCGCCGCCCCGCCTCGTCCCGCTCCCCGGCGTGCGCCGCCAGATAGGCCTCGACCTCGGCCTCCAGCGCCACGGCCAGCATCCGCCGCGCGCCCTCCCGCACGATCTCGTCCAGACCGGCGGCCAGCTCCACCCGGGTCGCGGCGTCCTCGACTACCTTCAACATCGGCGTTCCTTCCCACCGGCGTTGCCACGCCGGCATCCTGTGACTGATCACTCGGGAAGGTACGCCGCGCCCTCCGTCAGGTCCCCCATCCACAACTTCGAGTCATAGCTCGCACCTCGAGCAGGTCGTGCAAGGCAGACTGGTCCTGGGCCATCGCGTGGGCGCCTCTCTGCGAGTTCCTTGGTCGGTCTCACAGAGCCTCGCGCGGTGGCCTCGCCGCTTCCGGCAGTGACACGCTGCCGACTGGCGAGGTCGAGCTATGACTCGAAGTTGTGGATGCGGGACCTGACGGAGGGCGCGGCGTTCCCGAGTGATCAGTCATCGGATGCCGGCGTGGCAACGCCGGTGGGAAGGAACGCCGATGTTGAAGGTAGTCGAGGACGCCGCGACCCGGGTGGAGCTGGCCGCCGGTCTGGACGAGATCGTGCGGG
>DAHUXE010000080.1 GCA_027307325.1 Gammaproteobacteria bacterium | reverse complement strand
GGGCGGACAGCGCCGCCCATTCCCGCGCCCGTCATGCCGCCGGCGGGCGTACCCGCGGCACCGGGCGCCGCGGCGCCCGACAGCCCGGCCGCAACGCCTGCCGACCAGCCGCCCCCCAGGCAATGAGCGTGCGCACCGTATGAACGCGGTCACCCCCAGCGAGACCCACGGCGCCCCCGCCGACACGGCCTCCGCGGAACGGCGGCTGTCCTTCGCCTTCGCCAAGCGCCACGGCGTGCTGGTGCGGGGCATCGTCGAGGGAGTCGCGGACTGTGTCTGCCGCGAGAACGCCTCGCCGCTCGCGCTCGCCGAGGTGCGCCGCTACCTGCGCCGCCCGGTGAGACTCGAGCGTGTGCCGGAAGAGGAGTTCGACCTGCTGCTGCGGCGCGCCTACGAGGCCGGCTCGGACGCGATGCAGGCGGTCGAGGGCCTCGATGAGACCACCGATCTCGCGCACCTCGCGCAGGAGCTGCCCGAGCAGGCCGATCTGCTCGACAGCGAGGACGACGCCCCGATCATCCGCCTGATCAACGCGGTGCTCACCCAGGCGGTGAAGGAGAACGCCTCCGACATCCACATCGAGCCGTTCGAGAACCGGCTCGTGATCCGCTTCCGTGTGGACGGCGTGCTGCGCGAGGTGCTGCAGTCGAAGCGCGCGGTGGCGCCGCTGGTGGTGTCGCGCGTGAAGGTCATGTCGCGGCTCGACATCGCCGAGAAGCGACTGCCGCAGGACGGGCGCATCAGTCTGCGCATCGCCGGCCGCGCGGTCGACGTGCGCGTGTCTACCATCCCCTCCGGGCACGGCGAGCGCGTGGTGCTGCGCATCCTCGACAAGCAGGCCGGCAAGCTCGACCTGGGGTCGCTCGGCATGAATCCGCGCACCCAGAGCGCGATGGACGAGCTGATCCACAAGCCCCACGGCATCATCCTGGTGACCGGGCCGACCGGCTCGGGCAAGACCACGACGCTCTACGCGGCGCTCGAGCGTCTGAACGACAACACCCAGAACATCATGACCGTCGAGGATCCCATCGAGTACTACATCGACGGCATCGGCCAGACCCAGGTCAACACCAAGGTGGAGATGACTTTCGCCCGCGGGCTGCGCGCGATCCTGCGCCAGGACCCCGACGTGGTGCTGATCGGCGAGATCCGCGACCTCGAGACGGCGCAGATTGCGGTGCAGGCGAGCCTCACCGGCCACCTGGTGCTCTCCACGCTCCACACCAACACCGCAGCCGGCGCCATCACCCGGCTGCGCGACATGGGCATCGAGCCGTTCCTGCTGTCCTCGAGCCTGATCGGCGTGCTGGCCCAGCGCCTGGTGCGGGTGCTCAATCCCGACACCAAGCAGCCCTTCAAGGCCGGCGAGCGCGAGCGGCGGCTGCTCAACCTGGGTCCGGGGGATCCCTCTCCTACGCTCTACCGGCCGGGCCGCGACCCGGCCGGCGGCTATCGCGGCCGTACCGGCATCTACGAGCTCATCGTCGTCGACGACCAGATGCGTACCATGATCCACGACGAGGTGTCGGAGCACGAGATCGAGCGGCACGCGCGCCTCTCCAGCCCCTCGATCCGCGACGACGGCCGCGCGCGCGTGCTGCACGGCGAGACCACCCTCGAGGAAATCCTGCGGGTCACGCGCGAGGACTAATGGCACTGAGCCTGCGACTTGCCAATGAGGGGCGAGAGTCGCGCCTCTCGCCCCGGCGTCACACATGGCGCAGGCGCCCTCCGCCGAAAGCGCCTCCGGCGGCTTTCGGCCAATAAAATAATGGGCGCATTTGAGTACACCGCCCTCGATGCCGCCGGCAAGGAGCACAAAGGCATCCTCGAAGGCGACACGCCGCGCCACATCCGTCAGTTGCTGCGCGAGCAGCAATTACTCCCGGTAACCGTCGGCGAAGTTGCCCAGAAGGAGGCGCGAGCGCAGCGCTCCTTCAGCCTGATGCGGCGCGTCTCGTCGACCGACCTCGCGCTCTTCACCCGGCAGCTCGCCACACTGGTGCACGCGGGGCTGCCGCTCGAGGAATCGCTGCTCGCCGTCTCGCAGCAGACCGAGAAGCCGCGCGTGCAGAGCATCGTCCTCGGGGTACGCGCCCGCGTCATGGAAGGCCACACTCTCGCCGACGGCTTTGCGGACTTTCCCCGCGTGTTCCCCGAGATCTACCGCGCCACGGTGGCCGCCGGCGAGCAGTCCGGGCACCTCGACAACGTGCTCGAGCGGCTCGCCGACTATACCGAGAGCCGCGAGCAGATCCGCCAGAAGGTGCTGGCAGCCCTGCTCTATCCGATCGTGCTCACGGTGATGTGCTTTGCGATCGTCTCGGGCCTGCTGGTGTTCGTGGTACCGAAGGTGGTCGCGGTGTTCGAATCGGCCAAGGGCAAGCTCCCGCTGATCACCCGGGCGCTGATCGCCACCAGCGACTTCCTGCGCCACTACGGGCTGTATATCGCCATCGTGCTGGCGCTCGTCGTATGGGCATTCCGGCGCTGGCAGCGCGATCCGGCCGCCAAACGCCGTGTGCAGCGCTTCCTGCTCACCGTGCCGCTCGTCGGCAAGCTGTCCCGCGGGTTCAACACCGCGCGCTTCACGCGCACTTTCAGCATCCTGTCGGCAAGCGCCGTGCCGGTGCTCGAGGCGCTGCGCATCGCGGGCGAGGTGGTGACCAATCTGCCGATGCGGGACGCGGTGGCGGATGCGGCCGCGCGCGTACGCGAGGGCGCGCCGATCGGACGCTCGCTGGCGGTGAGCCGCATGTTTCCACCGATGACGATCCATCTGATCTCGAGCGGCGAGTCGAGCGGGGAGCTTGACAGTATGCTGGAGCGGGCCGCGATCAGCCAGGAGCGCGAGCTCGACGCCCTGCTCGCGGCCATGGTGGGGCTCCTCGGCCCTCTGCTGATCATTGTGATGGGCGCCTTCGTCATGGGCATCGTTTTTGCAATGCTGCTGCCCATTTTCAGGATGAACGACCTGATTCACTGAATCTGCGGACCCCATACCGGACGCGGGTCACAAAAACCACACAAACCGCATTGCAGTTGCCAGGTGATCTGATTTAAGTTCGCGCCGTCCAATTCCTGCCGGACAGCTGTCCCGCATGAGCGAGAAGCCGGAATCAGACGAATTCGAGGACGAAGAAGCCGACGAGCCCGTCATCGGCGACGGTGACGTGGACCTCGATCAGGTCATCAAGGACCTCGACCTCGCCAAGCGTCGCGGCCAGAAGGCCGGCGACCCCGCGTGGCGGCGCCTCGAGCGGCTGCTCGAGGAAAAGCATACCGCCGAGCTCACCAGCGACTTCGAGGATTACGAGATCGGCGCCGACGGGGAGCACCCCCCCAAGGGCGGGCGCAAGCCCCGTAGTTGATTGCGGCTTGAGGCGCGCCGACCACGCAGCCCGTCGAGGCCGTGCGAGCCGCGAGGTCAGTGAAAATCCCGCGAGCGCGCCGTGAGCTGCCCGAGGAGCGCGCTGCGGTCGATGAGCCGCCGGGCGATCACGTGCATGACGCCGTCCTGGCGCTGCAGCTCGCCGTGCACCTCGAGCAGCCGCGACTCGATGAGTGCGCGGCGCTGCGCACGGCCGACGCGCTCCCACACGATGACGTTCACCTGCCCGCTCTCGTCCTCGAGCGTGACGAAGGTGACGCCGCTCGCGGTGGCAGGCCGCTGGCGCATGAGCACGATGCCGGCGGTGCGCACCGCGGCGCCGTTCGCGGCGCGGCCGAGCTCGCCCGCGCTCATGAGCGAGTC
>DAHUXE010000070.1 GCA_027307325.1 Gammaproteobacteria bacterium | reverse complement strand
ACAGCAGCCAGCGTCGCGTGCCAGTCTCACGGCCAAGCACGGCGAAGCCGAGCAGATCGTCGAGGCCGCCGCCGTCGATGCCGATGCATACCACCTCGCTGCGCTCGAGCAGCGCAGCGAGGTCGAGACCTTCCTCGGTCGCCGGCGCCCAGTAATCGGCGCCGCGCCAGCGGTCGGTTTTCAGTCCCACCCCGATCTCGATATTCAAATGCTGCGACGCCCACACCTGGATCGCATGCTCGCCCTTCACGCGCTCGGCCTCCCAGTCGTGCACGAGACTGTCGAGGCGCAGCGAGCGCCCCAGGTTCGGCATCACCATGTGCCAGGTCGACGGGTCCTGCCACGCGGGCGGCCGCGCCTGGTCGCGCGCGATGTCGTCGGGAAACTCATACAGCACCGGCAGCATACGGCCGGCGAAGCGGCCATCACGGATCGCCCGCGCCATGTTGAGCTCGTCGCGGAACGCGCCGACCGGCGGCCTGTCGCTCTGCGTCGTGATGATCACGAGGAAGCCTTCGGTCGATTTCTCGAGGCCGCCCCGGATCTGGCGCAGCACCTTCGACGTATCGGGATGCGTGCCGAGGATGTGCAGCTCGTCAAGCAACACGCCGACCGGGCGCGGGCCCGTTAATATGTCGAGCGCAAACGTCTTCACCTTGAGCTTCGCGCGGCTGACGCGATCGGTGATCTCCTTAAGGTGCTCGCGCACCTGGAAGCGCTTCGTCAACTCGCGGTCGCACTCGATCATCCCGGCGGCCTGGCTGAATGCGAGGTCGGCGATCGCCTGCGTCGGGCCGACGAACAGGTATTCGCCGCGCGGCCGCGTGTTCATTAAGAGGGCGGTCAGCATCAGCCCCGCACCGTAGCTCGTCTTGCTGTTGCCCTTGCCGACAAGGGCGAACACCTCGCGGATGTGCCGCTCGTTCGTCTCGGGGTCCCGTGCACCGAACAGTGCGCGGACGATGTCGCGGAACCACTCGCCAGCAGCTTCGCGTAGCAGCGGTTGGCCGGGCACATCGGGAAGATGCAGCCCGTCGAAGAACTCGGTGGCGAGGCCGCCCTCCTCGCGGAACAACGGCAGCTCCGGCACCAGGCTGCGGCCCTCGCGAATGCGGGCCTCCCAGTCCGGGCAGGCGAGCGACCACATGGTCGTCAGTGCAGCTTGAACTCGCCGGCGGCGCGGCGTGCCATCAGCTCGCCCATCGAGCTGCTGACGTCAGGCTGCTGCGCGTCGACGAGCGCCTGGTCCTTCTTCCCGAGCTTCGTCGGCTTCGGCGGCCGCAGCTCGCGCGGCGCGAGGTCGCTCTTCTCCGTCTGGCGCATGAACTCCTTCATCGCCGTGACGTTGCCTTCCTGCACCTTCTCCCAGAGCCGGACGAGCACCTCGGCCCGCTTCTGCGCGAGGCCGCTCTTGAGCTCGGGCAAATAATTCTTGCGCAGCGTCGGCTCGGAGATCCCCATCGCCGCGGCGATCTCCTCATGCGAGTGACGCATCGCCCGCAACACCGCGACACGTATGCGTTTTTCCGGCGTGACGACGTGCTGGGGCCGGCCGCGCCTCTCGATGCGCGGCGGGATCGGGTCGCCCCAGAGGTCAACGGCCTGGATTTCCGGCTGCATTGAAAAAAATCCGCGAATGTGCCTGGAACGGTGCAAGGCGCCCGGGTGGCCGAGTTAGAAGCCCCCTACCCCTTCGGAAGGTAGGCCATGCGCCTCGCGCGTTCGGCCAGCGTCTTCCTCGCGTGGCACGCCGCGCAGCGCGCCATGCCGTTGGCAAGATCGAGCGCATCGCCGCCGTCGCGCAGCTCGATGACGTGGTCGGCGTAGAGGCGGGCGCCCCGAGCCGGCGAGGCGCACGCGGGATCCTGGCAGCGGCCGCCGGCGCGAGCGACCACCACGGCGCGCCAGGCGCGATGCTCGGGCGTCGTGTAGTGCGGGTTGACCTCTTTCGCCGGCGGCCGCGCGATGCGCGTATCGGCGATCGCGACCCTCGGCCCGAGGTTCCTAAGCGCCATCGCCCGGCGCGAGCTCGACCAGCGAGCGTGGCAGCGTCACCTTCACCTCGCGGCCGTTCATCACCTGCAGCAACAGTTCGACCCGATCCTTCGCTGTGCGCCTGCAGAGCCCGCGGAGATCAGCGAACGGCCCGTCGGTGACGCGGAGCAGGTCGCCCTCGGCCAA
>DAHUXE010000050.1 GCA_027307325.1 Gammaproteobacteria bacterium | reverse complement strand
CATACTCCCGCTGCGTCTCATTCCAGAGCGATGCCATTGCCCCCCCAGGCACTGAACAGTTGGGACTGACGGTAGAATCGTGCAGGAAACCCGCTCCGCCGTATCAAGTTATTTGTAACTCTTTGATACTTCGGCAAATCGCCACGACCCATGATCCGAATCTTTCCGCCCCCTCGGTCATGAAGCTGGTGATCGACGGCTACGCCGGCGCGGGCACCATTTCCATGGGCGGGTATGACTATCACGACGGCTCGCGTGCCACCGGCGAGACGCGCAATTTCAACGCCGGGCAGATGATCGGCGCGGTGCTCGAGTACGCCTCGCGCAAGGGCACCCCGGTCATGATCCAGATCATGAGCGACGGCTCGCTCGCCTCCAACAGCATGGTCGACACCAGCACCGCCGGGCGCAACAAGCTCGGCTGGCAGGGCGACAACTCCTCGGTGGCGGCCACGCTGTTCCTGGTGTTCAGCCCCAAGGGCCGCCCGGTGCTGCGCAACGGCGTCGCCGGGCAGCAGATCGGCTACTTCAGCTCCGACGGCTCGGTGGTCTCGAGCTCGAGCCCCGCGGCCAACTCCATCAACCAGATCCCCGAGCTCATCATGCTCAACTACATGGGACTCGCGGGCACCGACGCGCAGTTCCCGACCCTCTTCCCGATGCAGGGGCTGGGGCCCGCCGCATCGCTCGCCGCCATGACGGTGTTCCAGCCGATCATCTAGTTGATTGGGCAAAAGCCGCCTGCGCCGCGCGGCCGCGGTGCACCGCAGAGCGGTGCCGACTGTCGCCGGGCGACGACTGTGCGGCATCAGGCGCGGGTCGGGAGGCGCTTTCGCGCGCCGCTTCGTTGACAGTCTCGTCTGCGCTGTGCGAGGGTTCCCGCGCTTGCGCGCAGCCCGGCCTCACAGCCCGAAGGATTTTCCCTTGAGTCTGCAACGACCCGACGGTCCGGCGGCGCGTGACCGCCGGTCACGCGCGCGGATGTTTCTCAAGTGTGCAGCACTGGCGCTGCTCGGCGCCGGCACGGCCGCGCTCGCGCAGCGCAGCTACGGCCTGCTCGCGCGCGCTGCCCCGGATTTCACCCTGCACGCCGTGGCCGGTGGCAACGTGCGCCTCTCGGAACATCGCGGTGAGGTGGTGGTCCTCTCCTTCTGGAGCAGCGCCTGCGACAGCTGCCGCGCGCAGCTCGACGCCTTGAACCGCAGTCTCGCCACCTACCGCTCCGCCGGGCTGGCGGTCTACGGGGTGGGCGTCGACGACGTGCCGGCGCGCGCCATCGAGTACGCGCGCGGTCTGCCGGTCGCCTTCCCGATGCTGCTCGATCCGGACAAGGCGGTGGGCCGGGCCTACCAGGTGGACAATCTGCCGATGACCGTGCTGATCGATCGCAATGGCACCGTCCGCAACGTGCTGCGAGACTTCAGCGCGAAGAGCGACGACACGTATCTGCAGGAGTTGCGGGTTCTGCTGAACGAATGATCGGAACGAACATGCCCGATGCTCTCACGCCCTGCGAGTCCGGCCGTGCGGTGCGCGGTTTGAGGGCCGCGACCGCCGCGGCGCTCGCTCTCGCACTGCTCGCGGCCGCGCAGCTCGCCGGCGCCGCGCCGCCACCGGCCCCCGCGCCGGCCTCTGCCGGGAGTGAGGCCGCCAAACCCGCGCCTGCTTCTGCCGGGACTGCGACCGACACGCGCGCGCTCGATGAGCAGGTGCAGGGACTCAAGAAGGACGTGGTCGATCTCAACCGCGATCTCTTCGTCCTCGAGGAGGAGCTGCTGTTCCCCGCCAACACGCAGGTGGCGGTGTTTCTCGGAGTTGATGTGGGCAATTTCTTCGCGCTCGACTCGGTGCAGCTGAAGATCGACAACAAGGAAGTCCTCAACTACCTGTACACGCCGCGTGAAGTCGAGGCGCTGCTGAAGGGCGGCGTGCAGCGGCTCTACCTCGGCAACCTGAAGGTCGGCCAGCACGAGCTGGTTGCCTTCTTCAGCGGCAAGGGCCCGAACGACCGGCCCTACAAGCGCGGCGCCTCGATCAGGTTCGAGAAGGGTATCGGGGCGAAGTACCTCGAGCTCAAGATCAACGACCGGCAGAGAAAGCTCCAGCCGGAGTTCGAGATCAAGGATTGGGAATAGCGCGCACCATGGACCGCCGCTTCGCGCGCGCGCTGGTCGCGGTACTGGTGCTGGCGCTGCCGGCGCTGCCGGCGCCCGCGCGGCGACACGATCCGGAGAAGCTCCCCGAGATTCGCGTACGCGACCTGCACTACGTCGATGCGATCTTCTACTACTACCAGCACGAC